>NZ_LOWY01000021.1:0-947 GCF_001524185.1 Burkholderia sp. FL-7-2-10-S1-D7 | reverse complement strand
AGCGCGGCGATCCGGTCCATCGATTTTTCGGTGATCGTCTCCGCGTGATCGAAGAACCAGTTCAGCCCTTCGAGCGGGATGTCCTTGTTGACCTTCTCGAACACGTCGAGCGCGCGGCTGATCGTTTCGTCGTAGGTCGCATGCATGCGCCACGGCCAGCGGTTCTGCGCGAGCACGCGCACGACGCCTTCGAGATCGTCTTCCATCTGCGCCGGCAGGTCCGGACGCGCAACGCGGAAGTCCTCGAAATCGGCCGCCGAGAACACCAGCATCTCGCCCGCGCCGTTGTTGCGGAAATAGTCGGTGCCGTCGTGATACTTGGTGCTCTTCGTCCAGTTCACGAAGTCTTCCTTCTCGGCGTTCGGCTTCTGCGTGAACAGGTTGTACGCGATGCGGATCGTCATCTCGCCGGCATCGTGCAGCTTGCGGATCACTTCGTAATCGTCGGGGTAGTTCTGCGAACCGCCGCCCGCGTCGATCACGCCGGTCACGCCGAGACGGTTCAGTTCGCGCATGAAATGGCGCGTCGAGTTGTACTGGTATTCGAACGGCAGCTTCGGCCCTTTCGCGAGCGTCGCGTAGAGGATCGACGCGTTCGGGTTCGCGAGCAGCAGCCCGGTCGGGTTGCCCGCGGCGTCGCGCAGGATCGTGCCGCCCGGCGGCTCGGGTGTGTCCTTCGTATAGCCGACCACCCGCAGTGCAGCCGCGTTCAGCAGCGCGCGGTCGTACAGGTGCAGGATGAATACCGGCGTATCGGGCGCGGCCGCGTTGAGTTCCTCGATCGTCGGCAGGCGCTTCTCGACGAACTGGTGTTCGGTGAAACCGCCGACCACGCGCACCCATTGCGGCGCGGGCGTGATCGCGACCTGACGCTTGAGCATGTCCATCGCGACCGCGAGCGACGGCACGCCGTCCCAGCGCAGCTCAAGGTTGTAGTTCAGGCCGCC
>NZ_LOWY01000020.1:0-891 GCF_001524185.1 Burkholderia sp. FL-7-2-10-S1-D7 | reverse complement strand
AGAGACGGTTTCATAAAGGCTGTTCGGCGCGCCGGAGGGTATTCCAGCAGATCAGGCAGCAACCGAGTTTTAGGAACGCGCCGTGAATGTCAGCACGGCGCTCGAAACGAATACGGAGACGACGGAAGTGATGCAGCCAGGCATGCGTGCGTTCCACGACCCAGCGATATTTGCCAAGGCCGCTGCCGTGTTCGGTACGGCGCTTGGCGATCACCGGCTCGATACCGCGATTGCGCAACGCGCGTCGATGTAGCTCGGAGTCGTATCCGCGATCGGCGTAGACCACACGCGGTCTGTGCAGCGGGTGGCCGCGCAAACCGCGAATCGGCGGAATCGCGTCGATCAGCGGCAGCAATTGCGTGACGTCGTTGACGTTCGCGCCGGTCAGGATCGCGGCGAGCGGCGTGCCGTTGGCGTCGGTGACGATGTGGTGCTTGGAACCGGGTCGCGCGCGATCGGTAGGGTTTGGCCCAGTTTTTGGCCTGCCCCAACGGCGCGAATCGATGATGAATCGACAGCAGCTCGAGAGAAGTCGATCTGGTCTGCTGCTCGCAGCTTCGCGAGCAGCAGCTCGTGCAAGCGGTCCCACACGCCGGCAACCTGCCAGTCGCGTAGCCGTCGCCAACATGTCACGCCCGAGCCGCAACCCATCTCGGCAGGCAGATCGCGCCAGCGCAGTCCGGTCTTGAGAACGAACAAGATGCCGGTCAGCGCGGCGCGGTTCGAAACCGGCAGGCGGCCCGGGTTCTTCTTGCGCCGTGGCTTGGATGGCGGCAGTAACGGCTCGATCAGTGTCCACAACTCGTCGTCGATGATCGGCTTGCCCATCTCCTCAGTCTCGGTTGTTCCGATGCCTGAGGTTAACAGCTCGTCGCGAAAGTTAACAGCCCC
>NZ_LOWY01000019.1:0-602 GCF_001524185.1 Burkholderia sp. FL-7-2-10-S1-D7 | reverse complement strand
GGCTCCGGCAAGTCGACGCTGATCAAGACCGTCAACGGCCTCGAGCCGTTCCAGCAGGGCGAGATCCTCGTGAACGGCCAGTCGGTCGGCGACAAGAAGACGAACCTGTCGAAGCTGCGCTCGAAGGTCGGGATGGTGTTCCAGCATTTCGAGCTGTTCCCGCACCTGTCGATCACCGAGAACCTGACGCTTGCGCAGGTCAAGGTGCTCGGCCGCGGCAAGGACGAAGCGACCGACAAGGGCATGAAGCTGCTCGATCGCGTCGGCCTGAAGGCGCATGCGCACAAGTTTCCGGGCCAGCTGTCGGGTGGCCAGCAGCAGCGGGTCGCGATCGCGCGCGCGCTTTCGATGGACCCGATCGCGATGCTGTTCGACGAGCCGACGTCCGCGCTCGATCCCGAGATGATCAACGAAGTGCTCGACGTGATGGTCGAGCTCGCGCAGGAAGGGATGACGATGATGGTCGTCACGCACGAGATGGGCTTCGCGAAGAAGGTCGCCCACCGCGTGATCTTCATGGACAAGGGCGCGATCGTCGAGGACGACCGCAAGGACGATTTCTTCTCGAATCCGAAGTCGGATCGCGCGAAGGACTTCCTCGC
>NZ_LOWY01000018.1:0-1233 GCF_001524185.1 Burkholderia sp. FL-7-2-10-S1-D7 | reverse complement strand
TGGACCGGCCAGCCTTTCGTAGACATCTTCGAGCCATAATTTATGGCAACCGAGGAGGTCAGCATGAGCGGCAAGCGGTACACGGATGAGTTCAAGATCGAGGCAGTCAAACAGGTAACCGAACGGGGTCATTCGGTGGCAGAGGTGGCCCAGCGTTTGGGCATCACGACCCACAGCCTTTACGCATGGAAACTGAAGTTCGGCAGGCCCGACGTCGTGCGGCAGGCGGAACTGGATCAGAGCGCCGAGGTTCGGCGACTGAAGGCCGAGCTCAAGCGCATGACCGAGGAACGCGACATTCTAAAAAAAGCCGCCGCGTACTTTGCAAAGGGATAACGGCAAGGTACGCATTCATGCGATCCCATCTCGGCGAGTTCCACCTGCACTCGATGTGCCGAGTCCTTGGCGTGCATCGCAGCGGCTATTACGTCTGGCAGCGGCAGACAGTTGGAGCCCGCAAGCGCGAGGATGATCGATTGCTCGGTTTGATCAAGCATTCCTGGCTAGCCAGCGGCGGCGTCTATGGCTACCGCAAGATCACGGTGGATTTGCGTGAATCGGGCGAAACGTGCAGCCGTCACCGCGTCCATCGCCTCATGAAAGGCGAAGGTCTGCGGGCAGAAGTGGGCTATGGCAGCAAGCCCCGCTATCGGGGTGGTCCGGTCGGCGTAATCGCCAACGTGCTGAACCGTGAGTTCGCGCCAACCGCACCGAACCGGGTCTGGGTAACGGACATCACGTACATCCGGACTTACGAGGGCTGGCTGTATCTGGCGGCTGTTATGGATCTGTACTCGCGCCAGATCGTCGGTTGGGCTGCGCGCTCGACGATGACCAGCGATCTGGTTTTACAGGCGTTGTTGGCTGCGGTTTGGAAACGCAAACCGGGACCCGGTGTCATGGTGCATTCCGATCAGGGCAGTCAATTCACGAGCGATGACTGGCAGTCATTCCTGAAGGCGCACCATATGGTGCCAAGCATGAGTCGGCGCGGTAATTGCCACGACAATGCCGTGGCCGAGAGCTTCTTCAGCGCCCTAAAAAAGGAGCGAATCAAGCGGCGCATCTATCCGAGTCGGGCGACCGCGACCTCGGACCTGTTCGATTACATCGAAATGTTTTATAACCCGGTTCGTCGGCATGGTTCCGCCGGCGATCTTTCACCGATTGAGTTTGAGCGGCGCTACGCGCTAAACGGCTCGTGAGTGTCTATGAAACTCTGGCCGGTCCACG
>NZ_LOWY01000017.1:0-359739 GCF_001524185.1 Burkholderia sp. FL-7-2-10-S1-D7 | reverse complement strand
ACAGCCGATAAGCGTGAGCGCTCAATTTTGCGAGAAGCTCTGGAAAGGAGGTGATCCAGCCGCACCTTCCGATACGGCTACCTTGTTACGACTTCACCCCAGTCATGAATCCTACCGTGGTGACCGTCCTCCTTGCGGTTAGACTAGCCACTTCTGGTAAAACCCACTCCCATGGTGTGACGGGCGGTGTGTACAAGACCCGGGAACGTATTCACCGCGGCATGCTGATCCGCGATTACTAGCGATTCCAGCTTCATGCACTCGAGTTGCAGAGTGCAATCCGGACTACGATCGGTTTTCTGGGATTAGCTCCCCCTCGCGGGTTGGCAACCCTCTGTTCCGACCATTGTATGACGTGTGAAGCCCTACCCATAAGGGCCATGAGGACTTGACGTCATCCCCACCTTCCTCCGGTTTGTCACCGGCAGTCTCCTTAGAGTGCTCTTGCGTAGCAACTAAGGACAAGGGTTGCGCTCGTTGCGGGACTTAACCCAACATCTCACGACACGAGCTGACGACAGCCATGCAGCACCTGTGCGCCGGTTCTCTTTCGAGCACTCCCGCCTCTCAGCAGGATTCCGACCATGTCAAGGGTAGGTAAGGTTTTTCGCGTTGCATCGAATTAATCCACATCATCCACCGCTTGTGCGGGTCCCCGTCAATTCCTTTGAGTTTTAATCTTGCGACCGTACTCCCCAGGCGGTCAACTTCACGCGTTAGCTACGTTACTAAGGAAATGAATCCCCAACAACTAGTTGACATCGTTTAGGGCGTGGACTACCAGGGTATCTAATCCTGTTTGCTCCCCACGCTTTCGTGCATGAGCGTCAGTATTGGCCCAGGGGGCTGCCTTCGCCATCGGTATTCCTCCACATCTCTACGCATTTCACTGCTACACGTGGAATTCTACCCCCCTCTGCCATACTCTAGCCTGCCAGTCACCAATGCAGTTCCCAGGTTGAGCCCGGGGATTTCACATCGGTCTTAGCAAACCGCCTGCGCACGCTTTACGCCCAGTAATTCCGATTAACGCTTGCACCCTACGTATTACCGCGGCTGCTGGCACGTAGTTAGCCGGTGCTTATTCTTCCGGTACCGTCATCCCCCGACTGTATTAGAGCCAAGGATTTCTTTCCGGACAAAAGTGCTTTACAACCCGAAGGCCTTCTTCACACACGCGGCATTGCTGGATCAGGCTTTCGCCCATTGTCCAAAATTCCCCACTGCTGCCTCCCGTAGGAGTCTGGGCCGTGTCTCAGTCCCAGTGTGGCTGGTCGTCCTCTCAGACCAGCTACTGATCGTCGCCTTGGTAGGCCTTTACCCCACCAACTAGCTAATCAGCCATCGGCCAACCCTATAGCGCGAGGCCCGAAGGTCCCCCGCTTTCATCCGTAGATCGTATGCGGTATTAATCCGGCTTTCGCCGGGCTATCCCCCACTACAGGACATGTTCCGATGTATTACTCACCCGTTCGCCACTCGCCACCAGGTGCAAGCACCCGTGCTGCCGTTCGACTTGCATGTGTAAGGCATGCCGCCAGCGTTCAATCTGAGCCAGGATCAAACTCTTCAGTTTAAACCTGTTACTGTTTTCGGTTCTTTCGAACCGGTCGCTCACTCAAAGCTGACAGGAATATGAATTGCTTCATAAACCTGACTTACTTTAGTGTGAGACTCTTGATACTTTCGCTATCTGATCCGAGGATCAGCTCGCTTCCATCAAGCGCCCACACTTATCGGCTGTTAATTTTTAAAGAGCATTTCTGCGAGAAACCTGAAGTTTCCCAGCAGCGCTGCGTTTTCAGCAGCAGAGAAGCAAGATTATGAACCGTGTTTTTCAGTCAGTCAACAACTTTTTGAACTGCTTCGCTGCGACGACTGGGTTCAGCTTCGTGTGCGCTGGGGCTCTACAACCCACCCTCCATCGCACCGCTTCCCTTCTTCCTCCGCGCTGCGTTTCCGTTAGCGCGAAAGAGGCGAGATTCTAAGCAGCTCCCGGCAATCGCGCAAGGGGTTTCGTAAAAAATATAAGGCCCCGCACGCTGCCGCGTGCGGGGCCTTATATAGAAGCAGCCGAATCGTCAGGCCACACGCACTTGGCGCGCCACTATCTCCATATAGTGATCGAGACCAGGCGTCACCTTACCCTCTTCCTTCGCGGTATCGTCCCAGCGGCGCAGACGCAGCGCGTCCTCCGCAAACGGGCGCTGCAGGAATGCCGCCGTCTCCTCTTCACTGAAGATACCGCCCTGCAGCGCGAGGCTGCGCACCGAGTCCGGCGACAGACTCTCGAAGTAGCCAGCGTCCGTGCGGCACAGGCACCGCTTCGCGTCGACATGCAGCCGGATCGGCTCCAGCACCGCGTCGGAAAACAGCGGCCGCAGGAACGGCAACACGTAATACTGATGCAGATCGTCGATGCCGCGCGCACTCGGCGTCTCGCCCTGCCGATTCAGCAGATGCCCCAGGTCATGCAGGAACGCCGCCGCAACCAGCGCTTCGTCCGCGCCTGCCTCCTCCGCCAGCAACCCGCTCTGCAACGCATGCTCGAACTGCGTGACAGGTTCACCGCTATAGGCCACATGGCCATGCTCGCGATACAGCCCGTGGATCTCTTCCACCGTCAATGCCATTCGTTCACTCCCAAGGCAGCGAAAACGTCTTCAGGTTCGTGAAGCTCTTCATCGCCTCCTGAACGCCTTCCTTGTAACCGAGCCCCGAATCCTTGATCCCGCCGAACGGCGACAGCTCGATCCGGTATCCGGGTACCTCCCATACATTCACCGTGCCGACGTTCAGCTCGTTCACGAACCGCACGACGGCCGCCGTGCTGTCCGTGCAGACACCCGACGACAGCCCGAATGCCGTCCCGTTGCTGATCCGGATCGCGTCGTCGATCGTGTCGAACGCGATGACGGGCGATACGGGGCCGAAGGTCTCCTCGCGCACGATCGTCATCGAAGGATCGACGTTGTCGAGCACGGTCGGCGAATAGAGCGCCCCCCGACGCACGTTACCGATCAGCAAGCGCGCACCCTGTGCGACCGCCTCGCGGACCCGCGCCTCGAACAGTCGCGCCGCCGCGCCGTCGATCACCGTGCCCATTTCGTTCGCGGGATCGAACGGATCGCCATATTTCCATGCACGCGTCTTCTCGACGAGCAACTCGGTGAATGCCGGCGCGATCGAGCGCTGTACCAGGATCCGCTTGACGGCCGTGCAGCGCTGCCCCGAATTCCGGTACGAGCCGAGCACGGCCAGCGATGCGGCACGCTCCAGATCGGCATCGTCAAGGATGATCAGCGGATCGTTGCCGCCGAGCTCCAGCACGATGCGCCGGTAGCCGGCCCGCGCGGCGATCGCCTTGCCGATCGACACGCCGCCCGTAAAGGTAATCAGCGATGCGTGCGGATGCGTGACGAGCTCGTCTGCAATTTCGCGTGGGTCGCCGGTCAGCACCTGCAGCATCGGCTCCGGCAGGCCGGCCTCGTAGAGCAGGTCCGCCAGATAGAACGCCGACAGCGGCACCTTCTCCGACGGCTTCACGATCACGCGGTTGTTGGTCGCGATCGCCGGCGCGATCTTGTGCGCGACCTGGTTCATCGGATGATTGAACGGCGTGATCGCGACGATTACGCCGTCGAGCGGCTGTCGCTGCGAAAACACGCGGCGCGCCTTGCCGTGGGGCGTCAGGTCGCAGGAGAAACTTTGCGCGTCGTCGCGCAGCGCCTCGACCGACGCGAACTTCAGCACGTCGGCAACGCGGCCGATCTCGTAGCGCGAATCCTGTTTCGACAGCCCCGATTCGAGCGTGATCAGGTCGGATGCTTCCTCGGTACGCTCGCGCAGCAGCGCCGCCGCGCGTTCGAGAATCTGCGAACGCTCGTAACGCGTGAGCGCGGGCCGGTACGCCATCGCGTAGTCGAACGCGGCGCGCACGTCGTCGATGCTCGCCAGCGGCACCGTGCCGACACGCGTGCCGGTGTACGGATCGGTGACGTCGAGAACACGGTCCCGCGTCGCACGCGTGCCGCACCAGCGCAGCGCTTCGGTGCGAAAGGCGAGGTGATCCTGTCGGGGATGAGCCATCATGACGCGACCCGGTTCAGCACGAAATCGAAGACGTCGAAATTGCGCGGACGACGTGCAGGATCGCCCCGCTCGATCCGACGGTTGAACAGCAACGGCACTTCCTGCTCGGACACGCCGCCGTGCGAACGCAGCGGCACGGTCAGGCCGGACAGGTCGTGTTCGCGTTCGCGCGTGCCGAGCGTCATGTCGCGCCGACCGATCACGACGAGATCGCCGATCCGGTCGGCCGGCAATTCGAAGCGCGCGGCGGCTTCCGCGTTGTCGAGCACGAGCTCCACGCCGTCGATCCCGCCGACGCGCCACATCGCTTCGGTCCGGTCGACGCCGGGTGCCAGGTAGACGGTCGCGAACGAGCCAAGCGCGCCGTGGTGCACGACGTACGGATCGGTGATCGGCAGGATCACGCGCGCGGCCTGCGCGCCGTACCAGCCGTCGAACGCATCCTGCAGATAGATCACGTTCGGGCGACCGGTCGCGGGATCATGCTTCGCGTTCATCCCGTGGTCGGCCGTGAGCCCGATCGCCCAGCCGAGCGCGTCGAGCTGCGCGAGATAGCCGTCCATCATTGCGTAGAACGCGTTTGCACCGGCACTGCCCGGCTCGCACTTGTGCTGCACGTAATCGGTGGTCGACAGGTACATCAGATCGACTTGCCGCGTCTGCGCAAGCCGCACGCCGGCCGCGAACACGAATTCGGAAAGCGCCGCGCTATACACGTCGGGCGACGGTAGGCCAACCCAGTCGAGTACATCGACGATGCCGTTTTCCGCGAGATTCGCCTGCGCGGCCTTCTCCGCGGAAAAGCAGATGCCGTTCATCTGCCAGCCTAGCAACCGGCGGAGCTTGTCCTTCGCCGTCACGACGGCCACCCGCGCGCCAGCGTCGGACGCCGCCGCGAGCAGCGTGCCGGCACGCAGATAGGCCGGGTCGTTCATCATCACTTCGGCGCCGCGCCCGCCGTCGGCGGCCGGATCCCAGAAATAGTTGCCGCAAATCCCGTGGACCGACGGCGGCGCGCCGCAGACGATCGACAGATTGTTCGGGTTGGTGAAGGTCGGCACGACGCAATCGGCGCGCCACGCCGTGCCTTCCGCGATCATCCGGCCGATGAACGGCGCAACGCCCGCTTCCACCGCACGTTCGAGATAGTCGTACTCGCAGCCGTCGACGCAGACGACCACGGTC
Organism: Burkholderia sp. FL-7-2-10-S1-D7; assembly: GCF_001524185.1. NCBI lineage: Bacteria > Pseudomonadati > Pseudomonadota > Betaproteobacteria > Burkholderiales > Burkholderiaceae > Burkholderia > Burkholderia sp. FL-7-2-10-S1-D7. The sequence goes on along the minus strand of NZ_LOWY01000017.1, from coordinate 354,462 downwards.
GGCTCGACCGGCAGCCGGTAGCGCCGGCCGTTGACGTCGACGGAGCGTCCCGCGAGATCCGGCGATGCGCCGCTCGCCGACGCTTCACCCGGATGGCGCAATGCAAACGCGGCGTTCATGATGCCGCCCGCTTGCCGCGCGGCACACGCGCGGCGATCAACAGCAGCGCCGCAAGCGACGCGCCGAGCATCAGCAGCGACAGCGCCGATGCCGGAAGGTAGTAGCCGCGCTCGACCTGGCCGATCACGACGATCGGCACGGTCGCGAAACCCGGCGGGTAGACGGTCAGCGTCGCGCCGAGCTCGCCGAGCGACAACGCGAAGCCGAGCGCGAGGCTCGCGCGCAGCGCCGGCACGAGTTGCGGCAGCAGCACGCGGCGCAGCACCATCGCGGGCGGCGCACCGAGGCTCGCCGCGGCTTCGCGCAGCACGGTCAGCTCCGGGCGCAGCGCGGCGGCCGCGCAGCGATAGCAGAACGGCAGAATCAGCGCGAGTTGCACGAGCACGACGATCGCGGCGGAACTCGACAGATCGAGCGGCTTCTGGTGATACGCGATCAGCACCGCGAGCCCGAGCACGACGCTCGGCACGCCGTTCGGCACCATCACGAGCGCGTCGACAACAGCGCCGAGGCCGCGCTGGTCACGCCCTTCGAGTGCAAGGGCAAGCCAAAGCCCGAGGATCGTGCCGATCGCCGACACGCCGAAGCCGATTTCGAGGCTCGTCAGCAGCGCATCGTATTCCTGCGACCCGAGCCGCTCGAACCAGCGCAGGCTGTAGCCGGCCGGCAGGATCGTGCCCGACCACTGCGTCGACACGCTCGACAGTGCAACGACGATGACCGGCAGCACGAACAGCCAGAAGCAGGCGAACGCGGCCAGCGCGAGCGCCGCGCGCGACGCATGCTTGAGCAGCGTGTCGCCCCAGCCGGTCTGATGGCGCGGCACGGCTTGCCCGATACGGAATTCAGCGGACATCGTTCCCTCCCGTCGCACGCCGGTTTACCCGGCGATAAACCGCATAAAGCGCCAGCGACAGCGCGAGCATCACGACCGCGCCGGCCGACGCGGTCGGCAGGTCGAGGTCGACGGTCGCGCTGCTGTAGATCGCGACCGGCAGCGTCACGAGCCGCGCGCTGCCGAGCACGAGCAGAATCCCGAATTCGTTCAGCGTCAGCAGGAAACACAGCACGGTGCCGGCGGCAATGCCCGGCCACGCGATCGGCAGCACGACGCGACGTGCAAGCATCCAGCCCGACGCGCCGAGGCTGCGTGCCGCCTCGATCAGCCGCAGGTCGAGCGTCGCGAACGACGCGAGCGTCGGCCGCACGACGAACGGCGTATAGAACACGGTCTGCGCGAGAATCACGCCGCCGATACCGAACAGGAAATCGAGCGGCGGATTCTCGAGATGGAACAGGTGTTGCAGCGCGATGCTGATCGAGCCTTGCGAGCCGTACAGGAAGATCAGCGTGAACGCGACGAGGAACGACGGGAACGCGACGTACAGTTCCAGGAAACGCGTGACGAGCGATGCGCCCGGAAACGGCTTGAAGAACAGCAGCGCGGCCAGCAGCACGCCGAGCACCGATGCGGTGCCGGCACTCGCGAACAGCACGCCGACTGTCGTCAGCAGCACGGTGCGCGTATCGGGGTTGCCGAAGAACGTGCGGTACGCGGCAAAGCTCAGCCCGTGATCGCCGGACACGCTCAGCAGCACGAGCTGCACCAGCGGATAGACGACGAGCGGGCCGAGCACGACGACCGCGAGTGCGGCCAGGTGCAGGTCGCCCTTGCGCTTGCGGCGCCGCGCGGCAGCGGCGTGCGCGGCGGCGGACGCGAGCACGTGCGGCGGCAGGCCGGCTTCAGGGCTCGATAAGGACGACATCGTCTGCCTCGCAATGCAGGGAAACGCGCGCACCGCGCTCGGGGGCCGCGCCGCGGCCGCGTTGCATCGTGACGCGCACGGGTTCGTCGGGCGCCGCGTCGATCACGACCGCGATCGACAGGTCCGCGCCCTGCCATTCGACGGAAGACACCGTGCCGTGCAGGCCGCCCGCCGCGAGCGGCATCACGGTCAGGCGCTCGGGGCGCACGCACGCGACCTTGTCGCGCACTTCGTGACGCGGATCGCCGAGCGGAAAGATCACGCGCGGCGGCAGCAGGTTCGCCGGGCCAAGATAGCGTGCGACGTAGCCGTCCTGTGGCGCGTCGTACAACTGCTGCGGCGTGCCGAGCTGCGCGATGCGGCCGTCGCGCATCAGCAGCGCGCGGTCGGACAGCACGAGCGCGTCGTCGCGGTCGTGCGTCACGCAGACGACGGTCAGGTTCGGCAGGCGCTCGTGCAGCGCCTTAAGCTCGCTGCGCACCGACGCGCGCAAGTTGGCGTCGAGCGCCGACAGCGGTTCGTCAAGCAGCAGCACGTCCGGCTCGATCACGAGCGCGCGGGCCAGCGCGACGCGCTGCTGCATCCCGCCCGACAGTTGCGCGGGCAGGTGGTGGCCCGCATCGCCGAGCTGCACGAGCTTCAGCGCGTCGGCGACGCGTCGCGTCACTTCGGACGAGGCCATCCCGCGGGCGCGCAGCCCGAATGCGACGTTCTCGAACACCGACAGGTGCGGGAACAGAGCGTAATTCTGGAACAACAGACCGAGATTGCGCTTGTGCGGCGGCGCATGGGTCAGGTCGCGTCCGGCCACGGTCAGTGTGCCGGTCAGGCCGTCGGCCTTCACGAACCCGGCGATGAAGCGCAGCAGCGTGGTCTTGCCGCAGCCGCTCTTGCCGAGCACGGTCAGAAACTCACCGGCGCCGATCGACAGCGACAGATCTTCCAGCACCGTGCGTGCGCCATAGCGCACGCTCAGGTGTTCGATCTGCACACCGCCCGGCGCGCCGGACCGCAGCGTGGCGTGCGGTTCGGCGGCGCCGAATGCGCCGGGATGGGTCAGGGTGGTTTCCACCGGGTTCATCCTCTTGCTCACTAATACAGGCGGCGTGCGCCGATCACTTCGGCTTGACGACGTCGAGCTGCTTGCCCGAGTTACCGATCACGTCCTTCTTCCAGCGCTCGATCCACACCGGCTTCTTCGCCATCACCTGGGTCCAGTCGACCGGGATCAGCTTCACGCCCGCGATCGCCTTCTTGACCGCTTCGCCGTTCTTGCCGGCCAGCGGCACGTCCGTGCGGCCCGGGATGCCGTACATGTCCGGCACCTTCGACTGCACTTCGGTCGACATCAGGTAGTCGATCAACTTCTTGCCGGCGTCCTGGTTCGGGCCGCTCTTGATCAGGCCGATGCCGTACGGCAGCTGGAACGTGGTCGGCTGGTCGCCGTCCTTCGCTGCCAGGAAGATCGGCTTGACGGACAGCGCGCCGTGTTCAGCGTCGTCGAGGTCCATCTGCAGGTCGCCGTTCGCGACGCTGATCTCGTTACGCGACAGCAGCACGTTCAGGTAGCCCGTGCCCTTCGTGTGGAACTTCACGCTCTGCGACAGCTTCGCGAGGTAGTCGAACGCCTTGTCCTCGCCCATCAGCGAGGTCGTCAGGATCAGCACGGCCATCCCGTCGCCGGCCGTGGCCGGGTTCGAGTACGCGACCTTGCCGGCGTACGCCGGCGACAGCAGGTCGGCGAACGTCTTCGGCTGGTTCTTCACGACGTCCGGGTTGATCGCGAACGAGAAGTAGTTGTTCACGAACGTCGCCCACGTGCCGTCCTCGGCCTTCGCGATCGCCGGCACGTTCTTGTAGTTCACGCTCTGGTACGGCTGCAGCAGGCCCATCTGGCCGGCTTGCTGAATGAACGGCGGCAGCGTGACGATCACGTCGGCCTTCGGCGAGTTCTTTTCGATGTTCGCGCGGTTGACGACCTCGCCGCTGCCCGCGGTCACGATGTTGACCTTGACGCCTTCCTTCTTCTCGAAGGGCGGCAGCACATCGCGATAGAGATTCTCGAGACCGTCAGCCGTATACAGCACGACCGCGTTCGCCGCATGTGCGGGCATCGCGGCACCTTGCAGCAGACCGGCGGCGCAGGCGGCCAGCGCGAGCTTGCGGAACGCGCCGGCAGCGGCGCGCGAGGAATTCTGCAGTGTCATCTCACTTCTCCGTAGGCGGAACACCAAACGGCCGGGGCACGATCCGGCTCCTTTCAGTCGGACAGACCGACAACCGGCCTGCCTCGCTGCCGCGCTGCGGGTGGTCTCGCGCGGCAACCGAAGGATCACAGCGTTCGATGACAACGCCGTGACGAGTGCCACAATTTCCAAAAAATGACACATTTTGCCAATATCATGCAAGTCACTCAGAAATGCCGACCCGGCGTTTCGTCCGACCATTGCTGGAGAAAAAGCCATGCCCGACCCGATTCTGCTCACGCCCGGTCCGCTTACCACGTCCGCCACAACACGCCACGCAATGCAACATGACTGGGGCTCGTGGGACGCCGCTTTCAATCAATTGACGGCCAGTGTCTGCGCGGATCTCGTCGCGATCGCGCGCGGCGGCGACGAATACGTGTGCGTGCCGATGCAAGGCAGCGGCACGTTTTCGGTCGAGGCCGCGCTGGGCACGCTCGTGCCGCGCGACGGCGTCGTGCTGGTGCCGGACAACGGCGCGTATTGCGCGCGCATCCTGAAGATCCTCGGCCGGCTCGGCATCGAGGCGATCGCGCTGCCGTTCGATGAGGACGCCGCGGTCGACCCGGCGGCGATCGAAGCCGCGTTCGCGCGCGAGCCACGCATCACGCACGTCGCGCTGGTGCACCTGGAAACGAGCGCCGGCATCCTGAATCCGCTCGACGCGATCGCGGCCACGTGCCGGCGGCACGGCAAGCGGCTGATCGTCGACGCGATGAGTTCGTTCGGCGCGTTGCCGATCGTGCTGGCGGACAGCGGAATCGACGCGCTGATCTCGGCAAGCGGGAAATGCCTGGAAGGCGTGCCGGGGATGGGGTTCGCGATCGTGCGGCGCGATGTACTCGACGCGAGCGAAGGCAACTCGCCGTCGCTTGCGCTCGACTTGCATGATCAGTACGCATACCTGCGCAAGACGGGCCAGTGGCGCTTCACGCCGCCGACCCACGTGATCGCCGCGCTGCGCGCCGCACTCGACCAGTACCTGGCCGAAGGCGGCCAGCCGGCGCGCGGTGCGCGCTATGCGGAGAACTGCCGGACCTTGATCGAATCGATGCGCGCGCTCGGCTTCACGCCGTTCCTCGACGCAAGCGTGCAGGCGCCGGTGATCGTCACGTTCCATGCGCCCGACCATCCGGCTTACGATTTCCGCCGCTTCTACGACGCAGTGCGCGACGCGGGCTTCATCCTGTATCCGGGCAAACTGACGCAACTCGAAACGTTCCGCGTCGGCTGCATCGGCGCGATCGATGCCGGCGACATCCGGCGTGCGGTCGCGGCGATCGCGCAGGCGGTCGAATCGCTCGGGATTGCCGTGCAGCGCGCGTGAGCGCTGACGCATGCCCCGGCCCGCAAGCTGGGAAGGCAGAAACAAAAAAGCCCGGCGACCCACAGGTCGCCGGGCGAACGCACCGAGTGTGCGTGGAGCCGGTACTTACAGTTCGATCCGCTTGATGTCGCCGACGACGAAGATATACGACAGCGCACCGATCAGCGCGATCACGCCGATGAACACGAGTGCGCCGACGAACGATCCGGTCGATGCGACGATGAAGCCGACGACGAGCGGCGTGATGATGCCGGCGAGGTTCGCCGCGAAGTTGAAGATGCCGCCGGTCACGCCCAGCAGGCCGTCCGGTGCGATGTCGGACACGAGCGTCCAGCCGAGCGCCGCCATCCCCTGCGCGAAGAATGCGACCGACATGATCGCGATCACGGCTTCGTTGCTCGTCACGTAGTTCGCGAGAATGATCGTCGACGCGAGCAGCAGGCCCGCGATGATCGGCAGCTTGCGCGCGAGGTTCGCGGACTTGCCGCGGCGCAGCAGCCAGTCGGAGAAGATCCCGCCGAACATCACACCGACCGACGCGGCGATGAACGGCATCACCGCGAAGAAGCCAATCTTCAGCCAGCCCATATGGCGCTCGGTCGCGAGATAGGTCGGGAACCAGGTCAGGAAGAACACGAGCGTCGAGTTGCCGGCGAACTGGCCGAGGCAGATACCCGCGAGCTGACGCTTCTTCAGCAGCCGGCCGGCCATCGACCAGCTGAACTTGGCCTGTGCGGGCTTGCCGCTCTTGTCCCCGTCCTTGCGCGCGCCGTGCACGAGACCGCCGCCTGCTTCGATGTACGCGAGTTCTTCCGAATTGGCGGCCGGATGGTTGCGCGGCTCGTGATACAACTTCCACCAGACCAGACCAAACACGATGCCGATCGCGCCGACGACCCAGAACAGCGAGCGCCAGCCGAACGCACCCATCAGCGCGAACAGCACGGGGCTGAAGAACGCGAGACCGATGTACTCGCCCACGGTGTAGGTGCCGGTCGCCATCGCGCGCTCGTTCTGCGGGAACCACGTCGCGACGACCCGGCTGTTGGTCGGGAAACACGGCGCTTCCGTCACGCCGAGGCCGAGCCGGCATGCGAGCAACGTTCCGACACCGGGCACGAAGCCCTGCAGCAACGTGCACAGCGACCACAGCGTCATCGACCAGTAATAGGTGACCTTGCTGCCGAAGCGGTCGAGAAACAGCCCGCCCGGCACCTGCATCGCGACGTACGTCCACGAGAACGCGGAGAACATGATGCCCATCACCGCCGCGTTGATGCCAAGCTCCTTGGTGAGCTGCGGCGCAGCCACCCCCAGCACGGTACGGTCGAGATAGTTGATCATCGTGCCGATCGCGAGCAGCGCGAGGATCTTGTAGCGCGCCGAGGTCCGCCGGACCGTGCCGGCCGCCGCGGGCGCGGCGTTCGTGTGGGTGGTGTGCTGCATGGTCGTCTCCTGGTCTCTTTTTCAGCTAGTCGGTAAAAGGTCAGCGCGCGACGAGCGACTGAAAATGTTCGAACATTCGCTCGTCGTCCGGCGTGCGTCCGGTGAAGATCTCGAACGCATCGACGGCCTGGTAGACGGCCATCCCGCCACCCGGCAGCGTCGCGCAGCCGGCCGCGCGCGCGGCGCGGATCAGTTCGGTTTCGAGCGGGAAATACACGATGTCGGCAACCCACATTCCCGCGCGGAGCAGCTCGGCCGGCAGCGGCAGGCCTGGATGCTTGGCCATGCCGGTCGGCGTGGCGTGGATCAGGCCAGTCGCGACATGCATCGCGGCCGCGAGATCGCTGCCCGGTGTAACCCGGGCGGCCGGGAAGCGCTGCTGCAGTTCGCCCGCGAGCGTGGCGGCGCGCGTGCCGTCGACGTCGAAGATCGTCAGTTCGGCGGCGCCCATCTGCAGCGCAGCATGCGCGACGGCCGCACCCGCGCCGCCCGCGCCCAGCTGCACGACACGCTCGAGCGACACACCGGGCAACCCGCGGCGGAACGACTTCGCGAAACCCGACCAGTCGGTGTTGTGGCCGATCCGCTTGCCGTCCTTGAACAGCACGGTATTCACCGCGCCGAGCGCGCGCGCGTCGTCCGACAGTGAGTCGAGGTGCTCGATCACGCGCTGCTTGCACGGATGCGTGATGTTGAGCCCGTTGTAGCCCATCCGCTGCGCGGCATCGAGCAGTTCCGGCAGCGCGTCGGCGGTCACGCCGAGCACGTCGAGATCGATGCGCCGGTACACGTAGCCGAAACCCTGGCGGAAGCCTTCTTCCTCATGCATCGCGGGCGACAGCGAACCGCCGATGCCCTGGCCGATCAGGCCGATCAGAAAAGACGGGCGGCTCATCGTGCGGCTCCCTGCGCGAAAAGGGTCGACAGGCGCTGCAGCGCGAATACGTAGCCTTCGGTGCCGCAGCCGCAGATCACGGCTTCGGCCACCGCCGACACATAAGAGTGGTGACGGAATGCCTCGCGACGATGCACGTTCGAGATATGCACCTCGATCACGGGTTTCGCGATCGCGGACAGCGCGTCGGCCAGCGCGACCGACGTGTGCGTATGCGCGGCCGGGTTGATCACGATGCCGTGCGTATCGTGACGCGCGGCATGCAGCCAGTCGATCAGCTGGTGCTCGGCGTTCGACTGGCGGAAGTCGATCTCCAGCCCGAGCCCTTCGGCCGCCGTGCGGCAACGCTGCTCGACGTCGGCAAGGGTTTCCGCGCCGTAGATATGGGGCTCACGGGTCCCCAGCAGATTCAGGTTCGGGCCGTTCAGCACCAGCACCTTGTGCTTGCTCATGGTGTTTCTGCTCCTAAAACAGGGGCGAATCGTTAGCCGACCGCGCCCCTTGACGTCAAGATTTGGCGCTAGTGTGCGCTTGCGCAAGCGCAAAGTCTTTTCGGGTTTTCGCTAATTTGTACCACCTAGTTAGTTTGTATAATTCCCCATACTCCCCAAGTAAATTCGGGATGTGGCGCCCGCAGGCAATTCAACGACTGGTTCATTCCGGCCCGGTCCGGCCGACGCTACGCCCCGCTCATCCGCAGGATTCGCCCATGCAGCGCTCGATCGCCACCGTGTCACTGTCCGGCACGCTCGCCGAGAAGCTCGCCGCCATCCAGGCCGCCGGCTTCGACGGTGTCGAAATCTTCGAGAACGACCTCGTCTACTTCGACGGATCGCCCGCCGACGTGCGGCGCATGGCCGCCGATCTCGGCCTCGACATCGTGCTGTTCCAGCCGTTTCGCGACTTCGAGGGCGTGAGCCCGGCCCAGCTCGCCCGCAATCTCGACCGCATCCGCCGCAAGTTCGACGTGATGCACGCGCTCGGCACCGACCGCATCCTGGTGTGCAGCAACGTGTCGCCCGACACGATCGCGGACGATGCGCTGCTGGTCGACCAGCTCGGCGCGCTCGCCGAAGCCGCGCGGCAGGCCGGCGTGATCGCCGCGTACGAGGCGCTCGCGTGGGGCCGCGTCGTGAACCGGTACAGCCACGCATGGCAGCTCGTGAACGCGGTGAACAGCCCGCATCTCGGCCTCGCGCTCGACAGCTTCCATACGCTGTCGCTCGACGATTCGCCGGACGCGATCGCCGACATCCCCGGCGACCGGATCGCGTTCGTGCAGATCGCCGACGCGCCGAAGCTCGCGATGGACGTGATCGAATGGAGCCGCCACTTCCGCTCGTTCCCCGGCCAGGGCGACTTCGACCTCGCGCGCTTCACGGCCCGCGTGATCGAGTCCGGTTATACGGGGCCGCTGTCGCTCGAGATATTCAACGACGGCTTCCGCGCCGCGCCGACAGCAATCACGGCCGCCGACGGCCACCGCTCGCTGCTTTATCTGGAAGAACTGACGTGCGCGCGGCTCGCACAGGACGGCCGCGCGCCCGCCGCCGGCCAGCCGCTGTTCGCGCCGCCGGCGCCGCCCGCGCACGTCGGGTTCCAGTTCATTGAATTCGCGGTCGACGCGCAGGCGGCAGCCACCGTCGGCGAATGGCTCGGCCGGATGCGGTTCCGGCTCGCGGGCCGTCATCGATCGAAGGACGTGACGCTGTTCCAGCACGGTGCCGCATCGATCGTGCTGAACGCCGAGCGCGACTCGTTCGCCGACGCGTTCTTCCAGCAGCACGGGTTGTCGCTGTGCGCGTCGGCGTTCCGCGTCGACGATGCGAAAGTGGCCTTCGAACGCGCGGCCGGCTTCGGCTACGCGCCGTTTTCCGGGCGCGTCGGCCCGAACGAGCGCGTGCTGCCGGGCGTGCAGGCGCCGGACGGCAGCCTCGAATACTTCGTCGACGAGACGCCGAACGCGCCAACGCTGTATGAGTCGGATTTCGTACTGACCGACATCGACGGCCCGACCGAGGTCGGCCCGCTGACGGGCATCGATCACGTCTGCCTCGCGCTGCCGGCCGACGCGCTCGATACGTGGATCCTGTTCTTCAAGACCGCCTTCGGCTTCGAGGCCGAGCGCAGCTGGCTCGTGCCCGATCCGTACGGCCTGATGCGCAGCCGCGCGGTGCGCAGCGCCGACGGCTCGGTGCGGATCGCGCTGAATGCGTCGGTCGACCGCCATACGGCCGTCGCCGAATCGCTCAACCGCTATCACGGCACGGGGCTGAACCACGTCGCGTTCCGGACCGACGACATCGTGAAGACGGTCGCCACGTTCGCGGCCGACGGCGTGCCGTTCCTGCGGATCCCGCCGAACTATTACGACGATCTCGCCGCGCGCTACGCGCTGCCGGACGAGCTGATCGACACGCTGAGCGCTCACCATCTGCTGTACGACCGCGACGAAGACGGCGGCGAATTCCTGCATGCGTATACGGAACTGGTCGACAACCGCTTCTCGCTCGAAATCGTCGAGCGGCGCGGCGGCTACGACGGCTACGGCGCGGCCAACGCGGCCGTGCGGCTCGCCGCGCAGGCCCAGCGCAGGAAATAAGGGAGCAAGCGAATTTCGCGCAGGGGCGAATGAGAAAACAACGACGACCCTGCGATGCCCGCCGCGCGGACGCACCATCGTGGTGAATGCCGCGGCGGCGCCCCGTCCGGCAAGGGCAGCCGCTCGGGGCCGGAAGCGGCCGCCCGGCTTGGGTTACATCCCGTAACGCACGTCGCACTGCAGCATCCGCTCGGCCACCGCGGTTTTAAGAATCGCTTAAGTCTTCGACGGCACCATCCGCAACCAGTACCCGATGGTTATCTCGAAAAGGAGGAAAGCGATGAGCGCCGTAGAAGCACCCGCGGGCCGCCCGGCCGCGCCCCCTGCAAAGAAGACGATGCTGCGCCGCCTGCTCAGTCATCACGAAATCGCGACGTTGCTCGTGCTGCTGCATGCGCCGATCGCCGCGAACGCCAAAGCCGAATTGCCTGCGCTGCAGGAAGCCGGTCTCGTCGAAATGGTCAGGCTCGACCCCGATACGGCCCCCAGCTTCCGGCTGACCGAAGACGGCACGGCCGTCCTGAAAGGGCTCGGCTACCGCTGAGCCAAGGTTTTCACCGCCTCCCCGCATCGCCCCGATCCCTCAGACCCGCCGGCCCGCCCGGCGCGTCACTTCACCCCGCCCGATCCTGCAGCATCAGCCGGTATTCCGTCGGCGTCATGCCGACCGTCGCCTTGAACTGGCGCGTGAACGCGCTGTGATCCGTATAACCGCATAGCGCCGCGACGTCGGTCACCTTGTCGTGCGTGACGAGCAGCGCCGTGGCCGCGTCGAGCCGCGTTTTCAGCAGCACCTGGCGCGGCGTCAGGTGAAACACCTTGTGGAAGTAGCGTTCGAGCTGCGCGACCGACATCCCGGCCATCTGCGCAAGCTGCTTCAGGTTCAACGGCTGCACGTAGTGATCCTGGATGTGCTGCACCACGTCGGCGAGCTTGCTGTAGGCCGGATGCGAACCCTCGTGCGCCTTCAGGTCGCGCGAGATGCCCGCGAGACCGACCACCTTGCCGCCCGCATCGCGCAGCGGCTCCTTGCAGGTCAGGCACCAGCCCGGCTGGCGGCCCGGATACAGATGCAGCTCGAGCTGGTCCATCAGCTGCTGGCCGGCCGTGATCGTCGCCATGTCCTGCTCGAAATAGGTCCGGCCGAAGCGGCGCGGAAACACTTCGTCGGTCGTCTTGCCGAGCAGGTCGCGCTTGTCCTTGTAGCCGCAGCGCATCGCCAGCGTGCGGTTGACGAGCGCGTAGCGGCCGTTCGCGTCCTTCACGAAGAATGCGACGTCGGGCAGCGCGTCGAACACCGGCTCGAGCAGGCGGAAGTGCGCGAGCATCGCGCCGAGATCGGCGTTGTCGGGCTGGTAGCGCAGCGTGTCGGACAGGCTCATGGGCGGTACGGCAAGGAAGGTCGTCATCCCGGCATCTGCGAAGGGAGTGGCTGATGGCGTCGATTATAGGAGCGCGCCCGAGAACACGTCGTGGCGATCTCGGGCAAGCGATCGGGCGGCTCGGCGAACGGCGGTCCGCGCAACGCCCCGCCGATCGGCGACGAACGGGTGGCCGCCTACGTCGGCGCATCGCACGTCGTGCGGTTGTGCGCGCAACCACTGCGCCGCGCGCTTGCCGGGCGGCGTCGATTTCGCATCGGCCCGCTGCATGGCGCCGGGCATCGGTCGGCAACGTCGGCGATATCGATGCACCCAACTGATGCCGAGACAACCTCCGCCCGGACCCGCCATCCTAGAAATGCCGGCGCGTCACGTCTTGGCGCGATTGCGCGTTCTACATGACGATTTCGGCATATATCAGGGTTATCTACGATATGCCGAAATCGTCGCCGGTCACGCATCGAACGCGCAAGACGCGCGCATTTTCGCTACCTAGACTTCGATCAACGGTTACGAGACGACATCCCGCCAACACCGCGCACGCCGATTCCGGCATAACCCGCGCGGCGCATGGCACACCCCGCACGGCTGTCGCACAGGCCTGCAGACCGATACGTCTCGCCCGGTTTACCGCACCGGCCCGCTGGCCGGCGGCGGCCCAACCACGCCATCAAGGGGAAGTGAAAGTGAAGCTGAAGGTATCGCACGTCGCGCTGGCCGCTGCCTGCGCACTGTCGGGCGCACACGCCATCGCCGCCGACGTCGTCAAGATCGGTTTCGCCGCACCGCTGACGGGGCCGCAGTCGAACTACGGCACGGACATGCAGAAGGGCGTGCAACTCGCGATCGCCGATTTCAACGCGACGCATCCGACGATCGGTGGACAGCCGGTCACGTTCCAGCTCGACTCGCAGGACGACCAGGCCGACCCGCGCACCGGCACGACGGTCGCGCAGCGTCTGATCGACGACAACGTCCGCGGCGTCATCGGCCACTTCAACTCGGGCACGAGCATTCCGGCGTCCGACCTGTACGATCGCGCGGGGCTGCCGCAAATCTCGATGGCGACGTCGCCGCAATACACGGCGCGCGGCTACAAGACCACCTACCGGCTGCTGACGAGCGACGCGCAGGCCGGCCGCATCGTCGGCACGTACGCGGTGAAGACGCTGCGCTTCAAGCGCATCGCGATCATCGACGACCGCACGGCCTACGGCCAGGGCATCGCCGACGAATTCGCGAAGGCCGTGCAGGCCGCGGGCGGCACGATCGTCAAGCGCGACTTCACGAACGACAAGGCGCTCGACTTCTCGGCGATCCTGACCAACCTGAAGGGCCTCAACCCCGACGCGATCTTCTACGGCGGCGGCGACGCGCAGTCTTCGCCGATGATCCGCAAGATGCGCCAGCTCGGGATGAAGTCCGCCTTCGTGACCGGCGAGATGTCGCGCTCGCCGACGTTCCTGAAGGTCGGCGGCGAAGCGGCCGAAGGCGCGATCGTCTACATGGGCGGGCTGCCGAAGGAAAAGATGCCGGGCTTCGCCGGCTACGCATCGCGCTACAAGGCACGCTTCAATGAAGACGTCATCACCTATTCGCCCTACTCGTACGACGGCACGATCGCGCTGCTCACCGCGATGAAGAACGCGAACTCGACCGACCCGAAGGTCTATACGCCGTATCTCGGCAAGGTGTCGATCAAGGGCGTGTCGGCGCCGAGCATCGCATACGACGCGAAGGGCGACCTGAAGGATGCGCCGGTGACGATCTACAAGGTCGAGCACGGCGCGTTCAAGCCGGTCGACACGATCGCCGGCAACTGATCGCGCAGTCCCTGTCACGCGCGGCGCGGCCTGCGGATCACCCGCCTGCCGCGCCGCGTGCGTTTCGGCTCGACGAAGTCCGAAGCATTCCTCGGCGCGGCCCCGCGCGCGCGCATTTCGCGCTCCTGTAGAATCCCCCCACCCGCTTTGACGCTTCGTCTGCGTCGCGCCCCATCCCGGTGCGACGGTGCGTGTCGCGTGCCCCATCCGGCGCTCGGCACACGCTCGACGACGCAAGCCGCGCCTTGCCAGTCCATGCCGATAGCGGGCTCTGGAGACGCAGCACCGACAACAACATTCAAAAACCGATCGTCCTGACCATGCAAGCTTCCGAATTGAGCGGCGTGCCTCGCGCCGCCGAACGCGCGCTCACGCGCAGCGACTATAAAACTCTTGGCCTTGCCGCACTCGGCGGTGCCCTCGAGTTCTACGACTTCATCATCTTCGTGTTCTTCGCACCCGCGATCGGACAGCTGTTCTTCCCGCACGACATTCCCGACTGGCTGCGCCAGCTGCAGACGTTCGGCATCTTCGCGGCCGGTTATCTCGCGCGTCCGCTCGGCGGCGTGATCATGGCGCACTTCGGCGACCTGTTCGGCCGCAAGCGGATGTTCACGCTGAGCGTGCTGATGATGTCAGTGCCGACGCTGCTGATGGGCCTGCTGCCGACGTACGAATCGATCGGCATCCTCGCGCCGGTGTTGCTGCTGCTGTTCCGCGTGCTGCAGGGCGCGGCGGTCGGCGGCGAAGTGCCGGGCGCATGGGTATTCGTGTCGGAGCACGTGCCGTCGCGCCACATCGGCTATGCGTGCGGCACGCTGACCGCGGGCCTCACGGCCGGCATCCTGCTCGGCTCGCTGGTCGCCGCCGGCATCAACAGCCGTTACTCGGGCGCCGAAGTCATCGCATTCGCGTGGCGCATTCCGTTCCTGCTCGGCGGCGTGTTCGGCCTGTTCTCCGTCTACCTGCGCCGCTGGCTGCACGAGACGCCGGTGTTCGCCGAGATGAAGGCGAAGAAGGCGCTCGCGGCCGAGATTCCGCTGAAGGCCGTGCTGCGCGACCACGGTCGCGCGGTGATCGTGTCGATGCTGCTCACGTGGATGCTGTCGGCGGCGATCGTCGTCGTGATCCTGATGACGCCCGCGCTGCTGCAGAAGCAGTTTCACCTGACGCCCGCGACCACGCTGTTCGCGAACAGCATCGCGACGCTGTGCCTGACGGCCGGCTGCATCACCGCCGGCTCGCTCGCGGGCTGGATCGGCGCGAAGCGCGTGCTCGGCATCGGCGGCCTCGTGCTGGCCGCGTGCTACTACCTGCTGTTCGCGCAGGTCGCGGCCGACGCGTCGACACTGCCGCTGTACTACGGGATTGCCGGCTTCATGGTCGGCACGATCGGTGCGGTGCCGTTCGTGATGGTCAAGAGCTTCCCCGCGGTCGTGCGCTTCTCGGGCATCTCGTTCTCGTACAACGTCGCGTATGCGATCTTCGGCGGTCTGACGCCGGTGATCGTGTCGCTGATGATGAAGTCGAACCCGCTCGCGCCGGTCGTGTACGTCGCGACGATCTGCGTGCTCGGCGCGATCGCCGTGCAGTTCTCGAAGGATGCGAAGGACCTGAAGGACGCACGCTGAACGCCGGCGCGCACGCGTCGGCCGGATGAACAAAGGGCCGAATCCCGCGGCGTGCGGGATTCGGCCCTTTTGTGTTGGCTCAGCGCGGCGCGCGACGTGCGTGCATCGCGCCGTTCAGCCCGGTTCGACTCAGCGCAGCACGCCGTACGACGAACTCGGCCGGCGCAGCGCGTCGATGCTCGCGCCGCCCGCACCGGTCACGAACAGCAGCAGGAAACCGCCGGCGATCGCGATGTTCTTCCAGAAGTGGATCACCATGTCGTGCTGGACCGCGGCGTCCGTCGCGTCCCAGAAATTGTGTCCCACCATCGCGGTCGCGATCGTATAGAACGCCATCAGCAACGCGAGCGGCTTGACCTTGTAGCCGACGATCAGCAGCAGGCCGCCGAGTGCCTCGATCGTGACGACGACGGGGCCCATCACCTGCGGATAGGGCACGTTCAGCCCATGCAGATATCCGATGAAGTCGCTGTAGCCGAGCAGCTTCATCACGCCGCCCCACAAGAACAACGCCGCCAGCGCCAGGCGCGCGAAAAAAATGACGCCGGAATCGACGGAACGCGTCATGCCTCTCTCCTCGTATGCAGTTCGGCCGTCCGCGCGGGGCGTGCCCGTGCGGTTCGGAACCGCGCGGCCCTGTCGGGCCCGCGGCAAATGGGCCAGCATAGAGGGACTTTTCGCGGTGTCCAAGAAAAAGGTTGTAGCAAATCTTTACGCTGCGGCGGCGACGCAAGCATGACGGCACCACGAAGAACGACGCCCGCCGTCGCCGCGAATAAAGGGAACAGGCCCTAAGCGGCGTCGCTCAACAGCACACCTTTCTTGAACAGGAAGCAGCCGTAGCCACGCAGCTCGCCGGTGACGATCACCGCATACGCCTGCTGCGCGCGCTCGTAGAACGCGAATCGATCGAGGCCCTCGAGCGGCACGGCGCGCCCTTCCGCGCGATCGATTTCGGCCTGCACTTCGCGCTGCACGGGCGGCACCGCGGCGGGGTCGCCGACCACTTCCATCCGCCACGCGGGCGTATCGACGAACGTGTCGAGCGGCAGCACGGACAGCACCGCGCGCGCGACGCGCGCCGAGTCGGCGCCGTCGATGCGCAGCGCGCGGCCGACCACCGTGTGCTCGGCGACGGATTCCGCCGGAAAATTCGCATCGCAAATCGCCACTTCATCTCCGTGGCCCATCGCGCGCAGCGTGTGCAGGATGTCGGCGTGCAGCAGAGGATCGAGATTCTTCAGCATGTGGGCACATCTCCGGGATCGGGAACGAACGGCATAAGTTACCCGATCCCGGCGGTCACCGGGCGTGCATCGCTCACGTCACGACGCCGCGGCCGGCATTTCGTCGATGAAGCCCGTGACCGACTTCAGGCGGCCCGACGCATCGACGGTGCCGAAATCCGAACCCTTCACGATCGCCGCGCCGTCGGGCGACACGAGCGCCCAGGAGAAGCGCAGGTGCTGGCCGAAGCCGTCGACGTCGGTCGTGCGGCGGAACCGGAACGCGGGGAAGCGCGCCTGCACCGCGGCGATCATCGTGTCGATGCCCGCGTGGCCGTCGCCGGCCATCAGCGGATCGCGATAGGCCGCGTCGCTCGCGTAGGTCGCATCGATCAGCGCGCGCCGGCGTGCGGCGTCGGGCTCGTTCCAGGCGTCGAAATAGCGGTCGATCAGGTCGGCGTGAGCCGACTGGACGGTTTGGGCGGTGTTCATGCGAGGCTCCTGGTCTGGATGAAGGAAGGACAGCGCCGCGGACGTTTCGTGTTCGCGTGCCGTCATCGTCACCGGCCTCGCATGGGCGGTCGATTACGTTCGAGGTAAGGAAATCGCGCCGCCGCAATCGAAAACGGGCGCTCGAAGGCGCCCGCATCGTCTGCCCGCCGCAACCGCGCGCGTCAGGTCACCGGCGCCGGGTTGAACAGCGTCAGCGCATTCGCGAGCTTCCATTGCTCGGCCCACGTGCGGCGCTTGCCGCTCGCGACGTCGAGCATCAGCCGGAACAGCTCCCAGCCCACGTCCTCGATCGAGGCCGCGCCGGTCGCGATCTGCCCCGCGTCGAGATCCATCAGGTCGTGCCAGCGGCGCGCGAGATCGCTGCGCGTCGCGACCTTGATCACCGGCACCTGCGCGAGGCCGTACGGCGTGCCGCGGCCGGTCGTGAACACGTGCAGGTTCATCCCCGCCGCGAGCTGCAGCGTGCCGCAGATGAAGTCGCTCGCGGGCGTCGCCGCGTACAGCAGCCCCTTCTGCCGCGCCCGATCGCCGGGCCGCACGACGCCGGCGATCGGCGCGCTGCCCGATTTCACGATCGAACCCATCGCCTTCTCGACGATGTTCGACAGGCCGCCCTTCTTGTTGCCAGGCGTCGTGTTCGCGCTGCGATCGACGCGGCCGCGCTGCAGGTAGCGGTCGTACCAGTCCATCTCGCGGATGATCTCGCGGGCGACGTCCTCGTTTGCCGCGCGCGACGTGAGCTGCGCGACGCCATCGCGCACTTCCGTCACCTCGGAGAACATGATCGTCGCGCCCGCGCGCACGAGCAGGTCGGCCGCAAAACCGACCGCCGGGTTCGCGGTGAGCCCCGAGAACGCGTCGCTGCCGCCGCACTGCACGCCGACGACGAGATCCGACGCCGGGCACGTCTCGCGGCGGCGGCGGTTCAGCCGCTCGAGGTGCGATTCGGCCATCTTCATGATCGAGTCGATCATCGAGTTGAAGCCGACGTGCGCGACATCCTGCAGGCACACCACGCCGCCGTTGTCCGTCGCGCCGTCGGCCGTCAGCGGAATCGCGCCGGGTGGCAGCAGGCGCTCGGGCTGCAGCTTCTCGCAGCCGAGGCTCACCGTCATCACCTCGCCGCCGAAGTTCGGGTTCAGGCTGATGTTGCGCAGCGTGCGGATCGGGATGTCGGCATCGGGCGCATCGATCGCGACGCCGCAGCCATACGTGTGCTCGAGCCCGACCACGTCGTCGACATTCGGGTAACGCGGCAGCAGTTCGTCCTTGATCCGCTTCACCGCATGCTCGACGACGCCCGACACGCACTGCACGGTCGTCGTGATCGCGAGGATGTTGCGCGTGCCGACCGAACCGTCCGGATTGCGGAAGCCCTCGAACGTATAGCCTTCGAGCGGCGCCAGCGGCGGCGCGGCGCGCGTGGCGAGCGGCAGGTCGTCGAGCCCCGGCGGCTCGGGCATGCGCATCGTGCGCTCATTGACCCAGCTGCCGCGACGCAGCTCGGTGAGCGCATAGCCGATCACGACGTTGTAGCGGACGATCGGGTCGCCGGCCGCAAGGTCGACCAGCGCCACCTTGTGCCCTTGCGGCACGCCTTCGCGCAGCGTCAGGCCGTCGGCGAACGTCGCGCCCTCGGGCAGGCCGCCATCGTTGACGACGATCGCGACGTTGTCGTCGGGGTGCACGCGGATATAAAGCGGGGAAGCAGTCATCGGAATTCCTGGAAGGCCACCAGTCAAATCGTTAGTCATCATATGACATTCAACACCAACCTGCGATGCTGCGTAAACCCTTATCCGGAAAGACCCTACCCTTTTCCAGCCGGCAAACCGCTTGCACTGCTCTTTCTTGCGTTGTACGATGACATACAACGACATCGCCAATATGGCTCGGATGCCGTACCCGACGAACCCAGCACTCGCGCAAGACGGACGACCCAACCATGACTTCACCGCAAGAACTCAAACAGATCATCTCCCACGGCCTGCTGTCGTTTCCGCTGACGGACTTCGACGCGGACGGCAGCTTCCGCCCGACCACCTATGCCGAGCGTCTGGAATGGCTGGCACCGTATGGCGCGACCGCGCTGTTCGCGGCCGGCGGCACCGGTGAATTCTTCTCGCTCACGCAGCGCGAGTATTCGGACGTGATCCGCGTCGCGACGGAAACGTGCAAGGGCAAGGTGCCGATCCTGGCCGGCGCCGGCGGCGCGACGCGCGTCGCGATCGAATACGCGCAGGAAGCCGAGCGCCTCGGCGCGAGCGGTGTGCTACTGATGCCGCACTACCTGACCGAAGCCAGCCAGGAAGGCATCGCCGAACACGTCGAGCAGGTGTGCCGCGCGCTGAAGATCGGCGTCGTGGTGTACAACCGCGCGAATTCGAAGCTGAACGCCGACATGCTCGAGCGCCTCGCCGATCGCTGCCCGAACCTGATCGGCTTCAAGGACGGCGTCGGTGAAATCGAGAGCATGGTCACGATCCGCCGCCGCCTCGGCGACCGCTTCGCATATCTCGGCGGCCTGCCGACGGCCGAAGTCTACGCAGCCGCGTACAAGGCGCTCGGCGTGCCGGTGTACTCGTCGGCCGTGTTCAACTTCATCCCGAAGACGGCGATGGCGTTCTACGAAGCGATCGCGAAGGACGACCACGCAACGGTCGGCCGCCTGATCGACGAATTCTTCCTGCCGTACCTGAATATCCGCAACCGTCGCGCGGGCTACGCGGTCAGCATCGTGAAGGCGGGCGCGAAGCTCGTCGGCCACGACGCCGGCCCGGTGCGCGCGCCGCTCGTCGACCTCACCGACGCCGAAATGGCCGAACTGGACGTGCTGATCAAGAAGATGGGCCCACAGTAAGCGGGTACGGCCGGCGCGGCGTCTTCAACGGCACCGCGACCGGCTCGTTGCCTGTGTTGCATCGCGGCCGGCACCTGCCGGCCGCGGTCGTTTGCAGCGGCGGGCATGCCACGCATCCCGCCGCGATGCGCGCGGTGTCATCTGCGCGATGACGCCGATGATCCGGTGACGCACGTTGCCGAGCTTGATCCGGGTCGCCTCGACCTGCCCTTGCGCGCCCGCACGCACGCGTGCGTTCGACTCGTCACCGGGAATCTGCCCCAGCACGTCGCGATCGACGACTGCATCGAAGAACCGGCCGCCCGTCATCGTTGCCGACTGCTTCGCGGTCAGAAACGCGCTGCTGGCCTGCATCAGCGGGCCGGGCGGCCCGAGGCCCCGCTCCTGCAGGAGACATTCCGGTGACGCGGAACCCAACCCATCATGAAAAAAGCGGAGGCAGCCAGCCGGCCGCCCCCGCTTTCATTCCTTCAGCATGTGGTGCGGCTTCGCGCCGCGCCGCCGCACCGTCACTCCGCCTTGCCGTCCCGCAGCCGCGGAATGCCGAGCGGATTGCTTTCCTGCAGCCCCTTCGGCAGCAGGTCGTCCGGGAAATCCTGATAGCACACGGGCCGCAGGAAACGCTCGATCGCGGTCGCGCCGACCGACGTGACGGCCGGGTTCGACGTCGCCGGGAACGGCCCGCCGTGCACCATCGCGTCGCACACCTCGACGCCGGTCGGGTAGCCGTTGACGAGCAGGCGCCCGGCCTTGCGCTCGAGGATCGGCAGCAGGCGGCGCGCGAGCGGCTTGTCGTCGGCGTCCATCTGCAGCGTGGCCGTCAGTTGGCCCTCGAGCGCGTCAAGCACGCGTGCGACTTCGTCGAGATCACGGCAGCGCACGATCAGCGATGTCGGCCCGAACACTTCGTGGCCGAACGCCGGCTCGGCCAGGAACGCCTGCGCGGCGACTTTGTACAGCGCGCCGCGTGCCTGGCATTCGGTCTGCGCCGCCTCGCCCGCGCCGATTTCGCGCACGCCCGGCAGTTCGGCCAGCTTGCCGCTGCCATTGCGATACGCGTCCGCCATGCCGCGCGTCAGCATCACGCCGGCCGGCTTCTTCGCGAGCGCCTGCGCGGCGGCGGACTCGAAGCGGTCGAGGTCGGGGCCGTCGACCGCCAGCACGAGGCCCGGGTTCGTGCAGAACTGGCCGGCGCCGAGCGTCAGCGAATCGACGAAGCCGGTCGCGATCGCGTCGCCGCGCGCGGCCAGCGCGGCCGGGAACAGCACGACCGGGTTGATGCTGCTCATTTCCGCATAGACGGGAATCGGCTGCGGGCGCGCGTTCGCGAGCTGCACGAGCGCCATGCCGCCCTGGCGCGACCCGGTGAAGCCGACGGCCTGCACCGCCGGATGGCTGACGAGCGCCGCGCCGATCACGCGGCCGTGGCCGATCAGCAACGAGAACACGCCCGCCGGCATCCCGCATTCCGCCACCGCGGCGCGAATTGCGCGGCCGACCAGCTCGGACGTGCCGAGATGCGCCTCATGGGCCTTCACGATCACCGGGCAGCCGGCCGCGAGTGCCGCCGCGGTATCGCCGCCGGCCACCGAGAACGCGAGCGGGAAGTTGCTCGCGCCGAACACCGCGACGGGCCCGAGCCCGACCTTCTGCAGCCGCAGGTCCGAACGCGGCAGCGGCGTACGTGCGGGCTGCGCGGGATCGATCGACGCGGCGAGGAAGCGCCCGTCGCGCACGACGCGCGCGAACAGCCGGAGTTGGCCGACGGTGCGGCCGCGCTCGCCCTGCAGCCGCGCGACGGGCAGGCCCGTTTCGGCGTGTGCGCGCTCGATCAGCGCGTCGCCGAGCGCGACGATCTGGTCGGCGATCGCTTCGAGAAACGCCGCGCGGGCCTCGAGCGGCTGCGCGCGGTACGCATCGAAGGCGTCGCGTGCGAGTTCGCACGCGCGCTCGATGTCGGCCTGCGTCGCCACGCCGAATGCCGGCGCATCGATCTGTGCGCCCTTCGTCGGGTCGAACGCGTGCAAGGTACCGGCCGAGCCGGCAACCGCGTCGGCGCCGATCAGCATTTCTCCAGTCAGTTGCATGGGGTGTGCTCCGTGTTTCGGGAATGATGGGTTCATTGTAGCCCAACAGATACGATGTCTGCCGACAGCATTTCACAATTCGTGCCGGCCGCCGATCTTGCCACACCAGGCATGAATCCCTTATTTATTCAGCTTTTGCCCATATTTTGACCATTTTGCATGGCGTCACAAGGGAAAACCCGAGGTTTCTGAGCGCAACCAACCCTCATAAACTTCCACCCATGTTATACGACGACGTACATTGAAGTGTCCAATCAAACCGCCCCTCGCGATCTTCCGATCGACCTTGCGCACACCGCGCGCCGCACCGCCGTGCGCTACTGGATCCTGGCGATGCTGTTCGTCGTCACGACGCTCAACTATGCGGACCGCGCGACGCTGTCGATCACCGGCACGCCGATCCGCAAGGCTTTCGGCATCGATCCGGTGACGATGGGCTACATCTTCTCGGCGTTCAGCTGGGCGTACGTGCTCGCGCAATTGCCGAGCGGCTGGCTGCTCGACCGCTTCGGCGCGCGCCGCGTGTATGCAGCGAGCATCTTTCTGTGGTCGGCGTTCACGCTGCTGCAAAGCACGATCGGCCTCGGCGGCAGCGCCGCGTTCGCGGTCGCCGCGCTGTTCGTGATGCGCTTCGCGGTCGGCATCGCCGAGGCGCCCGCGTTTCCCGCGAACGCGAAGGTCGTGGCGAGTTGGTTCCCGACCGCCGAGCGCGGCACGGCGTCGGCGATCTTCAATGCCGCGCAGTATTTCGCGGCGGTGGTGTTCTCGCCGCTGATGGCGTGGCTCACGCACGCGTACGGCTGGCACCACGTGTACCTGTGGCTCGGCCTCGCCGGCATCGCGCTCGCGTTCCTTTGGCTGCGCGTGATGAAGGATCCGGTCGACCATCCGGCGGTGAACCGCGCGGAACTCGAGCACATCGAGCAAGGCGGCGGCCTCGTGCGCACCACGGGCCAATCGACCGGGGCGCGCGGCGCCGGCGCGGGATCGGCATCCGAAGGCCGCCGCGTCGCGGGCTGGTACTACGTGCGCCAGCTGCTGTCGAACCGGATGCTGCTCGGCGTCTATCTCGGCCAGTACTGCGTGAACGTGCTCACGTATTTCTTCCTCACGTGGTTTCCCATCTACCTCGTGCAGGCGCGCGGAATGTCGCTGCTGAAGGCCGGCTTCATGACGTCGCTGCCGGCGATCTGCGGGTTCCTCGGCGGCGTGCTCGGCGGGATGCTGTCGGACATGCTGATCCGTCGCGGCGTGTCGCTGACGCTCGCGCGCAAGATCCCGATCGTCGGCGGAATGCTGCTGTCGATGGTCATCATCGGCTGCAATTACGTCGACAGCGAAGCACTGGTGATCGTGCTGATGGCCGTGTCGTTCTTCGGCAAGGGAATCGGTTCGCTCGGCTGGGCCGTCGTCGCGGACACCGCGCCGAAGGAGGCGATCGGTCTGTCGGGCAGCCTGTTCAACATGTTCGGCAACACGGCCGGCATCGTCGCGCCGATCGCGATCGGCTACCTGGTCGGCGCGAGCGGCTCGTTCAACGGCGCGCTCGTGTTCGTCGGGCTGAACGCGCTCGTCACGGTGCTCAGCTATCTGGTGATCGTGAAGGACATCAGGCGCGTCGAGCTGCGTCATCGCGACGCGTGATCTTCGGCGGGAATGGCGGGAAGACGACGGCGGCCGCGCATGAGCAGCCGGTAGTTCACGCCGTCGCTCTCCGCGTTCGCGCCCGCGCCCGTGTCGCGGATGATCGCGTACCACACGAGCCGGTGCGTGGCGGCGTCGTACGCGGGCGCCTGCGCCCAGCCGACCACCTCGGTCTCGGGCAGCCCGCGCTCCTTGCGCGCCAGGTTGTTTTCCTCGGTGCCGGCCTGCAGGCTCTTCAGCCATTCGTCGGGTTTCCAGTCCTTCACGTCGTCGTCGCGGATGTAGCCGCTCGGCTCGAAGGACACGACCGAGATCCAGCCGGCGTCCGGGTCCTCGGGCAGCAGCGGGCGGAGTCGGCGATGCACACCCGCTACACATCGATCCGGAATGCTTACGTCGCAGGTAATGTCCGCTACGCGCAGGATTGCCTATCATCCTCGTCATGAACTCGACCGCCGCCCTTCAATCGCTCCCCCCGTCAGCCGGCCGCGCGTCCGGCATCGGCTCGCTGCTGCGCACCTGGCGTCAGCGCCGGCGCCTTAGCCAGATGGCCCTCGCGCTGGAGGCCGAGGTGTCCGCGCGGCACCTGAGCTTCGTCGAATCGGGGCGGGCACAGCCGAGCCGGGAGATGGTGCTGCATCTCGCGGAGCGCCTCGACGTGCCGCTGCGCGAGCGCAATGCGCTGCTCGTCGCGGCCGGCTATGCGCCGCTGTTTCGCGAGCGGCCCTTCTCCGATCCGCAGCTCGATGCGGCGCGCCACGCGGTTGAAGCCGTGCTGCGCGGCCACGAACCCTACCCGGCACTCGCGGTGGATCGCCACTGGACGCTGCTCGCCGCGAACCGGATGCTCGGCGCGCTGGTCGCGCAGGCCGATCCGGCGCTCCTGTGGCCGCCCGTCAACGTGCTGCGCCTGAGTCTGCATCCTGACGGCCTCGCGCCGCAGATCGTCAACTGGCACGAATGGCGCGCGCATATCCTGCACCGGCTGCAACGGCAAATCGACGCGAGCGGCGACCGCACGCTGCATGCGCTGCGCGACGAGCTCGCCGCGTATCCTGCTCCGGCCGGCCAGCCCGACGATTCGCATGCACGCACCGATTTCGCGGATATCGCCGTGCCGCTGCGGCTACGCACGGCGAGCGGCGAGCTGACGTTCTTCAGCACCACGACGGTGTTCGGCACGCCGGTCGACGTGACGCTGTCGGAACTTGCGATCGAGGCGTTTTTCCCGGCGAACCCGGCAACAGTGGATGCGATGCGGGCGCTGGCGGACGCGTTTCCCGCGGAATAGAGCCGGAGGGCGTGCCGGCGCCGCGGCCGCGATCAGCGGCGCTCGCGCGTCGGATGGAAAAGCACGCCCTTCGGATCAGGCGGTCGGCAAGACCGACGGGCCGATCGCCGACGGCATGTCGATCGTCCAGGCACAGTCGGGCAAGGCCCACACGCTCGTGCGGGATGCGGCTTACTGAGCTGACGCTCCTCCGGGCCGCACGCCGGTCGGATCAAGCCGCCGCATCCAGAAACGCGACGGGCCGCCCCGCCGGCTGCCCGCTTAACGCCCCATCACGCACGACGACCTGCCCGCGCACGACCGTATGCACGGGCCAGCCCGTGACCGCGCATCCGTCGTACGGCGTCCAGCCGCTCACGCTGGCAATCCATTCGTCGCGAATGATCCGCCGCGCGCGCAGGTCGACGATGCTGAAATCGGCATCGTAGCCGGCCGCAATGCGCCCCTTCCCTTCGATGCCGAAGATGCGCGCCGGCCCGGCGCTCGTCAGGTCCACCAGCCGTTCGAGGCTCAGCCGGCCGGCATGCACGTGGTCGAGCATCAGCGGCAGCAGCGTCTGCACGCCGGTCATCCCGCTCGGCGACTGCGGATACGGACGACGCTTTTCGTCGCGCGTATGGGGCGCGTGATCGCTGCCGATCACGTCGACCACGCCGTCGCGGACGGCCTGCCACAGCGCATCCCGATGATGCCGTTCGCGCACGGGCGGATTCATCTGCGCGAACGTGCCGAGCCGCTCGTAGCAATCGGGCGCATGCAGGCTCAGGTGATGCGGCGTGACTTCGACCGTCACGCGCCGCCGGTGCCGTGCGAGAAACGCCATTTCGTCCGCCGTGGACACGTGCAGCACATGCAGCCGGCGCCCCGCTTCCGCGGCCAATCCCACGATGCGCCGCGTCGCCATCAATGCGCTTTGCGCGTCGCGCCAGTGCGGATGGTCGCGCACGTCGCCGCTCGCGTCGGCGATCGCCTTGCGTTCGCGCAGCCGCGCCTCGTCCTCCGCATGCACGGCCATGCGTCGCCGGCCGTTGCGCAGGATCCGGCGCAACACGGTTTCGTCGTCGGCCAGCAGATCGCCGAACGAGCTGCCCATGAAAACCTTCACGCCCGCGCAGCCGGGCAACCGTTCGAGCACCGGCAGCCGTTCGGCATTCACGGCCGAGCCGCCGATGTAGAACGCGTAGTCGCACCACGCACGGCTGCGCGCAAGATCGAGCTTGGCGTCCAGATCCTGCTCGCTCAGCGTCAGCGGATGCGTATTGGGCATCTCGAAGATCGTCGTGACGCCGCCGAGCACCGCGCCGCGCGTGCCGGCCTCGATGGTCTCCTTGTGCGTGAGCCCCGGTTCGCGGAAATGCACCTGGCTGTCGACCACGCCCGGCAGCACGTGCAATCCGCGCGCATCGAGCAACACGTCGGCGCGCCACGTACCGCGCAACGCGCCCAGCGCGACGACGCGGCCATCCGCACACGCGACGTCGATTCGCTCGGCGCCGTTCGGCGTCATCACCGTGCCGCCGTGCACCAGCAGATCGGCGTGCCGTCGTTGCGATCGGTCGCCCCCTTCCCGCTGCATCCGCTCGCCCATGATTCAGAACTCGTTCTGGATGTGCTTGTAGCCGAGCACCAGTGCGTTGTTCGTGCGCGCGACGTCCTCGGAGAAATCGCTCGCGTCGGCCGTGACCTGCGGCAATGCGGCGAGGTCGGTTTCCGGCCCGATGCGTTCGGTCGAGCGCACGTAAAAACCCGGCGGCAGGTGGCAGCCGTCGACGACCGCGTTGTAGCGCACCACGCAGCCGTCGTCGATCGTGCAGTTGAACAGCACGCTGTTGAACCCGACGAACACGCCTTCGCCGACCTTGCACGGCCCATGGACGATCGCGCGATGCGCGATCGACGTGTGCCGGCCGATCGTCACGCTCGCGCCCGATTTCGAATGGATCACGACGCCGTCCTGAATGTTCGAATACGCACCGATCACGATCGGCGCGATCTGGCCGTCGGCATCGGTTTCGTCGGCGCGGATCACCGCGTACGGGCCGATGAACACGTTCTCCTCGACGATCACGCGCCCGCACAGGATGGCGGTCGGGTCGACGAACGCGTTCGGATGAATCGTCGGCAGGTCGCCGCGCGGGTTCTTTCGGATCATGAGGATTCCTGTATGGAAAGGACATGGCTTCGCTTGAGCCGCTCGAACAGGCCCGGATCGCGCCACTGTGCGACGATGGCGGGCGCGAACACGATCGCGTCGAGGTCGATGTGGCCCATCCGCGGGTTGAATGCGTCGTCGCGGAAGCACTGCGCGTAGCCGGTCTCGGTTTCGTGAACGATCACCGAATGTAGCCGTACGTCCGCTTCGCCGTTCGACATGCGCGTACAGCACAGCGCCGCGTCGACGAGGCGAAAGAACACGCGAGAGAACTGCTCGGCGCTCGGCGAAACAGGCAGCAGAACCCAGCGCTCCGAATGGTGGCGCATGCTTTCGACATAGCATGGATCGTCGTCCGACCACAGCGTCACCGCATGGTCGAACGCGTCGATCAGGTCGCGCACGTCGCCCTTGAGCAGCCCGAAGTCGTAGATCATCTGCCCGTGGTCCAGCGCATGCGCTTCGAGCAGCAGCTCGATACGGTACGAATGACCGTGGATCGAATGCGAGCAGCGCCGCGTGCTGCAGCCGCGCACGACGTGCGCGTTCTCGAACCGGAACAGCTTGCGGATCAGCATGCGTCGGCGCCTTCATCCAGCGGCGCGGCCCACGCCACCGCATCGTGCGGATGCAGGCTTTCGAGATGGCGCACGCGCACGCGCGGGCGCGCATGACGATCTTCCAGCGCGACGTGCACGCGGCGCGCGGCATCCTCGACGAACATCAGGTTCCCGCCGTTCAGCACCGCGAACGCCTGCTCGTCCGCACGCTTGACGGCCGTCTGCACCGGCGTGCCCAGCGCATGCTCGACGCGATCGATCAGGTCGATCAGCCCCAGCGTCGCGCCGTCGGCGGGCAGCGCCACGCTGACGACGGCTTCGCTGCGCTGGCTGTGCGGCGTGGCGGCCGACGCATGCCGTTTCAGCCATGCGGCGACCGCCGCCGGCTCCACGCGCTCCTCGCGGCCGAACGCGGTCAGGAACGCCTGTTCGATCCAGTGCCGCGACAGCGCGGCCGAGCACGGGCACGTCGACGAATAGACGACCGTCGCCTGCGCGCGCAACTCGAATGCGTCGCCGGACAGCGTCGCGTCGATGCGCACCGGTTAGGCCTTCCAGCCGGCCAGCCCGTCGGTTACGAGCGCCGCGCGGCGGGCCAGCAGGTCGAAGTTCAGCCGCACGCGCGCGCTGCGCGTATCGCAGTCGCGGTGGCTGTCGACCATCGCGCGCAGCACGTGCCGCAGGCCGGCCGGCGACAGCGCTTCGCCATCGGCAAGCCAGTCGAGCAGCCCGTACAGCCGCGACATGTGGATGCCTTTCACGTGCGGCGCAGGCAGATCGACCTGGACGTCGACACGCGCATGCACGTCGCGCCGGCAGCCGGGCTCTGCCACGACGACGGGCAGGTCGATGCCCTGCATGCCGACCCATTCGAGCGGGCGATGGCGCGGCGCGGCATCGGTCAGGGAAATATCGGGAAGCGCTGCATTCATGCTTGAAATCCGGTGGAGCGCCTTCTCCATCCGGATCGATGCAGGAAGCGCGCGTTCAGGTCAGGACCAATCGCGAAACGGGTTGTCCCACGTCGTCCAGTGCTCGGGGCCGGTGGCCATCTCGGCGTCGGTCAGCAGACATGCGTCGAAGCGCCCGCGCAGTGCCGGCTCGTCCATGTCCATGCCGATCAGCACGAGTTCCTGCCGGGCATCGCCGACGTGCTCGTCCCAGCGCGCGCGGATCTGCGCGACGGCTTCCGCGTCTTGCGGCCAGCGTTCGGGCGGCACGGCCGCCCACCAGTAGCCGGCCGGCCCGTGCCGCGCGACCGCGCCGGCCTGCGACCACGAACCGGCGATGGTCGGATGCGTGGCCAGCCAGAAGAATCCCTTCGAGCGGACGACGCCCGGCCATTCGCTTTCGACGAGATCGAAGAAGCGCTGCGGATGAAACGGCCGCCGTGCGCGATAGACGAAGCTGCGGATCCCGTATTCGTCGGTCTCCGGCGTGTGCGTGCCGCGCAATTCCTGCAGCCAGCCCGGCGCGCGCGACGCCGCGTCGAAATCGAACAGGCCCGTATCGAGCACACGTTCCAGCGGCACCTTGCCGAATTCGGCGATCTCGATCCGCGCGCGCGGGTTCAGTCCGCGCAGCAGCGCGACCAGTTGTTCGCGCGCGCTGACGTCGATCAGGTCGATCTTGTTGATCACGAGCACGTCGCAGAACTCGATCTGGTCGATCAGCAGATCGACGACCGTGCGCGCGTCCTCGTCGCCCATCGATTCGCCGCGAGATTGCAGGCTGTCGCGCGACGCGTAGTCGCGCAGGAAATTGAACGCGTCGACCACCGTCACCATCGTGTCGAGCCGCGCGACCTCGCCGAGGCTGCGGCCGTCCTCGCCTTCGAACGTGAACGTCTCGGCCACCGGCAGCGGCTCCGAGATGCCGGTCGATTCGATCACGAGCTGATCGAAGCGCCCTTCGCGCGCGAGCCGATCGACCTCGATCAGCAGATCCTCGCGCAGCGTGCAGCAGATGCAGCCGTTGCTCATCTCGACCAGCTTCTCGTCGGTGCGCGACAGTCCCGCGACGCCGTCGCGCACGAGCGCCGCATCGATGTTGACCTCCGACATGTCGTTGACGATGACCGCGACGCGCCGGCCCTCGCGATTGTTGAGGATGTGGTTGAGCAGCGTCGTCTTGCCGGCGCCGAGAAAACCGGACAGGACGGTCACGGGAAGCCGCGTGGACGGATGAAGGGCGGGGCTCATCGGGCGATTCCGGAATAGGGCGTTGAGGATGAAATGATATATTGTATCGCAACGATATAACATATCATTTCGAACGTCCAGCAGGCGCGGTTACGTGGCGCGATTCGCAATCCCGCCAGCGCTCCGGTTCGACGCGAACCGGAAGCGGCAGCGGCACCGCACATGTCATGCCGAATGAAAGGTGTGCTTGATAAGCTCGTCGGCGAGACCGATGGCTGCCCACACCCGACCATGAAAAAGAAAAACCTTGCTGCGTTGTCACTCTGCGCCGTGCTGCCCGGCATCGCGCTCGCCCAATCGATCGTGGCGCCGACGCTGAAGCCGGGCGACACCTGGACCTATATCGATACCGTCGAGATCGGCCCGAACGGCTGGCGTCAGACGCGCGACCAGATTTCCGTGCAGCGCGCCACATCCGACCGCATCTACGTCGAAACGCGGCAAAGCGGCACGACGCAAGCGCCGCGCGAGCTGGTCGTCGACTCGGACTGGAGCCGCTCGCGCAGCGTCAACGGCACCGAAACCGTGGTGAACCGCCCGCTGGCGTTTCCGCTGACGGCCGGCAAGACCTGGACGGTCAGGTACAGCGAATCGCACCCGAACCCTCGGCATGCGTCGGAAGCGTACGACACGCATTACAAGGTGATCGGCCCCGATACCGTCACCGTGGCGGGCGGCAAGTTCGACGCGATCAAGATCGAGGCGGAAGGCACGTGGCAGGCGCAAGCCGCGCCCGGGCAGTCGGTCACGTCCGGGATCTCGCGCAATGCGGGCGGCTCGACAATCGTGGTGCAGAGTCACACCAACGGGACGGCGGAACAGACCGGCAGAACCTACAAGGCGTTTTGGTACGTGCCGGCCGTCGGCCGCTGGGTCAAGTCGGTCGAGGAGTACTACGACATGAACGGCGTGCGGACAGCGCGCTATTCGGACGAACTCGCATCGTACAAGCGCGCCGGGACGGACAGCGTCATACCGTTGGCCGGCGGCCCCGCGCCCGCCTCCGTTGCGCCGGACGGCCCGCCTCCCGGCGACCAGTGACCCGGCACGCGCTCACTTACGTATAGAGCGACGCCTGCGGCAATTCCCCCGTCAACGCGAACCGGCCGACGTCGCGCAGCCGGTAGTCGAGCGGATCGTGCAGCGTATGCGTGCGCGCGTTGCGCCAGAAGCGGTCGAGGCCGAGCGACGCGGCCGTCGCGCGCGCGCCGCACGCATCGAACAGCGCCTCGCCGTTGTCGAGCGCCGCGCGCTGCGCGACGATCTTCGCGTCCGATACCGCGAGCGCGACCTCGGCGCGATCGTCCGCCGTCAGCGCATCCTGCCGCGCCCACGCGTGCTGCAACGCAATTGCCGCGCGATCGGCCAGCGACGCGGCGGCAACCGCTCGCACGCGCATGTCGCCGAAACGCTGCAGCGTGTACGGATCGTCTTCGGCCCGCTCGACGTCCGAGTGAATCCACGGGCGGCCATGCTGCCGCACGTAGTCGCGCGCCTCGGCCAACGCGCCTTCCGCGAGCCCGACGAACAGGTTCGTCAGCACGAGCTGCGACACGAGCGTGCGCAGCGTCGCGCGCGGCGTCGGCGGCGCTTCCGACCGGTGCAGCACCTCGTCCGCCGCGAGCGTCACGCCGTCGAAGCGCACGCTGCCGCTGTCGGTCTGGCGCTGGCCGACCGGATCCCAGTCGTCGTTGACGGTGATCCCCGCACGATCGGTCGGCACCACGCCGAACACGGTGCGGCCGATGGCCGGATCGTGCGCCGATACCGTCATCCGCTGCGAGCCGCGCGTGCCGGAACAGAATCCCTTCACGCCGTCGAGCCGGTAGCCGCCGTCGGGCGTCGCCGTGGCCACGAGCCGCGTGTCGAGCGGATTGACCGCGTTGCCCCACCACCAGCGCCCGTCGACCGTGCCGCGCAGGTAGCGCTCGCGCTGCGCGGCGTTGCCCCACACGTCGACGCTCACCACCTGCAGGCACTGGAACCCGACGAGATGGGCGAGCGCGCTGTCGACCCGCGCGACCTGCCGAATCGCGTCGTAGATCGCGGGCCACGCCGCTTCCTGGCCGCCGAACGCGCGCGGGACCGCGAGCGTCAGCAGGCCCGCATCGGCGAGCCACTGCTTTTCTTGCGCGGCATGACCGCCTGCGCGATCGCGCTCGGCGGCGGTCACGCGCAGCGCGTCGATCGCGCGTGCCAGCGCAGCGCGGTCGACGGGCGGTGTCTCGGTATCCGGCACAAGCGTCGCCGGGCCGCGGGGATCGTTCATGCGACAGCATCCTGTTCAACGGTTTCGCCCGACAGCGGTACGAGCGCGCCAAGCTCACGGCCGGTCAGCCGCGACAGGATCTCGTGGCGCCAGTCGTCGTAGATCGCGCGGTATTCGGCGATATCGGCACCGAACACGTGCGCAGTATGCGCGTATTCGTCGTGCAGATAACCGTCGAGCCGTGCCTGCGTTTCCTCGTCGGCCGCGATCACGCGATCGATCAGCGCGTCGCGCTCGGCGGCCGGCAGCGTCTTCAACGTGTCGAACCACCACTGGACGATCTGCACGCGATGCCACTCCTCGTCCGGGCGAATCCGGCTCTCGCCATGCTCGCGCATCGCGCCGTCGGCGATGCGGCCGGTCTTGCGCTGGATCCACAGCTTCGCGAGGATGTGCAGTTCGTAATGCCATTCGAACGCGAGAAAGCCCGCAACGTCGCGCACCGCGATATCGCCAATGCGCGCCCAGTGCGCGGCGACGAGCCGCTCGACTTCCGGCAGCGGATCGCGGCCGGTCAGTTGGGTCACGCGTTCGCGACCAATCACGGCGTGCGCGCCGTCGTCGCCGAGCTGACGCGACAGGATTAGCTGGAAGTGCGGGTCGTCGCGGAACAGCGTGTCGATCGCCTTCGCGACGACCTGAACGATGAACAGGTCGTGCGACGCCATCTTCGTGTAGTAGTCGGCGACGGCGCCCAGTTCGTCTTCATCGCGCGGCTCACGCGGCGGTGTCGCCAGCTTGTCCGGGAAGCCGGGACGATGGCGTCGCGCGACGTCCAGAAACAGCGCTTCCTCGAATTGTCCGTTCCATTCGCGCGGCGCGCCGGTGGGTAAGGTCATGGGTATCGTTCTCTCAGGGTCTTCAATGAAAAGAGCCGGCGCTCGTGGCGCCGCTCAGGTACGCCGGGTCACGCGTCGGACCAGGCGGTCGCCCGTGATTTGCACGGCCGAAACGAGTGCGATCAGGATCACGATCACTGTCACCATGACGGTGGTGTCGAAGCGCTGATAGCCATAGCGGATCGCGAGATCGCCGAGCCCGCCCGCGCCGACGGCGCCCGCCATCGCGGTCGAGCCGATCAGCGCGACGACGGTGATCGTGAAACCGCCGAGCATGCCGGGCAGCGCCTCCGGCAGCAGCACGTGCCACACGATGTGGCGGCGTTTCGCGCCCATCGCGAGCGCGGCCTCGATCAGCCCGCGATCGACTTCGCGCAGGCTCACCTCGGCAATCCGCGCGAAGAACGGAATCGCGGCGATCGACAGCGGCACGACGGCCGCCCACACGCCGATGGTCGTGCCGATCAGCACGCGCGTGAACGGCAGCAGCGCGACGAGGAGGATGATGAACGGCGTCGAGCGGAACACGTTGACGAGCGCGCCGAGCACCGCGTTCACGCCGCGCCGCGCGTAGATGCCGCCGGGCGCGGTCGTCACCAGGATCACCGCGAGCGGGATGCCGATCAGGGCGGCGATCGCGGCCGACGCGGCGACCATCGACAACGTGTCGCGGATCGCGTCGAGCAATTCGGGCCACCAGAGTTCAAACATAGCCGAGCACCTCCGCTTGATTCGCGTGGCGGCGCGCGCGTTCGAGCAACGCGGCGACCGCGCCGCCGCGGGCCGGCGACTGGCCGGCGTCATCGGCGCGCGGCGATGCCGCGATCACGAGCCGCCCCTGCGCATGCCCCTGGATCCGGTCGATCCCGCCGTGCAGGAGGCGCACCGAGCCGCCGAGCGCCGCCGCGAGCGCGCCGACGTCCGGCTCGCCGCCGCTCTCGCCCGTATAGCGGACGTCGAGTACCACCTGCGCGCCGTCGGGCAGCGCGGCCTGCTCGGGCAACGGCCGCACGCGCGCGGCCAGTTCGGCCGGCAGGTCGTGCACCAGCGTGCTGAGCAGCGCACGCGTCGCGCCGTGGCGTGGATCGCCGAACACGCGCCACACGGGGCCCGTTTCAACGACTTCACCCTGTTCGATCACCGCGACCGTGTCGCACACCGCGCGGATCACTTCCATCTCGTGCGTGATCAACACGATCGTCAGCCCGAGGCGGCGGTTGATGTCGGCAAGCAGCGCGAGGATCGACTGCGTCGTCTCCGGATCGAGCGCCGACGTCGCCTCGTCGCACAGCAGCACCTCGGGATCGTGCACGAGCGAACGGGCAATGCCCACGCGCTGCTTCTGCCCGCCCGACACGCTGGCCGGATAGGCGTCGCGCTTCGCGGACAGCCCGACGAGTTCGAGCAGCGCCTCGACCTTGCGCACCCGCTCGGCCTTCGGCACGCCGGCGATCTTCAGCGGCAGCGCGACGTTCTCGAACACCGTCTTCGCGGACAGCAGGTTGAAATGCTGGAACACCATGCCGGTGCGACGCCGCAGCGCGACGAGCCCGTCCTCGTCGAGCGCGCCAACATCGACGCCCTGCACGCACACGCGGCCCGAACTCGGCCGTTCGAGGCCGTTCATGAGCCGCAGCAGCGTCGACTTGCCTGCACCACTGCGGCCGATGATCCCGAACACCTCGCCGCGCCGCACGTCGAGCGTCACGTCGCGCAGCGCGGCGGCCTGGCCGCGCGGCGTCGCGAACACCTTGCCGACGTGTGCGAGCGATACGGCGACTCCGTCAGCACGCGCTGCCGCTTCGTCGAGCGCCCCATGTGCGTGCGCACCTGCGCCGGCCCGCACGGCCGACGCCTCGATGAAACCCAGCGTATCGAACAATTGCGTCATCGCTTCGCTCCGTCACGTTCAGGCATGCGCGGGTTCCGTTGCCGGCGCGGCGGCGGGTCGGTGCCGCGCGCCCGTGTGCCAGGCCGGCAGCCGTGCGCCGGCGCCGAACAGCTTCTCGCGCAGCGTCGGGGCGGGATCGTAGTCTTCCTTGTAGATGCCGCGGTTCTGCAGCTCCGGCACGACCCAGTCGACGAAATCCTCGAAAGACTCGGGCATCACGGTGCGCGTCAAATTGAAACCGTCGATGCCCGTCTCGTCGATCCACGACTGCAGCTCGTCCGCGACCTGCGATGGCGAACCGACGATCGGCGCATATCGACCGCCCAGCGACATCTGTTCGAGCATCCGGCGCACGGTCCACGTGCCGGTCGTGCTCTTGCGCGAGATCGCGTCGACGGCCGACTGGATCGAGTCGGTCTTCACGTACGAGATCGGCTCGTCGAGGCCGTACTTCGCGAAGTCGATGCCGGTCGAGCTCGCGAAATGCGCGAGGCCGGCTTCCGGGCTCGCGTAGCGCCGGTATTCGTCGAATTTCTCGCGCGCGAGAAGTTCGGTCTCGGCAGTGACGACGCTCACGCCGGCGAAGATCTTGATCGACGCCGGGTCGCGCCCCTGCCGGGCGGCAGCCGCGCGGATGTCGAGCGCGGCCGCGCGCGCGGCGGCCTTGCTCTGCCCGTTCACGAACACGCATTCCGCATGTCGCCCCGCGAACTCGACGCCGCGCGCAGACGAGCCGGCCTGGTACAGCACCGGCGTGCGCTGCAGCGACGGCTCGCTCAGGTGAATCGCATCGACCGAATAGAACGGCCCGTCGTGCTTCACGCGCCGCACCTTTCCCGGCTGCGCGAACACGCGCGCGTGCGCGTCGCGGATCACCGCGTCGTCGTCCCAGCTCTGTTCCCACAGTTTGTAGACGACATCCATGTAATCGTCCGCGCGCTCGTAGCGGTCGTCGTGGCCGATCTGCTGCGCGAGGCCCATCCCGCGCGCGGCGCTGTCGAGATAGCCGGTCACGATGTTCCAGCCGACGCGCCCCTTCGTCAGGTGGTCGAGCGTCGACATGCGGCGCGCGAACAAGTAAGGCGGCTCATAGGTCAGGTTCGCGGTCACGCCGAAGCCGAGATGTTGCGTGACCTGCGCCATCGCGGGCACGAGCAGCAGCGGATCGTTGACGGGCACCTGCACCGATTCGCGCAGCGCGGCGTCCGGGCCGCCGCCGAACACGTCGTACACGCCGACGATGTCCGCGAGAAAGATCCCGTCGAACTTGCCACGTTCGAGCGTCCTCGCGAGATCGGCCCAGTAATCGAGATCGGTGTAGTGCGCGGAGCGGTCGCGCGGATGCGTCCACAGCCCGTGATTGATGTGCCCGACGCAGTTCATGTTGAACGCGTTGAGCAGGATCTTCTTGCGGTTCGCCGTCGTCATGTCGCCTCCGTCACCACGCGATCGCGTACAGCGAGCCGAACGCGTTGTCGAGCGCCCGGCGCACCGCCGGCGAGTGCTGGTAGATCGCGATGAACTTGCGGATGCGCGCGTCGTTCACGCTCTCCGGCCGCACGACCCACTGGATCGCGAAGTTCTTGTTCTCGGTGCCGTCGAACAGCAGCGCGCTGTTCGGGTCGGTCGTGCCGGCGAGCTTGATGAAGCTCGGGTAGCCCTGCGCGAGGTCGACGTCGTCGAGCGAGCGCGCGAGCTGCGACGCCTCCAGCGGGATGATCTTCAGGTGCTTCGGGTTGGACACGATGTCGCGCGTGGTCGCGCGGTAGTCGGCGCCCGGCTTCAGCGTGATGAGGCCCGCGCGCTGCAGCAGCAACAGCCCGCGCCCGCCGTTCACCGGATCGTTCGCGATCGCGACGCGCGCGCCGTCCTTCAGCTCGTCGAAGCGCTTCACCTTCTTCGAATAGAGGCCGATCTTCATGATCGTGCCGGGCGCGATCGAGATGAAGTTGTAGCCGCCTTGCTTCTTCGCGTTCTCGAGAAACGGGATGTGCTGGAAGTAGTTGACGTCGATGTCCTTGTTCGCGAGCGCCGCGTTCGGCGTATTCCAGTCGGTGAATTCGACGATCCGCACGTCGAGGCCCTGCTCCTTCGCCTCCTTCGCGGCGATCTTCAGCGCCTCGATCTGCGGGCTCGTCGAGATGCCGACCTTCAGCGGCGCGGTATCGGCGCGCGCGCCGTTCAGCATCACGACGCCGAGCAGCGCGGCCGCCAGCAGGCGGGCCAGGCTGGCCACACGGCCGGCGGAAAAGCGGGCGGAAAAAACGGGATCCAGCATGGAAACCACTCTCCTGTCCAAAGACGGTATCGACGGATGAGCGACGCCGCGGCGAACGCGCGGGCGTTCTCCGGACAGTCGTCGTCGCATCGGAAAAAGATCAGTCGATGATAGAGAGCGGCGGGAGGGCGGTCTACGAAGCGATTGTGCGAAGAAAATCGCGTGCGGCGATATGGCGGGCGTCGGACACGGCCGGCTGCCCGGGCCGCCGCCAGGCCGAAATCTCGGCCTGGCCGCCGCGCCGATTCCGAAATCTCGGCCACCACGACTCGCAAACCCTTTCAGCAGACGAAACAAATCCCTTATGAATCAACGGATTAAAAATATTCCGGCAGACCGGAATCCTGGCACGGGGGTTGCGTAATAGACGGCACACGATGCCGCGAAGCGATGCAGGCATTCCAAACATCAGGAGACACGTCTTGCAGACCTCTATCCATACCCCGTCCCAATCCGAGCCGATTGCCGCAGCCGATCCCGCCACGCGCGAGCGCTTCTGGCCGGAAGGCTGGTGGAAGCTGATGGAAATCCGCATCGGCATCATCCCGCTGCCGGTCTACGTGATCCTGTTCGGGCTGATCGTCGGCTTCGCGGTGACGGGCAAGGTGCCCGGCGAGATCTCGATGGCGATCGCCGTGCTCGCGTTCTTCGGCTTCACCTGCGCGGAACTCGGCAAGCGCCTGCCCCTCTTGCGCAACATCGGCGCGGCCGCGATCTTCGCGACCTTCGTGCCGTCGGCGCTCACCTACTACCACGTGCTGCCGAAGCCGGTGCTGAACCTCACCGTCGAGTTCACGAAGTCGACGAACTTCCTGTACCTGTTCATCGCGTCGATCATCGTCGGCAGCATCCTGAGCATGGACCGGCGCGTGCTGATCCAGGGCTTCCTGAAGATCTTCGTTCCGCTCGCCGCCGGTTCGGTCGCGGCCGCGATCGTCGGCACGGCGGTCGGCACCGCGCTCGGCCTCGGCGCGCGCCACACGCTCCTGTACATCGTCGTGCCGATCATGGCCGGCGGCGTCGGCGAAGGCGCGATTCCGCTGTCGATCGGCTATTCGGAACTGATGCACCTGCCGCAGGGCGAGATGTTCGCGATGGTGCTGCCGCCGGTGATGCTCGGCAGCCTGACCGCGATCATCCTGTCGGGCGCGCTCGACATGCTCGGCAAGCGCCTGCCGCACCTGACCGGCAACGGTCGCCTGCAGGTCGGCGAAACCGGCGACATGACGCCGGAGAACGAGGAAATCCGCGGCCACGTCGACGTCACGCACATCGCGGGCGCCGGCATCACGGCGATCACGCTGTACCTCGTCGGCCTGATGGCGCACAAGCTGTTCGGCCTGCCCGCGCCGGTCGCGATGCTGTTCCTCGCGGTGCTGGTGAAGCTCGCGCGCGCGGTGTCGCCGCCGCTGCAGGAAGGCGCATTCGTCGTCTACAAGTTCTTCTCGACCGCCGTCACGTATCCGCTGCTGTTCGCGATCGGCGTCGCGATGACGCCGTGGGACAAGCTGACCGCCGCCTTCACGATCGTCAACGTCGTCACGATCGTGTCGACCGTCGCGACGCTGATGGGCACGGGTTTCGTGGTCGGCCGCCTGCTGAAGATGTACCCTATCGACACCGCAATCGTGAACGCCTGCCACAGCGGGCAAGGCGGCACCGGCGACGTCGCGATCCTGACCGCCGCGAACAGGATGCAGCTGATGCCGTTCGCGCAGATCGCGACGCGCATCGGCGGCGCGATCGTCGTCACGGTGACGCTGATCCTGGTCGCGCACTTCGGATGACGCGCCGCTGCGCGCACCGTCGCGCAGGCTGCTTCGCACGCGCCGCCGCCGGCCTTGCCGGTGCGCGGCGCGCGTCGTTCGGGGCGTCGCTCCGAGCGGCCGGTCGCGGACGGCCGGTTGCGGACGGCCGGTGGCGGACGACCGGTTGCGGGCTTCGATGAGGGCGAACGTGCAGAAGAGCTTCAAGGGAATCCCGTGGTGGGGCTGGGCGTCGGCCGCCGCGCTGTATGTCGGCGTGGCGGGCGCGGCCGTCGATTTTGCGTGGGAGCGCGCGATCGACGCGCTCGAGGAAACCGGCGCACATCGGCTCGACCTGTATGCGTCGAGCCTGAAGAGCGAACTCGGCCGCTTCGAGATCCTGCCCGGCCTGGTCGCCCGTCAGGACGGCGTGCGCGCGCTGCTGCGGGCCGCGCCGCGAGACCGGCCCGCGCTTACGCACACCGTGAACACGTATCTCGAAGCCGTGAACCGCGACGCGGGCAGCGGTGCCGTCGACGTGATCGACCTGCAGGGCGAAGTGATCGCCGCCAGCAACTGGAACGAGACGATCAGCTTCGTCGGCACCAACGTGTCGTACCGGCCGTACTTCAAGGATGCCCTGGCACACGGCAGCGGCCGCTTCTTCGGAATCGGCACCAACACCGGCGTGCCCGGCGTCTACTTCGCGAGCGCGGTGCGCGACGACGGCGTGCCGATCGGCGCGACAGCCGTGAAGATCAGCGTCGACCCGCTCGAGTCCGCGTGGCGCGCGCCGGGCGTCGCCGCGATGGTGGTCGACGGCAACGGCGTGGTCGTGATCTCGACCGAGCCGGCGTGGAAATTCACCGCGCTGCGTCCGATCACCGCGCAGCAGCAGCGCGACATCCAGGCGTCGCGGCAATACGCGGGCCGCACGGTCGACATGCTGCCGTACCGCCACATCGGCGACCGCAGCGCCGCCGCATGGTTCGGCACGTTCCCCGATACGCGTCACACCGGCCGCAGCACACGCTATCTCGTGATGTCGCGGCCCGCGCCGCAGGCCGGCGATTCGCTGATGGTGCTGCTCGACATCGCCGGCGCGCGGCGCCAGCAGCAGACCGCGTTCGTGTTCGTCACCGGCGCGTTCCTGATCGCCGCGCTGCTGGTCGGCTACGCGATCCAGCGCCGCCGGGCGATCGTCGCGCGGTTGAACGCGCAGGACGCGCTGCGCCGCGCGAACGACCAGCTCGAACTGACCGTCGCGCAGCGCACGGCCGCGCTGACGGCCGCGAACAAGCGGATGCAGCGCGAGATCGCGGAACGCGAACGCACCGAGCAGCGGCTGCGCGATTCGCAGCAGGAAGTCGTGCACGCGGGCAAGCTCGCGGTGCTCGGGCAGATGGCCGCCGGCCTCACGCACGAACTGAACCAGCCGCTCGTCGCGATCCGCACGCTGTGCGACAACGCGCGCACGTTCTTCGAGCGCGGCCAGCCGGCACAGGCGTACGCCAATCTCGAACGGGTCGGCAAGCTGGTCGACAGCATGGCCGTGCTCACCGGCGAGCTAAAGACCTTCGCGCGCAAGCCCGACGTCGAGCGTGTCGCCGTGTCGCTGAACGAAGCCGTCGCGCACGCGCGGCTCATCTACGATGCGCGGATCCGCGACGAAGGCGTGCAGCTCGAGGTGAACATCGCGCCTGGCACGACGGTCTCCGCGGAGTCGAGCCAGTTGCAGCAGGTGATCGTGAACCTGCTCGGCAACGCGCTCGACGCGGTGCATGACGCGCCCGTGCGGCGCATCGTCATCGAAGCCGCCAAAGCCGACGATGCGGACGAAGCGGACGAAGGCGGCCGCGTGCGCTTCACGGTCGCCGACAGCGGCGCCGGCATCGCGCCCGAGGTGCTGCCGCACCTGTTCGAGCCGTTCGTCACGACCAAGCCGCGCGGCCAGGGCCTCGGTCTCGGCCTCGCGATCACGTCGCGCATCGTCGAGGCGTTCGGCGCGAAGATCGCCGCGACGAACCGCGACGCCGGCGGCGCGCAGTTCACCATAGAATTCGCGGCGGTCACGCCGCAACAAAGGACAGAGCATGGAAGATGAGATTCGCGTGCTGGTCGTCGAGGACGATGAAAACGTCCGGATCGGCGTCGAGCAGGCCGTCGCGCTCGCCGGGTTCCCGGTCGACGCATTCGCGTCGGCGGCCGACGCACTCGCGCACGTCGCGCCCGGCGCACCCGTCGTGATCGTGTCGGACGTGCGGATGCCGGGCATCGACGGGCTGCAGTTGCTCGACCGCGTGATGGCCGTCGATACGCAGATTCCGGTCGTGCTGATCAGCGGCCACGCCGACATTTCGACGGCCGTCGGCGCGATGCACGACGGCGCATACGACTTCATCGAGAAGCCGTTCTCGTCGGACGTGATCGCCGGCCGCGTCGCGCGCGCGGTCGAGAAGCGCAGGCTCACGCTCGAGGTGCAGGGGCTGCGCGCGGCGCTCAACAACTGGCAGGGCATCGAGGCGTTCGTGCTCGGCAAGTCGCCCGCGATGGCCGACGTGCGCAAGAAGATCCTGCGCCTCGCCGATACGTCGGTGTCGGTGCTGATCACCGGCGAGACAGGCACCGGCAAGGAGCTGATCGCGCGCAGCCTGCACGACTTCGGCGGCCGGCGCGACGCGCATTTCGTCGCGCTGAATTGCGGCGGGCTGCCCGAGCAGATCTTCGAGAGCGAGCTGTTCGGCCACGAGGCCGGCGCGTTCACCGGCGCGATCAAGAAGCGCATCGGCAAGATCGAATGGGCGCACGGCGGCACGCTGTTCCTCGACGAGATCGAGACGATGCCGATTCCGCTGCAGATCAAGATGCTGCGCGTGCTGCAGGAGCGCGTGGTCGAGCGGCTCGGCGCGAACGAGCTGATTCCGGTCGATTGCCGTGTCGTCGCCGCGTCGAAGGCCGATCTCGCCGAACTCGCGGCCGACGGGCGCTTCCGCGCGGACTTGCTGTATCGGCTCAACGTCGCGCAGATCGAGCTGCCGCCGCTGCGCGAGCGGCGCGAGGACGTGCCGCTGCTGTTCGAGCATTTCGTGCTCGCGGCCGCGCGGCGCTTCGGGCAGCCGGCGCCGGTCGTCACCGCTGCGCAGGTGTCCGAACTGATGACGCACGCGTGGCCCGGCAACGTGCGAGAACTGCAGAACGTGGCCGATCGCTTCGTGCTCGGGCTGACCGGCGACAGCCTGCTGTCGTCCGGCGGCGAACCGGCGGCAGGCGGCACGCTTGCCGAGCAGATGGCCTATTTCGAGCGGATGCTGATCGAGGACGCGCTGCAGCGTCACCACGGCAACGTTGCGGACGCAAGCGTCGCGCTCGGCATGCCGAAGAAGACGCTTTATCACAAGCTGCGCAACCTGCGGATTCCCGCGCGCGGCGACGCGGCTGCCGACGGCGGCGAGTGACGCGAACGAGGATACGCACCACAGCATGGATCGCATTGAAGTCACCGAACACGGCCGCCTCATCGGCCAAACCCGCGGCCACCTGATCCGCGGCGTCACGCGCGCGCAGAAGACCTTCCGCCCGAGCGACTGGCCCGAACGGCTCGCGGGCGTCATCACGCTGTTCGTCGGCGAGCGGCGCCCCGGCTATCCATGCGCGCTGTCGCGGCTCGCGATGCCGATCGTCGACGGCGGCGTCAAATGCCTGATCGTGTCGGACGAATTGCGCGACATATGCGCCGACGCGTTCGACTTCGCGATGCAGTTCGCCGCCGACAACGATCTTCCCGTCGAGCTTCAGACCGCGCCCGCGCTGGCGGGGCGGTAATGCGCGGGCCGCATTCGGCGGCCCTTCCCCCCGGTTTTCCCCGTTCCGATGCGCGCGTGCGCAGGCGTCGGCACGTGCTTTCAGCCGCGCAATCAATCGTCATACGATTGAAAGATCCGACATATCCCCAAGCTGCGACAAGGGTTTTCAGCCTTGCCATCAATAAAATTGATCGTGACGATGAAAATTATGCGTTTTCCTTGCAGCTTGCCGTGAGGCATAGTTGCGACGTGATGACGCACCCATTGAGTTTTCAGTCATGAACATGCGAATCGAGCCGTCGGTGCTCGCGAACCCCGACCTGCAATTTGCGACGCTTTCGTCGGGCATCAGCCTGCCGTATGTCGAGCGGGGGAGCGGCGCGCCGATGGTGTTCGTGCACGGATCGTTGTGCGACTACCGTTACTGGGATCCGCAACTTGCGTCGCTGTCGGCCCACTACCGCTGCATCGCGCCGAGCCTCAGCCACTACTGGCCGGCCGTCGAAGCAGGCATCCAGGACGAGTTCAGCTGGCAGAACCACGTCGACGAACTCGCCGAATTCATCGACGCGCTCGACCTCGGCCCCGTGCATCTCGTCGGCCACTCGCGAGGCGGCAGCGTCGCGTTCAACGTCGCCCGCCAGCATCCGCAGCTCGTCGACACACTCACGCTCGCCGATCCGGGCGGCCCGCTGCAGCGGCCGGGCGTGCGCGAAGCCGCGCTGCCGGCCGCCGCGATCGCACTGCGCACCAAGGCAGTGAACCTGATCGGGCAAGGCGAAGTCGAAGCCGGCCTCGAGATATTCGTCGATTCGGTCAGCCTGCCCGGCGCATGGAAGAAGAGCACGTCGCGCTTTCGCACGATGGCGATCGACAACGCGAGCACGCTGCCGAAGCAGCTTCAGGATCCGCTGCCCGCGTATTCGCAGCACACGGCGTCGGACATCGCATGCCGCACGCTGCTGATCGACGGCCAGCGCAGCCCGAAGATGTTCCGCAACAACGTCGACACGCTGTCGCAGTGGATCGGCGCTGCACAACGGCAGACCGTCGCCGGTGCGTCGCACGGGATGAACGCGGCGAGCCCCGCGGTGTTCAACCGTTACGTGCACGAGTTCGTCGCCGCGTAACGCTCGCGGGCGGCATACGCGCCGCCCGTGACTCCCCTTTCTCATTCGAAGCGAAGCGATGCGATGCGGACTGCCTGCATCGCGTCGCTTCGTCCGCCTCCGCGTCACATGATCGTTTCGCGCTTGCGCGTCACCGCATCAGGCAATCCGAACAGGCTGTCGAACGACCAGTTGTACGCGAACGTGAAGATCGGAAAAAACACGATCAGCACCGCGTCGTACAGGAACGCCTGCAGCAGCGATACATCGAGCCACCACGCGATCAGCGGGATCAGGAACGTCACGAGCGCGACCTGAAAGCCGATCGCATGCACGACGCGCCGCGCGACGGTGCGCGTCGTTTCCGCACGCCGCCGCTCCCACGCCTCGAATCCCAGGTTGTACAGAAAATTGACGATGACACCCGTCGTCGAGATCATCACGCCGAGCAGGCCGCTCGTCGTCGCGCTCGCGCCGCTCAGCATGCCGAGCACCGACGACGCGACGAGGATGCCGAGCACCTCGAACATCACGACGTAGACTATGCGTCTCTTCCATCCTTGCATGACCCACCACCTTTCTGTCGAACGAGGTGGCGAGACTACAGCGGGCAC
Organism: Burkholderia sp. FL-7-2-10-S1-D7; assembly: GCF_001524185.1. Classification (NCBI taxonomy): domain Bacteria; kingdom Pseudomonadati; phylum Pseudomonadota; class Betaproteobacteria; order Burkholderiales; family Burkholderiaceae; genus Burkholderia; species Burkholderia sp. FL-7-2-10-S1-D7. The sequence goes on along the minus strand of NZ_LOWY01000017.1, from coordinate 310,142 downwards.
TTCGCCCGCAAAAGTCAGGTCCTTTCAATTTTTCTGACAGGAGGCGCGCGTGCTGACCAGCGACCATATCGACATGCTGCTGACGGTCATCGACAAAGGCTCGTTCTCGGCGGCCGCGCGCGCGCTCGGCCGCACGCCGTCCGCGGTCAGCATGGCGATCGCGAACCTCGAGGCCGAGCTGGACCTCGTGCTGTTCGACCGCGCCACGCGCGAGCCGACGCCGACGGCCGCGATGGCCGCGCTGCTGCCCGATGCGCGGTCGATCGCCGAACGGTTGCAGGCATTGCGCGCGCATGCGCAGCATCTGTCGGAAGGCGTCGAGGACACGCTGCGGCTCGGCCTCGCGGCGGAGCTCGACGGCGCGCCCGTTGCGCGCGCACTGACCGCCGTCGCCGCGACATATCCGGCGCTCGCGATCAGCATCGTCACCGCGCCGCAGGACGCGATCGTCGACGCAATGCATCGCGGCGCGGTCGATCTGTGCGTCGCGTACGGCGGGCTCGATCTTCATCCGCAGGAACAGATCCATGCGCTATGGACCGAAACGCTGATCGCCGTCGCCGCGCCCGGTCATCCGACGATCGCCGAAGCCGCGCATCCCGAGGCGATCGAGCGGCTGTCGGGATTCCGGCAGATCGTGATCGCGGACCCGGAACGGCCGCTCACCGACGTGCGCCCCGTGATCGGCAACCGCACGTGGAAGGTGACGGACATGGCCACCGCGATCGCGCTCGTGAAGGCCGGGCACGGCTGGGCGAACCTGCCCGATTCGGTGATCGGCCGGTATGTCGCCGACGGAGAACTGGCGCCGCTCGTGTTCGCGAACATCCGCAACGGGCTGCGGCTGCCCGTGTACCTGCGCCGGCCGAAGCACACGGGGCTCGGCAAGGCGGCCAGCGAACTGGTGCGGGCACTGCGGGCTGAAGACAGTTTCAGCTGACCGGTGCGGCGAATCATCGCCGCACCGTGGGTCAACGCGCGGCGGCTTGACCGTTAGTTGCAGTCGCCGTGTCGTCGTTGCCCCGTTGATCGACCGATCCGCGTCGCCACGGATCGGTTGTGTCGATCGTCGACCCAACACCGGTTTCGGTGACGCATGGCGAACCGCCACGCGCACCGACACCTCAACGCCCGGCGACGTCCTGCTTGCCCGTCGCCGCATCGCCGACCGCCGTCGGCGCCGCGCCCCATCCGCCGCCGAGCGCGCGGATCAGGTTGACGGTCGACACGGCCTGCGCACCGGTCAGCTGATTCGCCTGCAATTGCGACTGCAGCACCGACCGCTCGCTGTCGATCACGTCGAGATAGGCCACTTCGCCTTCCTGGTACTGCGTACGCGACAGCGTCGCCGCACGACGCGACGCATTGACGGCCGCATCCTGCGCGCGAATCTGGTCGTCGAGCAGACGCAGATCGGCGAGATTGTCCTCGACCTCGCGGAACGCGACGAGCACCTGCTGCCGGTAGTTCGCGACCTGCTCGTCGTACTGCGCGCGCGCCTGCTGCACGCCGGCCGCACGGCGCCCGCCGTCGAACAGCGGCAGCGTCAGCGCGGTGCCGGCGAACGGCCCGAGCAGGAACGTGCGGCTCGACCACAGGAACAGGTTACCGAGCGTCGACGCTTCATAGCCGAACGCGCCCGTGATATCGAGCTTCGGGAAATACGCCGACTTCGCGAGTCCGATCCGCGCGTTCGCGGCCGCCATCGCGCGCTCCGCAGCCGACACGTCCGGGCGGCGTTCGAGCAGCGCGGACGGCAGGCCTGCGGGGACCTTCACAGCGACCGGCACGATCGGCGTCTCCTTGAACGCGAAGTCCGCGGGCGCCTTGCCGAGCAGGATCGCGAGCGCATGCTCCGACGCCGCGCGCCGGCGCGCGACGCCGACCGCATCGGCCTGCGCGGTTGCCAGTTCGTTCTTCGCGCGCGACACGTCGAGCTCGCTGATGTCGCCTTCATTGAAGCGGCGCTGCACGAGCTTCAGCGCCTGGTCGCGCAGTTCGACCGTGCGGCGGTACAGGTCCTGATCCGCGTCGAGCTGGCGCAGTTCGAAATAGTTCTGCGCGACGTCCGCCTGCAGCGCGAGCTGCACCGAACGGAACAGCGCTTCGCTCTGCGCCTGGTCGGCACGCGACGCCTCGACGTTGCGGCTCACGCGGCCGAACAGGTCGGCCTCGTACGACACCGTGCCCTGCGCGCGCCACAGTGTCGCGTTGGTCGGGCCCGTGCCCTGCGGCTGGAACTGCGACGCCGACGACAGCCCTTCCCGCGTCGGCCCGAACCCGGCGCCGACCTGCGGGAACCACTGCGAGCGCGCGGTGCGGGTCGCCGCGCGCGCTTCCTCGACGCGCGCGGCCGCGGCCTTCAGGTTCTGGTTCGCGGCGAGCGCCTGCGACTCGAGCGAGTCGAGCACCGGATCGCCGAACACCTTCCACCATTCGCCGCGATGCGCGCCGTCCGCCGGTTCGGCGGTCTTCCACGTGCCGGCCTGTTCGCCGGCCGCGAGCGTCGGCGCTTCCTTGAACGCCGCGGGCGTCGACACGTCCGGGCGCTTGTAGTCTGGCCCCACCGCGCACGCGGCGAGCAGCGTCGCGAGCAGGGTGCTCGCGGCCGCCACCTTCGCGAAGCGCATCAGGCCATTCGAGTTGTGCATGTTGTCCATCTTCTTATCCTCAAGCATCCGATGCCGGCACGCCCGGGGCCGTCACGCCGTAACCGGCCGAGTCCTTGCCCGCGACGTGGATCTTGCCGCCCGCGAGCGTACGCAGCACGACGTAGAACACCGGCGTCAGCATCAGCCCGAACAGCGTCACGCCGAGCATCCCGAAGAACACCGCGACACCCATCGCATGGCGCATTTCCGAACCGGCACCCGTCGACGTGACGAGCGGCACCACGCCCATGATGAACGCGATCGACGTCATCAGGATCGGGCGCAGCCGCAGCCGGCTCGCCTCGATCGCGGCCTCGAGCGGCGTCCTGCCGTCGTGTTCGAGTTCACGCGCGAATTCGACGATCAGGATCGCGTTCTTCGCCGACAGCCCCACCAGCACCATCAAGCCGATCTGCGTGAAGATGTTGTTGTCGCCCTGCGTGAGCCACACGCCCGTCAGCGCCGACAGAATGCTCATCGGCACGATCAGGATCACCGCGAGCGGCAGCGTCAGGCTTTCATACAACGCGGCGAGCACCAGGAACACGAGCAGCACGCTGATCGGGAACACATACATCGCTGAATCGCCGGCAAGAATCTGCTGGTACGTGAGGTCGGTCCATTCGAACCGCACGCCACGCGGCAGCGTCTCGTGCGCGATGCGCTCGATCGCGGCCTGCGCCTGGCCCGACGAGAAGCCCGGTGCCGGGCCGCCGTTGATGTCGGCCGCCGTATAGCCGTTGTAGCGCACGACCATTTCCGGGCCGAACGTCGGCGTCACCGTGACGAGCGACGACAGCGGCACCATCTCGCCACGGTCGTTGCGCGTCTTCAACTGCAGGATGTCGTCCGCGCGCTGGCGGAACGGCGCATCGGCCTGCACGCGTACCTGATACACACGCCCGAAGCGGTTGAAGTCGTTCACGTACAGCGAGCCGAGATACACCTGCATCGTGTTGAACACGTCGGTGACCGGCACGCCGAGCTGCTTCGCCTTCACGCGATCGAGGTCGACGTTGAGCTGCGGCACGTTGATCTGGTAGCTCGTGAACAACGGGCCGAGTTCCGGCGCCTGCTGCGCGCGCTTGATGAAGTCGTTGGTCGCATCCGACAGCTTCGCGTAGCCGACCGCGCCGCGATCCTCGATCTGCATCTTGAACCCGCCGAGCGTGCCGAGGCCGAGCACCGGCGGCGGCGGGAACACCGCGACGAACGAGTCCTTGATCGCACCGTACTGCTGGTTCAGCGCACCGGCGATCGCACCGGCCGACAGCGCCTTGCCGTGCCGTTCCGAGAACGGCTTGAGCGTGACGAATACGATGCCCGCGCTCGAGCTGTTCGTGAAGCCGTTCACCGACAGCCCCGGGAACGCGACCGCGCTCTCGACGCCCGGCTGCTTCAGCGCGATCGAGCCCATGTCGCGAATCACCTTCTCGGTGCGATCGAGCGACGCGCCGTTCGGCAGCTGCGCGAACGCGATCAGGTATTCCTTGTCCTGCGCGGGCACGAAGCCGCCCGGCACGATCTTCGACACGAGCACGGTCGCGCCCACCAGCACGAGGTACACGCCGAGCATCAGCGTCTTGCGCGACAGCACGCCGCGCACGCCACGGCCGTAGTTCTCCGCGCCGCGATGGAACACCTTGTTGAAGCGCTTGAAGAAGCCGCCGAGCACGCGGTTCATCACGCGCGTGAGCCAGTCCTCCTTGTCGCCATGGCCCTTCAGCAGGATCGCGGACAGCGCCGGCGACAGCGTCAGCGAGTTGAACGCCGAAATCACCGTCGAGATCGCGATCGTCATCGCGAACTGCTTGTAGAACTGGCCGGTCAGGCCCGACATGAACGCGAGCGGCACGAACACGGCGACAAGCGTCAGCGCGATCGCGATGATCGGCCCGCTCACTTCCTGCATCGCCTTGTAGGTCGCCTGCCGCGCGTTCATCCCGCTTTCGATGTTGCGCTCGACGTTCTCGACGACCACGATCGCATCGTCGACCACGATACCGATCGCGAGCACCATCCCGAACAGCGACAGCGCGTTGATCGAATAACCGAAGCCGAGCAGCAGCGAGAACGTGCCGATGATCGACACCGGCACCGCGATCAGCGGAATGAGCGATGCGCGCCAGGTCTGCAGGAACACGATCACGACGATCACGACCAGCGCGATCGCTTCGAGCAGCGTGTGCACCACGGCCTTGATCGACGAACGCACGAACTGCGTCGGGTCATAGACGATCTTGTAGTCGACGCCGGCCGGCATGTCCTGCTTCAGCTCGGCCATCGTCTTGCGCACTTCGTCGGAGATCTGCAGCGAGTTCGCGCCCGGCGACTGGTTGATCGCCATCGCGACGGCCGGCTTGTTGTCGAGCAGCGAGCGAAGCCCGTACTCGGACGCATCCAGTTCGATGCGTGCAATATCGCGCAGGTGCGTGACGCCGCCGTCCGGCGTCGTCTTCACGACGATGTCGCCGAACTCGTCTTCCGTCTGCAGACGGCCGCGCGCGTTCACCGACAGCTGCAGCGGCGTGCCGGGCAGCGACGGCGACGCGCCGATCACGCCGGCCGCGACCTGCACGTTCTGCTCGCGGATCGCCTGCACGACGTCCTCGGCGGACAGCCCGCGCTGCGCGACCTTCTGCGGATCGAGCCACACGCGCATCGCATAATCGCCCGAACCCCACAGCTGCACCTGACCGACGCCCTGGATCCGCGACAGGCGATCCTTCACGTTGATCAGCGCGTAGTTGCGCAGGTAGGTCATGTCGTAGCGGTTGTCCGGCGAGATCAGGTGGACCACCATCGTCAGCGTCGGCGAGCTCTTGACCGTCGTGATGCCGAGGCGCTGCACGTCTTCCGGCAGGCGCGGCAGCGCCTGGTTCACGCGGTTCTGCACGAGCTGCGTGGCCTTGTCCGGATCGGTGCCCAGCTTGAACGTGACGGTGATCGTCATGTTGCCGTCGCTGTTCGCCTGCGACTGCATGTAGAGCATGTCCTCGACGCCGTTGATCTGCTCCTCGAGCGGCGACGCGACCGTCTCGGCGATCACTTTCGGGTTGGCGCCGGGGTACTGCGCCTTCACGATCACCGAAGGCGGCACGACTTCCGGATATTCCGAAATCGGCAGCAGGAACATCGCGATCACCCCGCCGAGCAGGACGATCACCGATAGGACTCCTGCAAAGATCGGCCGGTCGATAAAGAATTTGGAAATGTTCATGTGTGGCTCTGTCTGGTTGAACGCGGAAACCGTAGCGGCGGGCCGCTTACGATTCCGCCTTCGCCGGTGCGGCCGGCTTCGCGTTATTCGCGAGCGGCGCGGACGGCGCATCGCCGCCCGTCATCGGGACCATGTGCGGTTTCACCTGCTCGCCCGGCCGCACGCGCTGCGTGCCGTTCACGATCACGCGGTCGCCGGCGGACAGACCGCTCACGATCACGCGCTGGTTGCCGTGCTGCAGGCCCTGCTGCACTTCGCGATACGACACGCGGCCCTGCTGGTCGACGACGAACACGAACTTCTTGTCCTGGTCGGTGTTGATCGCCGCGTCGTCGACGAGCAGTGCCGGGTGCGGCGCGCTGCCGCCCACCTTCACGCGTGCGTAGAGGCCCGGGACGAGCGTGCCGTCCGCGTTGTCGAAACGCGCGCGCACGCGGATCGTGCCGGACGACGTGTCGAGCCGGTTGTCGACCGAGTCGATCTCGCCGCTGCGCGAGTAGCCTGTTTCATTCGCGAGGCCGAGCTCGACCGGAACCTTGCGACCGTTACGCGCGCCGTTGATGTATTGCAGGTAGGTCTGCTCGTCCGCGTCGAACGATGCATAGATCGGCGACACCGACACCAGCGTCGTCAGCGGCGCGGCCGACGCACCGGCCGACACGACGTTGCCGAGCGTGATTTCCGCGCGCGACACGCGGCCCGACACGGGCGCGGTGATGCGCGTATAGCCAAGGTTGATGCGCGCCGTTTCCAGCGCGGCTTCGGCGGCCTTCAGGTTCGCGCTCGCCTCGCGCGCGGCGTTCTGCTTCTCGTCGTAGTCGCGCTTCGCGATCGCGTTGTCGCCGATCAGCCGCTGCGCGCGCTGCCAGTCGCTCTGCGCGTAGCCGTTGCGGGCCTGCGCGGCGGCGAGCTGCGCGGCCGCGCGGTCGGTTTCGGCCTGATACGGGCGCGGGTCGATCACGAACAGCACGTCGCCCTTTTTCACGAGCGCGCCGTCCTTGAAGTTCACCGCGACGATCGTGCCCGACACCTGCGGGCGCACGTCGACTTTCTCGACCGCCTCGAGGCGGCCCGAATAGCTTTGCCAATCAGTGACGGTCTGCGGCACGACGGTCGCGACGTCGACTTCCGGCAGCGGCGCCGCCGCTTTCTCGGGTGCGTTCGCGTTCACGCGCATCGCGCCGAACGTGCCGAGGCCGACGACGGCGAGCGTCACGATCGCCGCCGTCGCGATTCGGGAACGGGAGGTGCGTAGGATGGCCATGTGGATCTCCAATAAGCGTGGATTGGTGTGGTTATTCGGAACGATTCGGCTGGCGCGCCTGGAAGCGGCACTGGAAGAAGCGCACGGCTTCCTCGAGCGCGGCTTCGTGCATCGCGAGCGCCGCGTGCGTGACGTCCGGGTAGCGGATCACCTGCGTGAGCACGCCCGATGAAATCAGGCAGCCCGCATATTTCTCCGCTTCGACGTGCAGCACGTCGTTCTGCGCGGTGACGACGAGCGTGGGCGGCAGGCCCGCGAGGCGCACCGATTCGAGCGGCGCCGCGTACGGGTGCATGCGCTGCGCCGCCTGCGGCAGATAGGCGCGATAACAGGCCGCGCATTCGCGCGCGGTGATGTCCGACGAAAGGCGTTCGGCGTCGCCGATGCGCGTCATGCTCGGGTCGAGCATCGGCCCGAACAGCGCCTGAGCGGCGATCGACACTTCACCGCGATCGCGCGCGATGAACGCGAGACAGTTCGCGAGCTGGCCGCCCGCGTCGTGCCCCGCGACGCCGATCTTCTTCGGATTGCCGCCGAACGCGCGGGCGCGCGTCGCGGCCCATACGGCGGCGCGATACGCATCCTCCGGCGCGGCCGGAAAAGGAAAGGCCGGCGCGAGCGAATAATCGACCGACACTACGAGAGCTGGTAAGCGTTCTGCTAAAAAGCGCGCGGCGAAGTCGGCGTCGTCGAGCGTGCCGCGCACGAAACCGCCGCCGTGGAAATAAAGCACTACCGGCAGTCCGGTCTTGTCCGCACGCCGATACAGGCGCAGCACGATGTCCTGCGCGTAGCCGGGGATTTCCACCTCAGCCACCGTCAATGCCGCGCCGGCTCTGGCTTCGGCAGGCAATGCGGCTTTCAGGAATTTGCTGAATTCAGAAGCGTCCATGACGATGCAGCATCCATTTCGAGATGGAACGAATTCTGGGTCCGGCAGACATTGGGATAAATGCCTATAATCCGGCAACACAATTCAACACCCCCGAACAATCCCAGGCTGCTCCGCCTACAAAGCGGCGCAGCCTTCTTGTTCCGGCGGCAAATTAGATTGCGGAGGTTGTGATGGACCGGCTTCAAGCCATGCAGGTGTTTACGCGCGTCGTCGATACGAGCAGCTTCACCAAGGCAGCAGAAACGCTCAGCCTGCCGCGGGCGTCCGTCACGACGATCATCCAGAATCTCGAAGCATTCCTCGGGGTGCGCCTGATGCACCGGACTACGCGCCGGCTGTCGCTGACGCCTGACGGCGCCGCATACTACGAACGCTGCGTGCGGATCCTCGCCGATGTCGAGGAAACCGAAGCAAGCTTCCAGAACAACAACCGGAAGCCGCACGGAAAGTTGCGTATCGACATGCCGGGCTCGATCGGACGGTTGCTCGTGATCCCGTCGCTGTGCGAATTCCACACGCGCTATCCGGACATCGACCTGCAGCTCGGCCTGTCCGACCGACCGGTCGACCTGCTGCAGGAAGGCGTCGACTGCGTGATCCGCGTCGGTGCGCTGCAGGACTCGTCGCTCGTCGCGCGCCGCGTCGGCCTGTTCGAATGCGTGTCGGTCGCATCGCCCGCGTATCTCGAGAAGTACGGCGAGCCGCAAGCGATCGAGGACCTGAACGACCACAAGGCCGTCAACTACTTCTCGAGCCGCACGGGCCGCACGATCGACTGGACCTTCCTCACGGACGGCAAGGAAGTCGAGGTCAAGATGAACTCGATCGTGTCGGTCAACGACGCCGATGCGTACGTGACCTGCGGGCTCGAAGGCTTCGGCCTGATCCAGCCGCCGTTGTTCATGGTGCTGCCGCACCTGCGCGACGGCCGGCTCAAGGAAGTGCTGCCCGGCCTGAAACCGCTGCCGATGCCGATCTCGGTCGTGTATCCGCACAGCCGGCACCTGTCGCCGAAGGTGCGCGTGTTCGTCGACTGGATCGCCGAAGTGTTCGACCGCTGCCCGCTGCTGAGCGGCAAGGGCAGCCTCGACGCGACGTGCAGCAAACGCACGTTCGAGGAAGCCGAGCGTGCACCGGCGCTCGACACGCCGGTCATCAACGAGTGGGTCGCGTAATCGCCTGAACCGCGGCGCGCGGGCTGTCCGGCCCGCGCGCCGTCCCGCCTTCGCGCCACCTTCCTCGCCGCGCACCTCACCTTTTCCGAATCCGCATCGCACCTTTGCGCCGCGTGCGGCAATCGTCCGCGCACGTCATCGCGCGAGCGGCGGCATACCTCCGCGAGGCCCGCTGCAGGCGGCTGCGGGCGATTTCGACATCGCCCCGACGACGTTGCGAATCGCGATTGTTCCTCCAACACGACAAATCAATTCGCGTCTGCCGCATTTATCGCGCCGGAACAGATACCTAGAGTAAACCCTGTCGCGCACCTCGTTGCGCATCGAACAGCCCCGTTTGACGGGACCGGAGCGAGCGCTCACGCGCCAACTCCGATCAACACAGGAGTTACGTCATGAACCGCCGCCATCTGCTCTCTGCCGTTGCCCTCGCACTCGCCGTGTCCGCACCGGCCTTCGCCGATACGAACACCCCGCACGCCGGCGACTACGGCAACACGTCGTGGTACACGCAGCAGAACAACGGCCCGCGCACGCGCGCCGAAGTGAGCGCCGAAGTCGTGCAGGCTCGCCGCGACGGCACGCTGGCCTGGCTGCGCAAGGCGAATTCGTATCCGCAAGGGCTCGAACTCGCGGAAGGCCCGTATCGCTCGATGCCGGAGAGCAACCAGCTCGCAGGCGGCGGCCGCTAAACGTCGGTCAACGTGCAATGCCGCGCCGCGGATGATCCGCCGCGCGGCGTCGCGATACCGCCGTCGAACACTCGATTAGTCAGTCAGTTGCAGGAGTCTATGATGAACGACCAACTTCCTTCGCCGCTCGATCATTGGGACGACACCACGCCGGTGTGGACGCCGTTCCGTTCCGCGCCGCAATCGCGTTGACCTTCGCGCCGACGTCCGGTCGACAGCGTCCGGCCCTCAACGGCGCGGCACACCGTCGCGCCATTCGCCCCAGTGCGTGACGATGTCCTGCACGAGCGGGTTGCCGGCGCGATACAGGTTTTCGGTCGCCGGCGCGAAGCCGCCCTGGTCCGCGTAGTTCAGCAGGTTGTCCGCGCTCGTCTGCCCCGCATACGGCCGGTCGAAATCGGAGCCCGTGCGCAGCACCGCGACGCGTGACAGGTCGACCCGCTTCACGCTCGCCGCGCGCTTGAGCGCTTCATACGTCGCGTTGTCTTCCTGCGCGGTCATGCAGTAAGTGCCCTTGCCGTCGGTGAGGATCTTCGTCCATTGACGCGCGCGCTCGCCGATCAACGTGCCCGAGAACCACGTATTGCCCGATGAGGTGTCGCACTGGATCACCGTCGGCGGCCGGTTCGCCGGCGCATACGTGAACTTCGCGCGCGCGGCCTGGGCCTGCGCGCTGTCGGCAAGCACGACGTTGCGCGACAGCGCATAGGCGGCGTCCGTCAGCTGCGGGTTGAGCTGGAATACTTCGGTGCGGTAGTCGAGCGGCGGCTTGTCGTTCGGGCTCTTCGTGTTGATGCCGAGAAAGCCGGTGTTCCAGCCGGGCGGAATCTCGCGCGCATCGAGCTCCCACTGCAGGCTGAAGTCGACCAGATATTTCGACCATGCGGCGGAACCGACCGTGCCTTGCGCGGGGTCGACGCCCGCGATGCCCGACACGAGGAAGTACGTGCGGCGCAGGTCGAAGCGCTGCGAGAACGTGAGCGCCATGATCGTCGCGGAGGCGTTCGCATAGCCCATGCCGGTCGTCACCACGCACACGTCCTGCTTGTTGCAGTGAACGGCCGGATAGTCGGGCGACAGGCCGGGCACGGTGATGTCGCGCCACGGGCCGAGCCGGTCGAGCCATGCCTGGCCTTCCGGACCGAACATCGTGATGATCATGACCTTGACCGGGCGGCCCTGTGCACCGGTCTCGGCGAATGCCGTATTGCCTGCGTCGTTGCCCGGGTTGTCCTGCGCGATCGACGGCACGGTCGCACAGGCGGCAAGCGAGAATGCTGCGGCGGAAAGAATGGAGCGAGTCAGCATCGGCGTTCCTTGTTTCGGGGATGTTGGGTGAGAACGGCTCTCGGAGACTGCGCGAGGGAGTATAGAACGCGCGTGCGCGAGGAGGAACCCGGCTACGAAACGAGCTGCGGTGTTTGGTTACGCGTTTCGTGTGCGCGTGGTTCGAACGATATCCGACAAAAAATCAGGAATGCCATTCGATTTGGCGACGCGACATCGCCGCTACCCATCGTGACGGACGACGGCACCCGATTCGCTACACGCGCAGCATCCCCGCGACGCCATAACCGAGCACGACCAGCGCCGCCAGCACATGGCTCGCGACGAGCCATCGCGGCGACTTCACGATGCGCCCGATCACGCTGCCGCCGAACGCGAATACGAGTTGTCCGGCGAGACTGCCGGCAAACACGCACGTGGCGCCGAACAGCCAGTGCCGATGCGCGCCGGCCGCGGCAGTGGCATAGCCATAGAACAGCAGGATGGTCAGCGGATTCGCGAGCGTGACGACGAACATCGACGTGAACGGGCGCGTGCCCGACCCCGGGGCGGCGCCATCCAGCGTGCGGCGCCGATCCTTCAACGCCTGCCACAGCATGCGCGCGCCCATTGCGAGCAACACGAGCGCGCCGACGAAGCGGAACAGCGGCAGGTACGACGCGAGCGTGCTCGCGAGCAACGCACCGATCGTGAACGCGACGAGCGCATAGCAGCCGTCGGCCAACGCCACGCCGACCGCCGCGCGAACGCCGCTCGCGATGCCGGCGCGCATCCCGTGGTTCGCGATCATCAGCGCGACGGGCCCGACCGACAGCGCGATCGTCAGCCCGAACAGGAAATCGTTCATCGGTCGTCGATGCCTTCGAGGGAAGGTCTCGATTCTAGCGACCGAAAGCGATCCGCAGTCAGGACACGCGTCAGGCGACGTCGACGCGCGCGGGGCCGTCCACCATCTCGCCGATCACCGCCGCGCGGTCGAAACCGTCGGCGCGGAAGCACGCGAGCACGTCGTCGACCGCGTCCGGCGCGCACGCGACCAGCAGCCCGCCGGACGTCTGCGGATCGGTCAGCAGCGCCTGCGCGACCGGCGGCAGCCCGTCGGCGAGCCGCACGTCGGCGCCATACGCGGCCCAGTTGCGGCCCGATGCGCCGGTGAACACGCCGTCGGCGACGAACGCCTCGACGCCCGCCAGCCACGGCAGCGACGCGTAATGCACGCGCGCGGTGAGGTGCGCGCCGCGCGCCAGTTCGAGTGTGTGGCCGAGCAGCCCGAAGCCCGTGACGTCGGTCAGCGCATGCACGCCCGGCAGCGCGGCGAGTTCGGCGCCCGGCCGGTTCAGCTTGGTGGTCGTCGCAACCATCTGCGCGTAGCCCGCGTCGTCGAGCTGGTTCTTCTTCAGCGCGGCCGACAGCACGCCGACGCCGAGCGGCTTGCCGAGCACGAGCACGTCGCCCGCGCGCGCGGCCGCGTTGCGCTTCACGCGCGACGGATGCACGACACCGATCGCCGCAAGCCCGTAGATCGGCTCGACCGAATCGATCGAGTGGCCGCCCGCGACCGGAATACCGGCATCCGCGCACACCGATTCGCCACCGCGCAGCACGGCCGCGATCGTCTCGTGCGGCAGCACGTTGATCGGCATCCCGACCAGTGCGAGCGCGAGAATCGGCTTGCCGCCCATCGCGTAGACGTCGGACAGCGCGTTGGTTGCCGCGATGCGGCCGAAGTCGAACGGGTCGTCGACGATCGGCATGAAGAAGTCCGTGGTCGCGACGATCGCCTGTTCGTCGTTCAGCCGGTAGACGGCCGCGTCGTCGGAGGTTTCGGTGCCGACCAGCAGGTCCGGGAACAGCGCTGGCGGCGTGGCCCGTTTCAGCAGTTCGGACAGCACGCCCGGCGCGATCTTGCAGCCGCAGCCGCCGCCGTGTGACAGGCTCGTGAGGCGCGGAACAGCGGGCGGGGTGAGGGTGGCTTCGGTCATCGTCGGCATCCGGTGAATAACAACGCTCCATTATCGACAATTCCGCGCGAGCGCGCCGGATACCCACATAATTGACGGCGCTTGCCGCTCCCCCTCCCGTCCGCACCTTCGTTCATGGATCACCTGTTCATCGGCCTCGTGCTGTGCTCCGCGTTGCTGCACGCGATCTGGAATGCCTTCCTCCACGTCAGCGAAGACCGGCTCGTCCAGCTCGGCACGATGTCGCTGCCGTATCTCGCGTTCGGCATCGCCGGCGCCGTGCTACTGCCCGCGCCGGCGCCCGCCGCCTGGCCGTATGTCTCGGCGTCGGCGGTGCTCGAGGTCGCGTACTGCTTCACGCTGGCGCGCGCGTACCGCAACGGCGAGTTCGGGCAGATCTATCCGATCGCGCGCGGAATCTCGCCGCTACTTGTGTCGGTGCTGGCGCTCGCGATGCTGCACGAGCGGCCGACGCCGTTCGGTTTCGCGGGCATCGCGCTCGTGTCGTTCGGCATCATGTCGCTCGCGCTGCGGCGCGGCTTCCGGTTCTCCGGCGAAGGCGTGCCGTACGCGCTGCTCACCGGTGTGTTCATCGCCGCGTATTCGATCTGCGACGGGATCGGCTCGCGCGTGTCCGGCAGCGCGCTGGGCTACATCGCGTGGGTGTACCTGCTGTGGAGCGTGCCGCAGCTCGTGCTCGTCTGCGTGCTGCGCGGCGGCCCGCGCGCGGTGCTCGGCTCGCGCACCGCGCTCACGCAGGGCACGATCGCCGGCACGATCTCGCTCGCCGCGTATGCGATCGTGATCCTCGCGTACCGGCACCTGCCGGTCGCGACGGTGTCGGCGCTGCGCGAAACAAGCTCGATCTTCGCGGTCGCGATCGGCTGGTTCGTGATGCGCGAACGGCCCGGCGCGCAGCGGCTCGCCGCGTGTGTGCTGGTGGTCGCGGGCGCGGCGTTGATCCGGCTTTGACGTGCGGAAACGACGGGCCGGTAGGGTGGCGACACTCATTCGCCAACCTGCCGGCGCCCCGCCCCGCAACACGCGCATGCCGCCGTCCCGTTCTCGTCAGACCGTCGCGACGACCTGGCCGAACGCCCGCTCGTCGATCGCCTCGGCCAGCGTCGCGAACGCCGTCGCGATCTCGTCCTCCGGCACGCACGCATAACCGAGCAGCAAGCCCGATGCCGCACGTTCGCGCTGCGCGTAATAACCGGACAACGGCCGCACGACGATGTTGCGTTCGAGCGCGGCCTGCGCGACCGCGCGATCGTCGACACCGTCCGGCAGCCGTGTGACGAGATGCAGCCCCGCGTCGCTGCCGAGCGCCTGCAGCGTGTCGCCGTAGCGGCGCGCGACCGCGTCGAGCAGCATCTCGCGGCGCTGCCCGTACAGCGTGCGCATCTTGCGGATATGCGACACGAAGTGCCCTTCCGCAATGAACTCCGCGAGCACCGCCTGCTGCAGCAGCTGACCTTCGCGATACAGCTCGGCGCTCGCGGTCGCGAAGCTCTCCGCGAGCGGCTCCGGCGCGACGAGATACCCGACCCGCAGCCCCGGGAACAGCGTCTTGCCGAAGCTGCCGACGTAGATCACCTGCCCGGCCGTATCGAGCCCCTGCAGCGACGCGAGCGGGCGGCTGCCGTAACGGAATTCGCTGTCGTAGTCGTCCTCGATGATCCAGCAGCCGTGCTGGCGCGCGTATTCGAGCAGCATCCGGCGCCGCGCGAGGCTCATCACCATCCCGAGCGGATACTGGTGCGACGGCGTGACGAGCATCAGCTTCGGCGGCTCGGCGAGATCGGCGGCCGACGGCGCGATCCCTTCTTCGTCGACCGGAATCGGCCGCGTGGTGAGCCCCGACACGTTCAGCACGCTGCGCACGCCCCAGTAGCACGGATCCTCGGTCCAGATCGCATCGCCCGGATCGGTCAGCAGCCGCACCGCGAGGTCGATCGACTGGTGGATCCCGGTCGTGATCACGATCTGCTCGGGCGTGCAGCGCACCGAGCGCGACGTGCGCAGGTAGTCGGCCAGCGCCTCGCGCAACAGCGCAAGCCCGCCGCCCGGCGCGTAGGTCAGCAGATCCGGGCGCAGGCGCCGCCAATACTTGTTGTGCAGCCGCGTCCACACGCGCGCCGGAAAGCGCGACACATCGGGCACGCCCGGCATGAACGCGCCGCCCTGGCGCTTCGACACGCCCGCGCCTTCGACGAGCCGCGTGCCGCGCGAGGACAGCCGTCGCGCGGAAGAAGGCACCACCGCCGGCCGGGCACCCGCGTCAGCCGGCGCACCGACGATCTCGTCCGGCGCGCTGTCGGCGACGAAGGTGCCGCGCCCCGTCGCCGAGTTGACATAGCCTTCGAGCGCAAGCTGTTCGTAAACCTGCGTGACCGTGTTGCGGGCGATCCCGAGCTCGGCGGCGAGCAGCCGCGACGACGGCACGCGCGTGCCGGCCGGCAGTTCGCGCGACAGGATCGCCTGCTGCAGCAGCCGATGCAGCTGCCGGTAGATCGGCTGTTCGCCGCCGCGCACGAGGCGCTGCGCCAGCCAGTCCGACAACACGCTTGCGCGCATGATTGGCTCCTGAATATTTATTGAAATGGCTCTGATTTCCAGAGCCAAATGTGATTATAGTCGCCTCCATGGGCTGCCAACGCGGCCGATTTTTATCCCACCGGACAGAACATCAAGGAGATGACCGTGAAGAATGCCGACCTGCAGGCCCGCAAGAACGCCGCCACCCCGCGCGGCGTCGGCGTGATGTGCGATTTCTACGCAGCCCGCGCCGAAAACGCGGAGCTGTGGGATGTCGAAGGCCGCCGCTTCATCGATTTCGCCGCCGGCATCGCGGTGCTGAACACGGGCCACCGCCACCCGAAGATCGTCAAGGCGATCGCGGATCAGCTGAACAGCTTCACGCACACCGCTTACCAGATCGTCCCGTACGCGTCGTACGTCGAGCTGGCCGAAAAGATCAACGAGCGCGCACCGGGCGACTTCCCGAAGAAGACCGCGTTCTTCACGACCGGCGCCGAAGCCGTCGAAAACGCGATCAAGATCGCGCGCGCGGCGACCGGCCGTCCGGGCGTCATCGCGTTCTCGGGCGGCTTCCACGGCCGCACGATGATGGGCATGGCGCTGACCGGCAAGGTCGCCCCGTACAAGCTGAACTTCGGCCCGTTCCCGGGCGACGTGTTCCACGCCCCGTACCCGAACGCGCTGCACGGCGTGACCACGGCCGACTCGATCAAGGCGATCGAGATGCTGTTCAAGGCCGACATCGATCCGAAGCGCGTCGCCGCGATCATCTTCGAACCGGTCCAGGGCGAAGGCGGCTTCAACCCGGCGCCGGCCGAGTTCGTGCGCGCGCTGCGCAAGATCTGTAACGAGCACGGCATCCTGCTGATCGCCGACGAAGTCCAGACCGGCTTCGCGCGTACCGGCAAGCTGTTCGCGATGCAGCACTACGACGTGCTGGCCGACCTGATCACGATGGCCAAGAGCCTCGCGGGCGGCATGCCGCTGTCGGGCGTCGTCGGCCGTGCCGACGTGATGGACGCGGCAGCCCCCGGCGGCCTCGGCGGCACGTACGCGGGCAACCCGCTGGCCGTCGCATCGGCGCACGCGGTGCTCGAGATCATCGACGAAGAGAAGCTGTGCGAGCGCGCGACGCAGCTCGGCGACGTGCTGAAGGCGAAGCTGAATTCGCTGCAGGCCGACGTGCCGCAGATCGCCGATGTGCGCGGCCCGGGCGCGATGATCGCGGTCGAGTTCCTGAAGCCGGGTTCGGGCGAGCCGGACGCGGAATTCACGAAGCGCGTGCAGGCGCGTGCGCTCGAGCGCGGGCTGCTGCTGCTCGTGTGCGGCGTGTACTCGAACGTCGTGCGCTTCCTGTTCCCGCTGACGATCCCGCAAGCCGTGTTCGACGAAGCGCTCGTGATCCTCGAGGAAGTGCTGAAGGAAACGGTCGGCGTGCCGGCCTGAGTGCCCGTCCGCTTCAACTGAATGGGCCGCCGCCGTCGTGAAGACGGCGGCGGTCGTTTTCATCCGTCCTAATCCGTCCTTTTCAAAGCAGGCGAAGCAAATGAGCACTGTTCAGGAAACCCTGGCACTGAAAGACCCGTCGCTGTTCCGTCAGCAGGCGTACGTCAACGGCGAATGGCAAGGCGCGGCGAACGGCGAGTCGTTCGAAGTCCGCAACCCGGCAACCGGCGGCCTGCTCGGCACCGTGCCGGCGATGGGCGCGGCCGAGACGCGTCACGCGATCGAAGCCGCGAACGCCGCATGGCCGGCGTGGCGCAAGAAGACTGCGAAGGAACGCGCGGCGATCCTGCGCAAGTGGCACGACCTGATGATGGAAAACGCCGACGACCTCGCGCTGATCCTGACCACCGAGCAGGGCAAGTCGCTGGCCGAAGCGAAAGGCGAGATCGGCTATGCGGCATCGTTCCTCGAGTGGTTCGCGGAGGAAGGCAAGCGCGTGTACGGCGACACGATCCCGACGCCGGCGAGCGACAAGCGCATCGTCGTGACGAAGGAAGCGATCGGCGTGTGCGCGGCGATCACGCCGTGGAACTTCCCGGCGGCCATGATCACCCGCAAGGTCGGCCCGGCACTCGCGGCAGGCTGCCCGATCGTCGTTAAGCCGGCGGAAGCCACGCCGTTCTCGGCGCTCGCGATGGCCGTGCTGGCCGAGCGCGCGGGCGTGCCGGCCGGCGTGTTCAGCGTCGTCACGGGCGACCCGAAGGCGATCGGCGGCGAACTGACGTCGAACCCGATCGTGCGCAAGCTGTCGTTTACCGGCTCGACGCCGGTCGGCCGCCTGCTGATGTCGCAATGCGCGGCGACGGTCAAGAAGGTGTCGCTGGAGCTCGGCGGCAATGCCCCGTTCATCGTGTTCGACGACGCCGATCTCGATGCGGCCGTGCAGGGCGCGATCGCGTCGAAGTACCGCAACAGCGGCCAGACGTGCGTGTGCACGAACCGCTTCTACGTGCATGAAGCCGTGTACGACCAGTTCGCGCAGAAGCTCGCGGCGGCGGTCGGCCAGCTGAAGGTCGGTCGCGGCACGGAGCCGGGCGTCACGCAAGGCCCGCTGATCAACGAAGCGGCCGTGCTGAAGGTCGAGGCGCACATCGAGGACGCGCTCGCGAAGGGCGCGACCGTCGTGACGGGCGGCAAGCGCCACGCGCTCGGCCACGGCTTCTTCGAGCCGACCGTGCTGACGGGCGTCACGCCGGCGATGAAGGTCGCGAAGGAAGAGACGTTCGGGCCGCTCGCGCCGCTGTTCAAGTTCGGCAGCGACGACGAG
Source organism: Burkholderia sp. FL-7-2-10-S1-D7 (assembly GCF_001524185.1). NCBI lineage: Bacteria > Pseudomonadati > Pseudomonadota > Betaproteobacteria > Burkholderiales > Burkholderiaceae > Burkholderia > Burkholderia sp. FL-7-2-10-S1-D7. Next base: position 291,683 of record NZ_LOWY01000017.1, on the reverse strand, counting down.
GTGATCCGCCTCGCGAACGACACCGAGTTCGGTCTCGCCGCGTATTTCTACAGCCGCGACATCGGCCGCGTGTGGAAGGTCGCCGAGGCGCTCGAATACGGGATGGTCGGCGTCAACACGGGCCTGATCTCGAATGAAGTCGCGCCGTTCGGCGGCGTCAAGCAGTCCGGCCTCGGCCGCGAAGGCTCGCACTACGGCATCGACGATTACGTCGTGATCAAGTACCTCTGTCTCGCCGTCTGACGGTTCGGGGCCTGTCGCGTCCGTGACAGGCCCTGACCGCCCGGCCGAAACCGGGCGGTCCCGACGCGGGCCGGCGCCCCCTCTCCGCCGCGCCCGCGTCACCTCGTTGCGCCGCCTTCAACGAAACACGTTCACCGCATCGACGAGTCGCGTCGCCTGCTGCTTCAGGCTTTCCGACGCCGCCGCGCTCTGCTCGACCAGCGCCGCGTTCTGCTGCGTGATGTTGTCCAGATGCACGACCGCCTGATCGACCTGCGCGACGCCCGTGCTCTGCTCGGCCGTCGACGAGCTGATCTCCGCGATCAGGTCCGACACGCGCTTCACCTGCGTGACGATGTCCTCCATCGTCTTGCCCGCGCCGTCGACGATCCGTGCGCCCGATTCGACCCGCTCGACGCTCGCGCCGATCAGCGTCTTGATTTCCTTTGCCGCGTTCGCGCTGCGCTGCGCGAGCGCCCGCACTTCGCCGGCGACCACCGCGAAGCCTCGCCCCTGATCGCCCGCGCGCGCCGCCTCGACCGCCGCGTTCAGCGCGAGGATGTTGGTCTGGAACGCGATGCCGTCGATCACGCCGATGATGTCGGAAATCTTGTGCGAACTCGCCGTGATGTCGTGCATCGTCGTCACGACCTCGCTCACCGCCTGCCCGCCTCGCTCCGCCGCCTCGCTCGCGGAAACCGACAACTGGTTCGCCTGCAGCGCCGTCTCCGCATTGCTCGACACCGTGGCCGTCATCTCGGCCATCGACGCGGCCGTCTGCTGCACGCTGGTCGACGCCTGCTCGGTGCGCGCGCTCAGGTCGTTGTTGCCCTGCGCGATCTCGTTGCTCGCGCGCTGCACGTTGTGCACCTGCTCGCTGACGTCGTCGACGAGCCAGCGGAACATCAGCCCGAGCTGGTTGATCGTGCGCAGCGTCATGCCGATCTCGTCGACGCGGTTCATCGCCACGCCGGTACGGCTCTCGCCGGTCGCGACGCGCAACGCCTGGTCGCGCAGCTGCATCAGGGGACGCGCGATCTGCGCATCGAGCCACAGGCCAGCGGCCACCGACCCGCCGGCCGTCGCGGCGGCAAACGCCGCGAGCCCGCCGCCGGCCAGCCCGCACGCCCAGCCCGCGCCGACGACGGCCGGCGCCAGCACGCACAGCGTCGAATGCAGCCGCGCGCGCACCGACATCGTCTGGAACAGCGACGCGACGCGCATCAACCCGGTCCGGACGATCAGCCCCTTGTGGAACCGGCGACTGCCCGCCTTGCCTTCGCGAAACGCGCGATACAGCGCGTCGGCCGCGGCGATCTCGTCACGCGACGCCTTCGTGCGCACCGACATGTAGCCGGTCGGCTGCCCGTTGCGCATCACCGGCACCGTATTCGAACGGACCCAGTAGTGATCGCCGTTCTTGCGGCGATTCTTTACAAGCGCGGTCCACGGTTCGCCGTTCTTCAGCGTCGCCCACATGTCGGCGAACGCCTCCTTCGGCATATCCGGGTGCCGCACGACGTTGTGCGGCTGGCCTTCGATCTCCTCGGGGGAAAATCCGCTGACCTGGATGAACGCGGCATTCGCGTATTTGATGTAACTGTCCGCGTCGGTGGTCGACATCAGCGTCGCGTCATCGGGGAATTCGAATTCGCGTTGCGTGACAGGCTGGTTATTGCGCATGGTGTGGAGTTCCCGGTTGCGGATCTTGCGCCCGCTTGTGGATTGGATCGAGACCGGACGCATCGCGGTCGTCCCGCATGCGTTCGATCGCATTCCTGCGCTTTCGGCAAATTTGATGAAAACATTATGCCGACCACGGGTAAATATGTATTAATTTCGCATCATCTTGATTCATCCGAAAACTTTGTTCACAGGTGAATCAAAACCCCGTCTTATCAAATAATTGGCCGTAAATCGTCTGATTAATTGAAACATATCCTTCGCCCGGATCAGCGAATAAATCCGGGCTCGGAAATGAGAATTCTTCTCGTTGTATATATGCGAATCGAGTCGGCACGCCGGGATTTAACCCGTTCGTTGCGACGGAACGCGCAGACGCCCGCCCCCCCCCCCGCCGATTATCGAAACACGTTCACCGCATCGACGAGCCGCGTCGCCTGCTGCTTCAGGCTTTCCGACGCCGCCGCGCTCTGCTCGACCAGCGCCGCGTTCTGCTGCGTGATGTTGTCCAGATGCACGACCGCCTGGTCGACCTGCGCGACGCCCGTGCTCTGCTCGGCCGTCGACGAGCTGATCTCCGCGATCAGGTCCGACACGCGCTTCACCTGCGTGACGATGTCCTCCATCGTTCTGCCCGCATCGTCGACCCGCCGCGCGCCCGACTCGACCCGCTCGACGCTCGCGCCGATCAGCGTCTTGATCTCCTTCGCCGCGTTCGCGCTGCGCTGCGCGAGCGCCCGCACTTCGCCCGCCACCACCGCGAAGCCGCGCCCCTGTTCGCCCGCGCGCGCGGCTTCGACTGCCGCATTCAGCGCGAGGATGTTGGTCTGGAACGCGATGCCGTCGATCACGCCGATGATGTCGGAAATCTTGCGCGAACTCGCCGTGATGTCGTGCATCGTCGTCACGACCTCGCTCACCGCCTGCCCACCTCGCTCGGCCGCCTCGCTCGCGGACACGGCGAGCTGGTTCGCCTGCAGCGCGGTCTCGGCATTGCTGTCGACGGTGGCCGTCATCTCGGCCATCGACGCGGCGGTTTCCTGCACGCTCGACGCGGCCTGCTCGGTGCGCGCGCTCAGGTCGTTGTTGCCCTGCGCGATCTCGTTGCTCGCGCGCTGCACGTTGTGTACCTGCTCGCTGACGTCGTCGACGAGCCAGCGGAACATCAGCCCGAGCTGGTTGATCGTGCGCAGCGTCACGCCGATCTCGTCGACGCGGTTCATACGCACGCCGCGGCGGCTTTCGCCGGTCGCGACGTTCAGCGCCTGGTCGCGCAGCCGTTTCAGCGGACGCACGATCTGCGCATCGAGCCACAGGCCAGCGGCCACCGACACGCCGGCCGTCGCGGCGGCAAACGCCGCGAGCCCGCCGCCGGTCAGCCCGCATGCCCAGCCCGCCCCGACGACGGCCGGCGCCAGCACGCACAGCGCCGAATGCACGCGCGCGCGCACCGACATCGTCTGCGGCAGCGACACGATCCGCAGCAGCCCGCTCCGGACGATCAGCCCCTTGTGGAACCGGCGATTGCCCGCCTTGCCTTCGCGGAACGCGCGATACAGCGCGTCGGCCGCGGCGATCTCGTCACGCGGCGCCTTGGTGCGCACCGACAGGTAGCCGCGCGGCACGCCGTCGCGCATCACCGGCACCGCGTTCGCGCGCACCCAATAGTGGTCGCCGTTCCTGCGACGGTTCTTCACGAGCGCGGTCCACGGTTCGCCGTTCTTCAGCGTCGCCCACATGTCGGCGAACGCCTCCTTCGGCATATCCGGGTGCCGCACGACGTTGTGCGGCTGGCCGACGAGTTCGTCGTTCGAGAAGCCGCTCACGTATTCGAACGTCGTGTTCGCGTACGTGATGATGCTGTCGGCATCCGTGGTCGACATCAGCGTGACGTCATCGGGAAAGTCGAATTCTTGTTGGGTGACAGGTTGGTTGTTGCGCATGCAAGGCTCCGAAAGGCGGATCCGTCTGCGGGATCCGCGCGGCGCGAAAATCACGCTCAGTAGCCGAAAAACGGTTTATCGCTTTACGACGGTCTCGTCCTTACTGTCGGCAATCACCGGGAAATCCTTAGTCCGAAAGCGCGTGAAATATCGGATTTCGTCATCGACATGATTTCGATCAAATATTCCAGCGATAATCGCGTCCAGCGCTTTGCGGATACCGCCCGATGCTTGGCGGGATTACGTCGGGCGACGCATCGGCTCAGACAACCATTGCACGCAGCGAAACGAGTCGGCCTGGTCGACTCCATTCGACCGGCATATGAATTCGACGAACTAATCCGGCGACCAATGGAATCGGTCGTGTCGGAATGCGGTGGCGGACATGCCGCTGGGCGCGAGATCATCCGTCGTCCGTATGCGCGCGAATGCACCCCGTGCGTAGAATTTCCGCTCGCTCAACACCACCGCCCGCTCGGAGAACGACATTGCAGAACGCGTCGCCGCCACCCGCCTCGCCGAAGATCCTCGTCAGCATGTGCGTGCTCGGCCACCCCGTCCGTTACAACGGCGCGGCGAAGACCGCCGCGCACGAAACGCTCGCACGATGGCAGCGCGAAGGGCGCCTGGTGCCCGTGTGTCCGGAACTGGCAGGGGGATTGAGCGTGCCGCGTCCGCCCGCCGAAATCGCCGACGGGGAATCAGGGCAACGCGTTCTGTCGGGCGCCGCACGCATCGTCGACGTGCACGGCACCGACGTGACGGCGCCGTTCGTCGACGGCGCGCGCACCGCGCTCGCGCTGGCTCGCGCGCACGACTGCCGCTACGCGATCCTGGCGGACGGAAGTCCGTCGTGCGGAAGCAGTTTCATTTACGACGGGAGTTTTGCGGGCCGGCGGCATGCCGGCGCCGGTGTGACGGCGGCGCTGCTGCGCCAGCATGGCATCGAGGTGTTCGCGGACACCGAGATCGACGCGCTCGTCGCACGCCTCGCGCAACGAGCGCAAGCTGAATGACGATGTGGCCGGCGCGATGATCGCGTGCCAGCCACATCGTTTGGACAGGCAACCCGGTCGAGCGGCGTGAACCTCGCCGCTTGACCGGGTGACGCGATCAGACGCGCTCGATCGCGATCGCGATGCCCTGGCCGACGCCGATGCACATCGTGCACAGCGCGAAGCGGCCGTTGGTGCGATGCAGCTGATACATCGCGGTCGTCACGAGGCGCGCGCCCGACGCGCCGAGCGGATGGCCGAGCGCGATCGCGCCGCCGTTCGGGTTCACGCGAGGATCGTCGTCGGCGACGCCCAGCATGCGCAGCACCGCGAGGCCCTGCGACGCGAACGCTTCGTTCAGCTCGATCACGTCGAACTGGTCGATCGTCATCCCGAGCCGCGCGAGCAGCTTCTGCGTGGCCGGCGCGGGGCCGATACCCATCACGCGCGGCGCAACGCCAGCCGTCGCGATGCCGAGCACGCGTGCGCGCGGCGTCAGGCCGAAGCGCTTCGCAGCGGCTTCGTTCGCGAGCAGCAGCGCGGCGGCGCCGTCGTTGACACCCGACGCGTTGCCGGCCGTCACCGAGCCGTCCGGACGCACGACGCCCTTCAGCTTCGCGAGCGCTTCGAGCGACGTTTCGCGCGGATGCTCGTCACGCGAAAAAACGACCGGATCGCCCTTCTTCTGCGGAATCGTCACCGGGACGATTTCCTCGGCGAGCGTGCCGTCCTGCTGCGCACGCGCGGCCTTCTGCTGGCTGCGCAGCGCGAACAGGTCCTGATCGGCGCGGCTGACGTTGTAATCGACCGCGACGTTCTCGGCCGTCTCCGGCATCGAATCGACGCCATGCAGTTGTTTCATCAGCGGATTGATGAAGCGCCAGCCGATCGTCGTGTCGTAGATGTCGGCCTGACGCGCGAATGCGCTGGCAGCCTTGCCCATCACGAACGGCGCGCGCGTCATGCTTTCGACGCCGCCGGCCACCATCAGCGCGGCTTCGCCCGACTTGATCGCGCGCGCGGCCACGCCGACCGCGTCCATCCCGGAACCGCACAGGCGGTTGATCGTCGAACCCGGCACGCCCTCCGGCAAACCCGCGAGCAGCGCGGACATGCGCGCGACGTTGCGATTGTCCTCGCCGGCCTGGTTCGCGCAGCCGTAGATCACGTCGTCGATCGCCGTCCAGTCGACGTCGCGGTTACGCTCGACGAGCGCCTTGAGCGGCACCGCGCCGAGGTCGTCGGCGCGCACGCCGGACAGCGCGCCGCCGTAACGGCCAATCGGGGTACGAATCGCATCACACAGAAAAGCTTCGGTCATCAGTGTCTCCGGTCTCATGCAAGGCTGGGAAGTGAATGAAACGCGCCCCTTGCTTTGCCCGCCGGGATGCGCTTAAATGTTCTATATACGAACATAAGATCGTGTATCGAACGTTCAATGCATCATAGGGAGTGCGGGGACGACCTGTCAAGCGCCCGGTCCGCGGTGCGGTTGGCGTGTCAGGCCCCATGCGCTATCTTCTCGGCTGCACGACAATCCGACCGTTCATGACAACCGAAGACATCCAGACGAAACCGGGCGACTCCTATGTGCAGTCGTTCGCGCGCGGCCTCGCGGTGATCCGCGCATTCGACGCCCAGCGCCCGGAGCAGACGCTCACCGAGGTCGCCTCGGCCACCGGGCTCACGCGCGCCGGCGCGCGCCGGATCCTGCTGACGCTGCAGACGCTCGGCTATGTCGAGGCCGACGGCCGGCTGTTCCGGCTCACGCCGAAGATCCTCGAACTCGGCTTCGCGTATCTCACGTCGATGCCGTTCTGGAATCTCGCCGATCCGGTCATGGAGCAGCTGTCCGCGCAGATCCACGAAAGCTGCTCGGCCGCCGTGCTCGACCGCACCGAGATCGTCTACGTGCTGCGCGTGCCGACCCGCAAGATCATGACGATCAACCTGTCGATTGGCAGCCGCCTGCCCGCATACTGCACGTCGATGGGCCGTGTGCTGCTGTCCGCGCTCGACGACGCGGCGCTCGACGAAACGCTCGCGCAAAGCGGCATCCGCGCGCACACGCCGCGCACGATCACCGACATCGGCGAGCTGAAGGCGACGATCGCACAGGTGCGCCAGCAAGGCTGGGCCGTGGTCGACCAGGAACTGGAAGTGGGCTTGATGTCGATCTCGGCGCCGATCCGCAACCGGCGCGGGCAGGTGATCGCCGCGATGAACATCAGCGGTAACGCGCAGCGGCACACCGCGAAGCAGATGGTGAAGGAGTTTCTCGGGCCGCTGCAGCAGGCCGCGCAGACGGTGTCGGAACTGGTCGCGCGGCGCGGATGAGCGCAGGGGCGCGCGCCACGCGCGGTTGGCCGCGCCTGCACGGCGCTTCCCCCGCGAACGGGGCAACATCCGGCTCGATTGCCGTATCGGCAACACCGCGATTCTCGAAAAAATGACGGGCGGCACCGGGCCGCCCGCTCGATTCTCTGACGCTGTTGCAACGCTCTTCTCACGGCACACGGCGCAAACTCCGCGCGACGCAATTGCGTAACGCGCGCAAGCCCGGTCAATCTGACAAGAACGAAATTGCACGGGACCTATCGGACATCGTGCCCGCGGCGCCTCACGCGCCGAGCAGCATCCCCTTGCGCACCGGCACCGTGCCCGTCACGCGGCCGAGCGGCGCACCCGCCGTCACGAACCGGATCGCGCGGCGCATGTAGAACACGCCGTCAGTGCCGCTCGAGATCGTCGTGATCGCGTCGGTCAGCGGATCGACGATGTCGAACAGCGGATCGCCGACGCGGATAGTCGCGCCGATCGCTGCGCGGTGCACGAGTATCCCGCTCACCGGCGCGTAGAACTGCTCGCTGCCCGCGAGCGGCGTGGCCGGCGCCGCGAGCGGCGGCAGCGGCACGCGTTCGCCGTGCACCGCGCCGCGCCACACGAGATAGTCGACGAGCGCATCGGCATCGCGTTCCGCATATTCGTACGTCACGTCGCGCTGGCCGCGGCACTCGACCGTCACGGCCACGGTGCCGGCCGCCATCGGCGTGCCTGCCGGCAAGTGCTGCCGCAATTGCTTCCACAGCAGGTGATGCGCATCGTCGAACGCGTGCCCGCCCGAATCTTCGGCGAGCAGCGACACCTCCGCGCCGAGATAGCGCGCAAGCGGTTCGACCTCCGGCCATGCGGTGTCGCTCGTGTACACGTGCATCACGGCTTCGAGCGAACAATGCAGGTCGATCACCACATCGGCGTCGAGCGACAGTTTCAGCAGCGCCAGTTGCAGCGCATCGAATTCGGTGCGCGGCGCGATCTCGTCGAGCGCCGCGCCCACGCATTCGAGCACGATCGCGCGATTGCGTTCGCCATCGTCGCCGAGGCGGTCGCGCGCACGCGCGGCGATCTCCGCGAGCGGCAGGAAGCCGCGATTGAAGTTGCGGCCGCTCGCAAGATCGAAACGGCCGACGAACTGCCCGAGCAGATGATGATTGAGGCCGACCGGGTTCGCGACCGGCACGAGCACGATCTCGGCCGCGAGCCGGCCTTCGGCATCGAGCTGCGCGAGCCGCTGCTTCAGCACGAACGCCGCGAGCATGGCGGGCGTCTCGTCCGCGTGCAGCGCGGCCTGCAGGTAGATCTTGCGGCCGGTGCCGGCCGGCCCGAAATGAAAGCTCGTCAGCGTGCGCTGCGTGCCGATCGACGGCGACAGGAGCGGCGTGGTGCGAATCTGCATCGATGGTCTCGAACGGATGAAAACGGGGAAGCGCGTGAAAACGGCAGCAAGCGCGGCGCTCAGTCGCCGTACGGGTTGAAGTCGAAATACTTCTTCGCGATCCGCTCGTACGTGCCGTCCTTCAGCATCGATGCAATCGCGCCGTCGATCGACGCCTTGAGCGCCGTATCCGACTGCCGCATGCCGATGCCGACACCGCGATCGCCCATGTCGAGCGGCGCGCCGACGAACGCGAAGCCCTTGCCCTTCGGCGTACGCAGGAAACCGTAGTCGGCTTCCACGGTGCCGAGCAGCGCCGCGTCGAGGCGGCCGTTGGCGAGATCGGCGAACACGTCGTCCTGGCTCTTGTACGGCACCACGTTGACGCCGGCCGGCGCCCAGTGCGCGAGCGCCCACGATTCGAACTGCGTGCCCGACTGCACGCCGACGTGCTTGCCCGCGAGCGACGCGGTGGTGCTGTCGACGCCACTCGCGGGCCGTGCGACGAGCCGCGACTTGAAGCGGAACAGCTTCGACGAGAACAGGATCTGCTTCTCGCGCTTCTCGGTGATCGCCATCGACGACAGGATCGCGTCGATCTTGCGCGCCTGCAGCGCGGGAATCATCCCGGAGAATTCGAGCTCGACCCACTGGCAGCGCAACTGCGCGCGGCGGCAGATCTCGTTGCCCAGGTCGACGTCGAAGCCCTTCAGGCTGCCGTCGGGCGCCTTCGAATCCATCGGCGGATAGGTCGGATCGATGCCGAGGCGCACAGGGCGCGCATCGAGCGCGTGCGCGGCGCTGGCCGCAAGCGCAAGGCACAGGGAAACGAGCGGAATGAGGGTGCGTTTCATGGTCGACGAAGGGCGGGACGAGGGACAAACGGCGCGAGCCGGACTGTCTGCGATCGTAGTGCGCACGCGCCCCCGCCGGAATCGCCCGCTGCCTTATCATGATCACATTTCCCGATCACCGGCCTCGCGCTTGCCCATGGCGTTCACGCTCTCCCAGCTCCGCATCTTCCAGGCCGTCGTCGAGCACGGCAGCCTGCGCGCCGCCGCGCGCGCGCTCGATCTCGCGCAAAGCGGCGTCACGCAGCAGCTGCAGAGCCTCGAGGCGACGCTCGGCGCGACGCTGTTCACGCGCACCAATCGCGGGATCGTGCCGACGGCCGTCGGCCAGCGGCTGCTCGCGCGCTCCGGTTCGATCCTCGGCGAATGCGAGCAGGTCGAGCGGGAGATCCGGCAACTGAGCGGCGCGTACGAAGGCACCGTCACGCTCGGCCTCGTGGCCGAGCCGCTGATCGACGCGTTCGCACCCGTGCTGAGCGCGTTCCGCGCGCGCTTCGACAAGGTCGACGTGCACCTGCGCACCGGCACGTCGCGAATGATGATCGGCTGGCTGCGGGAAAGCGCGGTCGATTTCGCGATCGCGCTCGTCGCGAAGCAGACCGACACGACCGATCTCGCGGTCACGCCGCTGCGTACATCGGCGCCGGTGGTCGTGTGCCGCAACGGGCATCCGGCAATGCATGCGCAATCGCTCGCCGAACTGGCCGGCTACGCGTGGGTGTCGACGCGCTCGCCGAACCTGAGCGCCGACCCCGTCGTCAACCGCCTGCTCGCCTACTTCGACGTGCACGGCCTGCCGCCGCCGAAGATCCTCGCCACCGTCGAAGGGATGTTCGAGACGCTGCAGCTCGTCACGCAGACCGATTGCCTGTCGCTCGAAACCGAAGCCGTGACGCGGCACGGGCCGTTTGCCGGCGCGCTCGCGAAGGTGCCCGTGCGCGAACAGGCCGAATCGCAGGACATCTGTCTGCTGCAGCGCGCGGCCGTGCCGCTGACGCCAGCCGCGCAGGAACTCGCGACGATGCTCGCGTCGTACTTAAGGGTGGTGCGCGGGCGGTAAGCGCGTATCGCCGCTTGCCGCCCGTCGTGCCGCGCCATGCTTTGCGTCAGTCCATCGATTCGCGCGCCGTCTCGCGCAGCATCGCGACCGCGATCAGCGACAGCACCACGCACGCGGCCACGTAGCCGGCCGGCGCGAGCTTGCTGCCCGTCGTCTTCACGAGCCAGGTCGCGATCAGCTGCGCCGTGCCGCCGAAGATCGTCACCGCGAGCGCATACGCGATCGAGATGCCGGTCGCGCGCACGTGGCGCGGCAGCGATTCGCACATCAGCGCCATTTCGGATGCCGAACCGAGTGAATAGAACAGCAGCATCAGCGCGGTCAGCGGCAGGATCACCGGCAGCGTCGGATGATGGTTCATCAGCCAGAACGCCGGGAACAGCAGCAGGACCAGCACGCCGCGTCCGACGAAGATCGGCAGGCGCCGGCTGCCGAGGCGGTCCGACAGCCAACCGAACAGCGGGCACGTCACCAGCATCACGCAACCCGACGCGACGCCGACGAACATCGACAGCTTCATCGGCAGCCCGAGCGTATGGATCGCATAGGTCGGCATGTAGAACGTCAGGATGTAGGTCGACACCGTGCCGCCCATCACCGTGAGCATCAGCAGCAGCACCGTGCGCGTGTGCTTCGAGAACAACTCGCGCAGCACGCCGCGTTCGATCCCGTGATGGCTGTCGCCGGGCGCATCGTCCGCGAGCCGGCGGCGCAGGACCATGCCGACCGGCGCGATCAGCACGCCCACGAGGAACGGCAGGCGCCAGCCCCAGCCCTCGAGCGCGTCCTTCGTCAGCGTGTTCGACAGCAGCGCCGCGAAGCCCGACCCCATCAGCGCCGCGCCACCCTGCGTCGCCAGCTGCCAGCTCGCGCGGAACGCGCGGTGCGACGTGCCGCCCTGCTCGATCAGCGTGGAAGTCGCCGCGCCGAACTCGCCGCCCTGCGAGAAGCCCTGCATCAGCCGCGCGAAGACGACCAGCAGCGGCGCGGCCACGCCGACCTGCGCGTAGGTCGGTGCGATCGCGATCAGGCCGGTGCCGAGCGCCATCAGCATGATCGTCAGGTTCAGCGCGGCCTTGCGGCCCTTGCGGTCCGCGTAGACGCCGAGCACGACGCTGCCGAGCGGCCGCGTGAAGAAGCCGGCGGCGAACGTCGCGACCGACAGCAGCAGCGACGTGGTCGGATCGCTCGACGGGAAGAACAGCTTGCCGATCAGCACCGCGAAAAAGCCGTACACGGTGAAATCGAAGAACTCCAGCCAGTTGCCGATCACGGCCGCCGCGATCGCGCCGCGCTTCGTGACGGCCGGCGCGCCGCGCGTATCGGTTTCGGCAGCCCCCGTCGACTCGGGGTGCAGCGCGAGATGGTTTTTTTGCATCGTTCGTTTCTCCTCTCAATGCGGCCGGATGCGCCGGCCGCGCGCCGCCCGGGTTACTGCCCGAGGTATCGCTCGACGAGACGCGTCCAGAATGCCGCGCCGATCGGCAGGTTGCGATCGTTGAAGTCGTACTTCGGGTTGTGCACCATGCAGCCGTCCTCGCCTTCGCCGTTGCCGAGCCGCACGAACGAGCCGGGCCGCTGCTGCAGCATGAACGCGAAATCCTCGCTGCCCATCAGCAGGTCGGCCTGCTCGACCACGTGCGCGTCGCCGACCAGCTCGCGCGCGACCTGCGCGGCGAAATCCGTTTCGGCATCCGAATTGACGACGACCGGATAGCCTTCGATGTACTCGACGTGCGCGGTCGCGCCGTAACTCGCGGCCTGCGACTCGGCGAGCTCGACGATGCGGCGCTTGAGCAGCGCGCGCACGTCTGGGCTGAACGACCGCACGCTGAGTTCGAGGCGCGCGCCGTTCGGGATCACGTTGTTCGCGGTGCCCGCGTGCATCGAGCCGACCGTGACGACCGCCGGCTGCGACGGGTCGATGTTGCGCGCGACGATCGTCTGCAGCGCCATCACGATGCTCGCCGCGACGACCACCGGGTCGACCGTCAGGTGCGGCCGCGCCGCGTGGCCGCCGACGCCCTCGATCGAGATGATCGCCTTGTCGCCGGCCGACATGAACGGGCCGCGCCGCGTGAGGAACACGCCGGGCGCCGCGCCCGGATGGTTGTGCATGCCGAACACCGCATCGCACGGAAAGCGCTCGAACAGGCCGTCCTCGATCATCTTCTTCGCGCCGCTGTCGATGCCGTGCTCTTCCGCCGGCTGGAAATACAGGTGCACGGTGCCGGAGAAGTTGCGCGTCTTCGCGAGGTGTTGCGCGGCGCCGAGCAGCATCGTCGTGTGGCCGTCGTGGCCGCATGCGTGCATCTTGCCGTGCGTGCCGCTTGCGTACGGCAGGCCGGTCGCCTCGAGGATCGGCAGCGCGTCCATGTCCGCACGGATGCCGATGCTGCGCGTGCCGTCGCCGACGCGCAGCGTGCCGACGACGCCCGTCTTGCCGACCCCGCGCGTCACTTGCCAGCCCCATTGCTCGAGCTTGTCCGCGACGAGCGCGGCCGTCTCGTGCTCCTCGTACGCGAGCTCCGGATGGTGATGAATGTGGTGGCGAATCTCGCGCAACCCGCCGGCGGCGGGAATCAGATCTTCGATTTCGGTGAATCGGACGTCGGTGGTCATCAAGCGGCTCCTGCTGATCGTCAGCGTGTCAGCCGCACGCGAACGGTTGCGTGCGGGAAAGCGAGCCACTATAGCGAGCCGATATCGGTTCAATAAGATGCGAAATTTTTCACCGCGATAAGGTTTATTAATCAGGGTTAATACGAGTATGGCTTGCCGGATCGGCCATGCCCGGCGCGCTCGATACGCGCCCCATTGATTTTTGAGACGAACGGTCTATTATTCGCACATGGACGTTCGAACTGATCCGCCTCGCCGTCGCGGCAGGCCACCGAAACAGCACGAGGACCTCGTCGCCACGCGGGACATGCTGCTGCGCACCGGGCTGGAAGTGCTCACCGAGAAAGGCTTTTCGGCCACCGGGCTCGACGAGATCCTGGGTCGCGCCGGCGTGCCCAAGGGCTCCTTCTATCACTACTTCGACAGCAAGGAAGCGTTCGGCCTCGAACTGATCGACCGCTATGCCGACTTCTTCGCGCGCAAGCTCGACCGTCATTTCAGCGACCCCGCACGCTCGCCACTGCAGCGCGTGCGCGCGTTCGTCGACGATGCCCGGGACGGCATGGCCCGCTACGCCTACAGCCGCGGCTGCCTGATCGGCAACCTCGGGCAGGAAATGGGCGCGCTGCCCGAAAGTTTCCGCGCGCGCCTGCGCACCACGTTCGAGGACTGGCAACGCCGCCTCGCCGAATGCCTGGCCGCCGCGCAGCAGGCCGGCGAACTGGCCGGTTCGGCCGATCCCGCCGAACTGGCCGCATTCTTCTGGATCGGTTGGGAAGGCGCCGTGCTGCGCGCGAAGCTGGAGCGCAACGACGGGCCGCTGACGCTGTTCGCGCAGTTTTTCTTCGATGGACTGCCCCGCCGCTGAATTTTTTTGCCATTAACTAGACGATCGGTCCAGAAAGGAGGACATATGTTTCAAGGCATCGTGATCGACAGGCATGAAACCGGCCAGCAGGTCCGGCTCCAGACGCTGGACGACGCGCAGTTGCCCGCGGGGAACGTCACGGTACGCGTGGGCTATTCGACGCTGAACTACAAGGACGGGCTGGCGATCACCGGCAAGAGCCCGGTGGTCCGCACGTTCCCGATGGTGCCCGGCATCGATCTCGTTGGCGAAGTCGAAGCGAGCACGCACCCGGACTATCGTACCGGCGACCGGGTCGTGCTCAACGGCTGGGGCGTCGGCGAAACGCACTGGGGCGGCCTTGCGCAGAAAGCCCGCGTCGATGGCGACTGGCTGGTGCCGCTGCCGTTCGCCTTTTCGCCGCAACAGGCGATGGCCATCGGCACGGCAGGCTACACCGCGATGCTGTGCGTGATGGCGCTGGAGCGGCATGGCGTACGCCCGGACGACGGCGAGATCGTGGTGACCGGCGCGGCAGGCGGCGTGGGCAGCGTCGCCACGGCCATTCTCGCCAGGCTCGGATACCGCGTCGTCGCCGTGACGGGCCGCCCCGCCGACGCCGACTACCTGCGGCAGCTCGGCGCGGCGGAGATCCTGGAGAGGTCACTATTCAGCGAACCCGGCAGGCCGCTGGGCAAGGAACGATGGGCCGGCGCGGTCGACGTGGCAGGTAGCCACGTGCTCGCCAACGTGTGCGCGACCACGCGGTACCGCGGCGTCGTCACGGCCTGCGGCCTGGCCGCCGGCATGGAGTTCCCCGCGACCGTCATGCCGTTCATCCTGCGCGGCGTCACGCTCGTCGGGATCGACAGCGTCATGTGCCCGCGCGCCGACCGCCTGGAAGCGTGGCGCCGACTCGCGTCCGACCTCGACGTCGAGAAGCTGGGCGCGATCGGTCACCAGGTCGGCCTGGGCGACGTCATCCCGCTTGCAGGGGAATTGATCGACGGCAAGGTTCGCGGCCGCATCGTCGTCGACGTCAACGCGTGACGCCGCTGACGACCACCGGCGTATCTTTTCCAGGCCGGTGGCTCGCGCATCGAGCGCACCCGCGCCACTTTATCCAGGAGACCTCATGACCGCCCCGAACCCCGCCCCCATCAGCCGCTTTCCCGTGCCCGCGCTCGACGATTTGCCCGAGGACATTCGCGAGCGCATCGCGGCCGTTCAGGAAAAGTCGGGCTTCATCCCGAACGTGTTCCTGACACTCGCGCATCGCCCCGACGAGTTTCGCGCGTTCATGGCTTACCACGACGCGCTGATGGACAAACCGGGCAACCTGAGCAAGGCCGAGCGCGAGATGATCGTCGTGGCCACCAGCAGCGTGAACCAGTGTCAGTACTGCGTGATCGCGCACGGCGCGATCCTGCGCATTCGCGCGAAGGATCCGCTGATCGCCGACCAGGTCGCAACCAACTATCGCAAGGCCGACATCACCGCGCGACAGAAGGCGATGCTCGACTTCGCGATGAAGGTTTCGCAGACCGCGCACCAGGTGGGCGAAGCGGACTTCGATACGCTGAAGTCGCATGGCTTCACCGACGAGGACGCCTGGGACATCGCGGCGATCTCGGCGTTCTTCGGGATGTCGAATCGCATCGCGAACGTGACCAACATGCGGCCCAACGCGGAGTTCTACGCGCTAGGGCGCTGAGGGCGGCCGGCAAAGGCGATCGTGATCGAAGACCGGCGTGCGTGCGACCGGGCGTCATCCGGTCGCCGTGCGTCGGCGGGGCGTCGGCGCCGCGCTCGAGCGAACCCGCGCTGCCCCGGCTCCCAGACTTACCCGACCTTCTTCAACGCCTGCAATCCCTCCGGCAACTTCGCGTCCGGGAACATCGTCGACAGCGTCGTATCGCGCCACCGCGCCGCCTCCTCTGCACGCTGCGCTTCCGCCTGCTCGCACACGAACAGCGCGTCGCCGCCGAGCAGCAAACGCATCGGCACGTCGTCGCGACGCGACAACTCGACGATCAGCTTCGCGATCCGCGCCGGATCGCCTACCTCGTGGCCGCCGTACGCGCCGAGCAATTCGAGAATCTTCCCGACCGACGGCCGATAGTCGGGCAGCAGGCCCTCGACCTCGCGCTTCGCCTGCGCGGCCCAGTCGGTGCGCATCCCGCCCGGCTCGAGCGTGCAGACGCGCACGCCGAACGGCGCGACTTCCTTCGACAGCACGTCGCTGAACCCGCCGACCGCCCACTTCGCGGCCTGATACGCGGACAAGCCGGCCGTCGACGTGCGCCCGCCGACCGACGACACCTGGAAGATGTGCCCCGCGCGCTGCGCGCGCATCGTCGGCAACACTGCACGCGTCAGGTTGATCACGCCGAACAGGTTCGTTTCGATCTGGTCGCGGAAATCGTCGGCGCCCATCTGCTCAAACGGCGCGGTATGGCCGTAGCCCGCGTTGTTCACCAGCACGTCGATGCGGCCGAACGCGTCGCGGGCAGCCGCCACCGCATGCGCGGCCGCCGCTGCGTCGGTCACGTCGAGTTCAATCGGCAGCAGCCGGTCGCCGTACCGTTCTTCCAGATCCGCGAGCCGCGCGGGATCGCGCGCACCGGCCGCCAGACGATCGCCCGCCGCCAGCACCGCTTCCGCGATCGAGCGCCCTAGGCCGCGTGCGGCCCCTGTTACCAGCCAGACTTTCGACATTTTCCACTCCTCGACAAGGTTGAAATCACAAAATGAATGATTACTCACTCATTAATATGGGCGCTGAAACAGCGATTTTCACCGTGCCGCGCCCTGCCTGAAACCGCCTTCCGCCGCGGCGGATGCGCCCGAACCGAACGCGCCGCCAATCACCCGTCTCCCGCCGTCCGCCGTCCGCCAGGCAGCCCGCCCGGCGAGCCGTCCACTCATACCGCGTGCAACACGGCCCAAAGCGCACGAAACCCCGCTTCCCGGTATCCGTCGGCCAGCGCCGGATCGCGCGCGATCGATTCCATCGCCGTTTCCGCAATCGACGTGAACAGCGCCGCGCAGAACGCGTGCGCATCGTCGGCCTTCAGCCCGCCCGCAGCCGCAACCTGCGCGCGCAGCAGCGAGCTGATCCCGCCGAACCCTTCGGCCCCGGCCGCGCGATGCGCGTCGTCGATGCGGCCGCTCACGCCGAGCTGCTGCAGCGCGCGGCGCCCATCCGGATTCGCGACGCCCCACGACACATAGCCGTTCCACGCATGCCGCACGGCCTGCTCGACCGGCGCGTGTTCCGGAAACCCGGCCATCATCGCTTCGCGCATCCCGGCCTTCAGGCTCAGATACAACGCGTTCAGCAGCGCGTCCTTGGTCTCGAAGTACGTGAACACCGTGCCTTCCGCGACGCCGGCGAGCCGGGCGATGCGCGCGGTGGTCGCGCTCGCGCCGTCCTCCGCGAGCGCGCGGGCGGCGGCGGCGAGGATGGCGTCGTGCTTGTCGGGACTGCGCGGTCGGGCCACGTTCGATTCCTTTAATGAGTGAGCGCTCAATCATAATCGCGGCAAGCGTGCCATGCAAGCGCTGTTACGAAACGGGAACACATACACAATCGATCAAAAGCGTGCACTATTAGCGTTTTCACGTACTGGCGCGCCAACGCACCGGCGCCCGGCGCTTCGACGTTCGTTCCACGCTCACACCGCTTCAGACCGCGATCCACTCATGACGAATAAGCCCAACCAGACCGAAGCCGACCAGCCCGTCGACATGATCATCTTCGGCGGCGGCGGCGACCTGGCCGCCCGCAAGCTGTTGCCCGCGCTGTACATGGCGCACCTGCACTGCAACCTGCCGCCGGAGACGCGCATCATCGCGGTCGGCCGGCGCGACTGGGGCATCGACGGCTATCGCAAGTTCATGGACGAGCAATCGCGCCCGTTCATCGACGACAAGGCGTTCGACGCCGACGCATGGGCCCGTTTCCTCGACCTGTTCAAGTACGTGCTGATCGACGTGAACGCGCCGGAAGACTACGCACGGCTCGCCGACGCGGCGCGCGGCGATGCGATCCGCGTGTTCTACCTGTCGACGTCGCCGGAGCTGTTCACGACGATCTGCGACAATCTGTCGGCCGCGCACCTCGTCGACGCGCGCTCGCGCGTCGTCCTCGAAAAGCCGCTCGGCCACGATCTCGCGTCGGCGCAGGCGATCAACGATGCGGTCGGCAAGCATTTCGCGGAATCGCAGATCTACCGGATCGACCATTACCTCGGCAAGGAAACCGTGCAGAACCTGATGGTGCTGCGCTTCGGCAACCCGATCTTCGGGCCGCTGTGGCAGGCGCCGAGCATCCGCAGCGTGCAGATCACGGTGGCGGAGACGGTCGGCGTCGGCAGCCGCGCGGGCTTCTACGACCACACCGGCGCGCTGCGCGACATGGTGCAGAACCACCTGCTGCAACTGCTGTGCATCGTCGCGATGGAGCCGCCGGTGTCGCTCGACCCGGACGCGGTGCGCGACGAGAAGCTGAAGGTGCTGCGCTCGCTGCGGCCGATGGCGCTGTCGGACGTCGCGCGCGACACGGTGCGCGGCCAGTACACGGCCGGCGCGGTCGACGGACAGCCGGTCAAGGGCTATCTCGAGGAGGACAACGTGCCGGCGGACAGCCACGCGGAAACCTTCGTCGCGCTGCGCGCGCACATCAACAACTGGCGCTGGGCGAACGTGCCGTTCTTCCTGCGCACCGGCAAGCGGCTGCAGCGCCGCCAGTCGGAAATCGTGATCGAGTTCGCGGACATGCCGTTCTCGATCATCCCGAGCGGCCCGCGCCACTACAGCAACCGCCTCGTGATCCAGCTCCAGCCGGAAGAGTCGATCCAGTTGCAGATGCTCGCGAAGGAGCCGGGCAGCGGGATGAAAATGGTGCCCGTGAGCCTGAACCTCGATCTGCAGCAGGCGATTCCGGAGCGGCGCGCGGAAGCGTACGAACGGCTGCTGATCGACGTGATCCGCGGCCGCCTCACGCACTTCATGCGCCGCGACGAGCTCGAAGCCGCATGGTCGTGGGTCGAGCCGATCCTCGACGGCTGGAAGCAGCTCGGCGATCGCCCGCGCCTCTACACCGCGGGCACGTTCGGACCGGCGGCATCGTCGGCGCTGCTGGCGCGCGACAACATGTCGTGGTCTGAGGAAGCGTAAGCCTTGCAAGACGGCGTGCCCGCGGCGCAAGCGCCGTGCGGCACGCCGGGTCACGCCGGCGCCCGAAGCCGGTCCCCCGCTTCCCTTCCAGCGCGCCGCCGTTACAGCGGCCCCATCCACGCAGCCTTGCGCCGCGTCGGCGCATCGCTGCCGCTGCTCCCGCCGCCCAGCACCTCGATCATGTAATCGACGAACGACGCGATCCGCGACGAGATCGCGGTGTTCCGGTAATACACCGCGTTGATCGGCTGCTCGACCTCGAGCGTCTGCCGCGCGAGCACCTGCACGAGCCGGCCGGCCTCGCGATCCTGCGCGGTCATGAAGTCCGACAGGCACACCACGCCCGCCCCCTCCAGCGCGAGCTGCCGCAGCGTCTCGCCGCTCGACGACCAGATGCCGGGCTCGATGCGGCTCGGCTCGCCGTCCGCGCCGAGGATCGGCCATACGTTCAGCGATTCGGGCTGCGTGAAGCCGAGCAGCGTGTGCTTGCGGAGATCCTCCACCTTGCGCGGCTGGCCGTGCGCTTCGATGTACGCGGGGCTCGCGAGGATGCGCAGCCGGCTGTTGCCGATCCGCCGGCTGTGCAGCGTCGAATCCTTCAGGCGGCCGATCCGGATCGCGACGTCGGTGCGCCGCTCGAGCAGATCGATGATCCCCTCGTTGCTGTTCAGCTCCAGCTCGACCTTCGGGAAGCGTTCACGGTAGCCGCGCACGAGCGGCACGATCACATGCAGCATGAACGGCGTCGCGGCGTCGACGCGCAGCCGCCCCGACGGCATCTCGCGCCGCGCGAGCATCTGCTCCTCGGCGTTCTCGACCGATTCGATGATCGCGCGCGCGTCCTGCAGGAACGCGCGCCCCTCTTCGGTCAGTTCGAGCCGGCGCGTGGTCCGGCGCAGCAGCGTGGTCTTCAGCTTCTCCTCGAGCCGCGCAAGCGTGCGGCTCGCCGCCGACACGGTGACGTCGAGCTGCTGCGCGGCGGCGGTGATCGAACCGGTGTCGACCACGGCGGCAAAGGCCTGGAGTTCGTCGAGCGTGATTTTCATTGTTGATCTGAAATCAAAACAATTTGGTTTATAGACCAGTTTTTCAGCAAAAGTAAAGGCGGCACACTGCGATCCATTCTTACTGGAACCTGGACCCCGCCATGCCACTCGCCCTGCTTGCGCTGACCATCAGCGCCTTTGCCATCGGCACGACCGAATTCGTGATCGTCGGGCTGATCCCGACGATCGGCGCCGATCTCGGCGTCAGCCTGCCGTCGGCCGGACTGCTCGTCAGCCTCTACGCACTGAGCGTCGCGATCGGCGCGCCGCTCCTCACCGCGCTCACCGGCCGCGTGCCGCGCAAAACGCTGCTCGCCGCGCTGATGGCGCTCTTCACGATCGGCAACCTCGTCGCCTGGCAGGCGCCGGGCTACGAATCGCTGATCGTCGCGCGCGTGCTCACCGGCCTCGCGCACGGCGTGTTCTTCTCGGTCGGCTCGATCATCGCGACGACGCTCGTGCCGAAGGACAAGGCCGCCAGCGCGATCGCGACGATGTTCAGCGGCATGACCGTCGCGTTCGTCGCCGGCATCCCGCTCGGCACCTTCATCGGTCAGCACTTCGGCTGGCGCGCGACGTTCCTGATCGTCGCGCTGTTCGGCCTCGTCGCGTTCCTCGGCGCCGTGGCCTTCGTGCCGCGCGGCCT
Organism: Burkholderia sp. FL-7-2-10-S1-D7; assembly: GCF_001524185.1. Lineage (NCBI taxonomy): Bacteria > Pseudomonadati > Pseudomonadota > Betaproteobacteria > Burkholderiales > Burkholderiaceae > Burkholderia > Burkholderia sp. FL-7-2-10-S1-D7. The sequence goes on along the minus strand of NZ_LOWY01000017.1, from coordinate 270,872 downwards.
TCCGCGGACGCCGCCGGCGCCGCTCGCCCGTCAGTTCCGCGTGCTGGCCCAGCCGCGCCTGCTGCTCGTCTATGCGATGACGGCGGTCGGCTACGGCGGCTCGCTGATCGCGTTCACCTACATGGCACCGCTGCTCGAACAGATCGCCGGCTTCACGCCGTCGCAGGTCAGCCTCGTGCTCGTCGGCTACGGCGTGTCGGTCGCGTTCGGCAACGTGTGGGGCGGCAAGCTCGCCGACCGCGTCGGCCCGGTCAAGGCGCTCAAGCAGATCTTCCTGCTGCTCGCGATCGTGCTGCTCGCACTGACCTTCACGGTGCACGTGAAGTGGCTCGCGGTGCTGACGATGCTCGCGTGGGGCGCGGTCGCATTCGGCAACGTGCCGGGCCTGCAGGTGTACGTCGTCAAGCAGGCGCGCCACTTCGCGCCGGACGCCACCGACGTTGCATCGGGGTTCAACATCGCCGCGTTCAACCTCGGCGTCGCGGGCGGCTCGTCGCTCGGCGGCCTGATCGTCGCGGACGTCGGTCTCGGCCATACGCCGTGGATCGCCGCCGTCGTCACGCTCGGCGCGTTCGCGCTGACCGCGCTGAGCGGCCGCCTCGATCGCGGCCAGGGCCTGCCCGAACGCACGGCCGAACCCGTCGAACTCGCCCATTGAACGTCACTTTCCGCAGGAGCCGCACCGCATGAACGCATCGACCCGACGTCCGCCGTTCGCCGGCAAGACTGTCGAAGTCCGCTACGACGGCCTCGCCGCCCTCAACGCGTATGACGACGACGGCCTCCCCATGCGCGACTCGATAACCGAAGGCGCATACGCCGGCGCGACGGGCGAAGTCGCCTTCACGTGGCAGCACGTCGCCGGCGAGACCGACGCGATCTTGTGGCTGGAAGCCGACCGCGCGACGGTCGTGCACATCGACGATTTTGCCGCCGGCACGTCGCGCTCGTTCTTCACCGCGTCGTCGCTCGACTTCTGCCGGCTCGAAGGCAGCCTGCGCGCGATCTGAACGGAGCCCGATCATGTCCACTTCTCTCGACAGGCTCGCCGCAGGCGGCTTCACCATCGGCATCGAACTGCCGCTCGACAACGACTGGTCGCCGGCCGGCGACGCGAAGCGCCAGCATGACGGCCGCCGCCCCGGCGTGCCCGACCTCGAAATCCACGCGGAGCTCGCGCAACTGGCCGACACGCTCGGCTTCCGCGCGCTCTGGGTGCGCGACGTGCCGGTGTACGACCCGTCGTTCGGCGACGCCGCGCAGGTGTTCGAGACCTTCTCGTATCTCGGCTACCTCGCCGGCATCACGCGCGACATCCTGCTCGGCACGGCGGCCGTCGTGCTGCCGCTGCGCGAGCCGCTGCTGACGCTGAAATCGGCCGCGACGATCCAGGAACTGAGCGGCGGCCGCCTGCTGCTCGGCGTCGCGAGCGGCGACCGGCCGGTCGAATATCCGCTGTTCGGCCGCGACTTCGCATCGCGCGGCGCGAATTTCCGCGACCAGATCGCGCTGCTGCGCGACGGCGCGCGCGGGCATCTGCCGCCCGGCCTCGACGTGCTGCCCGCCGCGCGATCGCCGGTGCCGCTGCTCGTCGCGGGTCTCGCGCAGCAGACGCCCGCATGGATCGGCGAGCACATGGATGGCTGCCTCGCGTATCCCGGCGCGCCGGCCGATCACCTGCAGCGCGTCGCGAACTGGCGCGCGGTGGCCGGCGACAAGCCGTACGTGAGCTTCATCCACCTCGACCTCGCGGAAGATCCGCACGAGCCGCTGCAGCGGCACCGCTTCGGCGCGCGCGCCGGACGCATCGCGCTGACGGAGGAACTCGCGGCGATGCGCACCGCCGGCGTGCAGCACATCGGCCTGCATTTCCGCCGCAACCGCCGCCCGCTCGACGAGACGATGGCCGAGATCGCGTCGGACGTGCTGCCGGTGTTCCACGCGAATGCCGCAGCGGATGCGAACGCGCTGACGGGCGCCGCCTGAGGCCGGCACGCCGCCAGCCAGCCGGATCCACGACCGATATTTGAATTTAAATCAAATATTTTTGACCTCTAAAGGCGTTTATCTCATCAGTCCAGGACGCCAGAATGATTTTCATACCGCAATCGCTCCACCTCTTCCAGGAACACATGATGAGCAACATTCCCGCATTCGGCCTCGGCACCTTCCGCCTGCAAGGCCAGGTCGTCATCGACTCGGTCCGCAACGGCCTCGAAGTCGGCTACCGCGCGATCGACACCGCGCAGATCTACGGCAACGAAGCCGAAGTCGGCGAAGCGATCGCCGCATCGGGCGTGCGCCGCGAAGACCTGTTCCTCACGACGAAGATCTGGGTCGACAACTACGCGCCGGAAAAGCTGGTCGCCAGCCTCGAGGAAAGCCTCCGCAAGCTGCGCACCGACTACGTCGACCTGACGCTGATCCACTGGCCGGCTCCGGAGAGCGGCGTGTCGGTGCAGTCATTCATGACCGCGCTGGCCGACGCGAAGGTGAAGGGTCTCACGCGCCAGATCGGCATCTCGAACTTCAACATCGCACTGACGAAGGAAGCGATCGCGGTGGTCGGCAAGGATGCGATCGCGACGAACCAGATCGAACTGAGCCCGTACCTGCAGAACCGCAAGCTGGTCGAATTCCTGAACGGCGAAGGCATTCACGTGACGTCGTACATGACGCTCGCATACGGCAAGGTGCTCGGCGATCCGGTGATCGGCGCGATCGCGCAACGTCACGACGCGACGCCGGCGCAGGTCGCGCTGGCCTGGGCCCTGCGGCTCGGCTACTCGGTGATCCCGTCGTCGACCAAGCGCGAAAACCTCGCAAGCAACCTGCTCGCGCAAACGGTGCGCCTGACCGACGAGGACATGGCGCAGATCGCCGCGCTCGAGCGCAATGGCCGCGAAGTCGACCCGGCCGGCCTCGCGCCGAAGTGGGACTAGGCCTGTTCCCGCCGATCACAGGCCCCGGCACCGCCCCCTCAATCGAACCGTCCGCGGCCAGCCGGCCGCGGCACCGACAGGAATCCACCATGACTCAGGACCCGCTTTTCCAACCGCTGCAATTCGGCTCGCTGACACTGCCGAACCGCATCGTGATGCCGCCGATGACGCGTTCGCGCGCCAGCCAGCCCGGCGACGAAGCCAACGAACTGATGGCCGCGTATTACGCGCAGCGCGCAAGCGCGGGCCTGATCGTCAGCGAAGGCACCTACATCGCGCCGCTCGGCAAGGGCTACGCATGGACGCCCGGCATCCACACGCCGTCGCAGGTCGCCGGCTGGCGCAAGGTGACGGACGCCGTCCACGCAGCGCATGGCCGCATCTTCGCGCAGCTCTGGCACGTCGGCCGGCTGAGCCACACGAGCCTGCTCGGCGGCCGGCAACCCGTTTCGTCGTCGCCGCTCCAGGCGAAGGGCGTGAACGTGTTCGTCGCCGGTGAAGACGGCAGCACGCCGGGCTTCGTGCAGGCGTCCGAGCCGCGCGCGTTGTCCGTCGACGAAATCGGCGAGATCGTCGATCAATACCGCGCCGCCGCGCGCAACGCGATCGAAGCCGGTTTCGACGGCGTCGAGCTGCACGGCGCGAACGGCTATCTCGTGAACCAGTTCATCGACTCGAACGCGAACACGCGCACCGACGCGTACGGCGGCTCGCTCGACAACCGGCTGCGCTTCCTGCGTGAAGTCGCGCAGGCGTTGATCGAAGGCACCGGCGACGCGTCGCGCGTCGGCATCCGCCTCGCGCCGCTGACCACGCTGAACGGCTGCGTCGACGACGATCCCCAGACGACCTACCTCGCCGCCGCGAAGCTGCTCGGCGAACTCGGTGTCGGCTACCTGCACATCGCGGAAGCCGACTGGGACGACGCCCCGCTGATGCCGGTCGAATTCAAGCAGCAGCTACGTGCCGCGTTTCCTGGTGTGCTGATCTACGCCGGTGCGTACACCGCCGAGCGCGCGCGGGAAGCGATCGCCGCCGGCTGGGCCGACCTCGTCGCCTTCGGCCGACCGTTCGTCGCGAACCCCGACCTGCCCGAGCGCCTGCGCACCGGCGCCGCGCTCACGCCGCACGACCGCAACACGCTGTTCGGCGGCGGCGCACGGGGCCTGACCGACTATCCGACGCTCGCGCAGACCGCGGCCTGACCGATCGACAGGACTCCGACATGAGAATCACGTCCCCTTCCCGACTTGGTTTCGGCACCGCGCCACTGGGCAACATGGATCGGGACATCCCGAGCGAAGAAGCACTGGCCACCGTCGACGCGGCCTGGGAGAGGAAACCGGGCGCACGCCTGCGGTAATCGACGCGTACTCGGCCGCGATGGCCGAGTTGTTCTGCGCGTATCTCGCACAGCTCGCGCGCGGCTGATGCAACGACGGCAACGACGCGCGCCAGCGCAGCACGCGCGCGGCCCCGGTATCATCCGGTTTCTCGTTGCGCACGGCGGCGCGGCGCGTCACGCGCGGCCGTATTCACGCACCTGCGCGGCCTCGATGAAAGACATTCGTAATATCCGATGCGTCACCCGCCCCGCCCCTGCCCGCCGATCCAGCATTCAAATAATCGCCTTAACGGATTCGAACTAGGCGTATACACGCGTTCCGCGACGACGAAGCCCCGTTGCACGCCGATATAAGCGTTGCGACATGCGCTGCATGCTCTTTCCCCAATGGGACGTGACGGGCCGTTCGCCTAACCTTCGCTACGGCAAAGCACACGTGACGGGGTCGACTACGCCACGCGTCGTACGACTCGACACGCGCGCCCATCGACGCGCGGACGACGACACGAATCGCGCGTGATGCGTCCCCACGACGCTGCCGATAATTTCAACCAGATACGAGACACCCTGACGACGGCCTGCCACAGGCCGTTTCAGCATGCTGATAAAGGAGCAAGCTCATGAGTGATACCCCGGTGCAGCCGACGGTCGGCGTCGGCGCGGAAGAAACGGACTTCGGCACCAAGGGAGTCATCGACCGGTACTTCGGCATTTCGTCGCGCGGCAGCACGCAGCGTCGCGAAATCGTCGCGGGCGTGACCACTTTCCTCGCGATGGTCTATTCCGTGTTCGTCGTCCCCGGCATGTTCGGCAAGGCCGGCTTCGACACGAGCGCGGTATTCGTCGCGGTCTGCCTCACCACCGCCTTCGGTTCGCTGCTGATGGGCCTGTGGGCGAAGCTGCCGATCGCGATCGGCTGCGCGATCTCGCTGACGGCGTTCACGGCGTTCGGCCTCGTGCTCGGCAAGGGCCTGCATCCGACCGTCGCGCTCGGCGCCGTGTTCCTGATGGGTCTCGTGTTCACGGGCATTTCGGTCACCGGCGTGCGTTCGTGGATCCTGCGCAACCTGCCCGCGGGCGTCGCGCACGGCACCGGCATCGGCATCGGCCTGTTCCTGCTGCTGATCGCGTCGAACGACGTCGGCCTCGTGATCAAGAATCCAGGCGCCGGCCTGCCGGTCTCGCTCGGCCAGATCACCGCGTTCCCGGTCATCATGTCCGTCGTCGGCCTCGCCGCGATCTTCGGGCTCGAGAAGCGTCGCGTGCCGGGCGGCATCCTGCTCGTCGTGGTCGCGATCTCGCTGATCGGTCTCGCGTTCGATCCGGCCGTGAAGTATCGCGGCATCTTCGCGCTGCCGTCGCTGAGCGCACCGGGCCACGCCTCGCTGATCGGCGCGATGGACATCAAGGGCGCGCTGTCGATGGCCGTGCTGCCGAGCGTGCTGGCGCTCGTGATGACCGCCGTGTTCGACGCGACCGGCACGATCCGCGCGGTCGCCGGTCAGGCGGGCCAGCTCGACGAGAACGGCCGCATCATCAACGGCGGCCGCGCGCTGACCGCCGATTCGATCAGCTCGATCTTCTCCGGCTTCCTCGGCGGTGCGCCGGCCGCGGCCTACATCGAGTCGAGCGTCGGCGTGGCCGCCGGTGCGAAGACGGGCCTCGCGGCCGCCGTGGTCGGCGTGCTGTTCCTGGTCGTGATGTTCTTCTCGCCGCTCGCGGGCCTCGTGCCGTCGTACGCCACCGCACCGGCGCTGATGTACGTCGGCCTGCTGATGCTCGGCAGCGTGAGCAAGCTGCACATGGACGACATGGTCGATGCGATGTCGGGACTGGTGTGCGCGGTATTCATCGTGCTGACCGCGAACATCGTGACCGGCATCATGCTCGGCTTCTCGACGCTCGTGATCGGCCGCATCGCCAGCGGCGAATTCCGCAAGCTCAACGTCGGCACCGTGCTCATCGCGGCCGTGCTCGTCACGTTCTATCTCGGCGGCTGGGCGATCTGAGCGCGCATCGCGACGCCCCCGTCTCCTCCACCATCGTCGTTGATGGCCTCCCGGCCTGGAAACGCATGTTTCCAGGCCTTTTTTGTCGGTGCGGCGCGTCGCACCGCGCGTGCGCACGCGGTGCTACGATCGCATTTTGTCCCCCGGAACGCCCATGAATCCGTTCGGCATCGTCTCTGAATCAGACACGCGGTCCGCGGCGAGCAAACCGCCGTTCATCCCGTCGTTCGGCTTCGTCGAAGTTCATGAATCCCGGCCGATCGACGCGCCGCCGTCGCGCATCATCGACGCCGTGGCCGCGCTCGACATGCGCGCCGATCCGGTCATCGATGCGCTGCTTGCCGTGCGCGAATCGCCGGCGGCCATCGCACGTGCGCTGGCCAAGCGCCCCGCCGAAGGCGCCCGCGAACGCTTCGGCTTCGATACGTTCACGCTGCTGCATCGCGACGAGACGTCGCTGTCGCTGGGGCTCATCGGACGCTTCTGGCGCCCGACGCCCGACGTGCGGACGATCGACGACGCCGAGGCCTTCGTCCGGCACGACGATCCGCGCGATGCGAAGCTGGTGCTGCGGTTCGAGGTCGTCGGACTGTCGTCCGGCACGCGCCTGCTGCGCACCGAAACCTTCGTGCACTGTCCGAGCACGCGCACGCGCCTGCTGTTTCTGCCGTACTGGCTCGCGATCCGGCTCGCGAGCGGCTGGATCCGCCGTCGCACGCTCGCGGCCGTCGAACTGGCGCTTGCCTGACACACCCGGCCGCCACGATATCTTCACGCGGTGCGTCGTGGCGCGACGCATCGCGACGACGTCACGACCCCGCACGTACCATCATCTGCAATCCTGATCGGTTCGCCGTCGATCTCGGCGAAGACATGCCGGTGTGTGCCCCGCGTTTTTTGTTCCGCCAGGCGTTCGCCGCCGCGGCGCGCTACCCTATCGGTCTTCGCGGCGGCGCCCCGGCCCGCCGCCAGATCCGAACCGATCGATGACCCGCATCCGAAACCACCTGAACATCGCGCAGCTCCAGGCGTTCGTCTCCGCCGCGCATCACAAGAGCCTGCGCGCCGCCGCGCGCGAACTCGGCGTCACGCAGCCCGCGATCACGCATACGATCCGCGAACTCGAGTCGGCGCTGAACGCGGAACTGCTCGCGCGCAGCGTGCGCGGCGTCGAGCTGACCGCGTGCGGCCATGCGCTGCTGCCGCGCGCCGAGCAACTGCTCGGCGACATGCGCCGCACCGTCGAGGCCGTCGAGCAGGTGAAAGGCGAGATGTCAGGACGTGTCGCGGTCGGCACGATGCCGTCCATCGCGCTGACCGCGCTGCCGCGCGCGGTCACCGCATTCCGCCAGTCGATGCCGAACGTAAACCTGCATCTGGTGGAAGTGACGGTGCCGGACGCGCTCGCGCAATTGCGCAACGGCACGCTCGACATCGCTGCGATGCACCATGTGCCCGCGCTCGACCGCGATTTCACGCAGGTGCCGCTGCTGTCGACCGAGTTCACCATCGTGATGCGCGAAGGCCACCCGCTCGCGCACGCGCGCCGGTTAGAGGAATTGCTCGACGCCGAATGGATCGTCACGGTCGGGGCCGAGCAATTCCCGCACAGCGTGATGGTCGGAATGTTCGCGGCGCGCGGGCTGCCGCCGCCGAAGCGCCTGCTGCGCTCGCCGATGTCGTTCGCGGTGACGCTCGGGCTCGTGGCGCGCTCCGACGTGATCGGCTGCTTCACGCGCCCGCTGGCCGCGATGGTGGCGCCGCTCGGGATTCGCACGGCCGACCTCGACGAAAGCATGCCGCGCTTCGACCTGTCGATCATCGCGCGCCGCGACCTGCTGCCGACGCCGGCCGTGTCGCAATTCGTCACCTGCCTGCAGCGCGCGGTCAACGAAACGCTCGGTTGAATCGTTCCTACGTCTGAAACGGTCGCACGCCGCACGCACGACCGTCGGGTCCGGTATCGGGGCATGTCCTAGGCGCCCTGCCGGTATTTTGTCTTGATAATCTTGCGCACGTCGCGCGCCCGCATCGGGCAGCGAAACGGACAGCCCGACGCGAAGCCGCGCCGGGCCGAAGGCTTACGGCGCGGCACAACCGCGCACCCATCGAACAAAACGAGGAGTCACCGAGTGAAAAAGATTCTTGCGGCTGTGACCGTAGCCCTGCTCGCCGTATCGGCCGGCACTGCATACGCGAAGGACTGGACGACCGTGCGCTTCGGCGTCGACGCAAGCTACCCGCCTTTCGAATCGAAAGGCGCTGACGGCAAGGTGGTCGGGTTCGACGTCGACCTCGGCAACGAAATCTGCCGCCGCATGAACGCGAAGTGCGTGTGGATCGAAAACGACTTCGACGGGATGATCCCGGCGCTGAAGGCACGCAAGTTCGACGGCGTCCTGTCGTCGATGTCGATGACGCCGGCGCGCGAGGAACAGATCGCGTTCTCGTCGAAGCTGTTCAACACGCCGACGCGCCTCGTCGCGAAGAAGGGTGCCGGCCTGATGCCGACGGCCGAATCGCTGAAGGGCAAGTCGGTCGGCGTCGAGCAGGGCACGATCCAGGAAACGTACGCGAAGACGTACTGGGCTCCGAAGGGCGTCAACGTCGTGCCTTACCAGAACCAGGACCAGGTCTACGCCGACCTGATCTCGGGCCGTCTGGACGGCGCGCTGCAGGACGCGGTGCAGGCTGAAATCGGCTTCCTGAAGACGCCGCGCGGCGCGAACTTCGATTTCGCCGGCAAGGACATCGACGATCCGAAGACGCTCGGCAACGGCGCCGGCATCGGCCTGCGCAAGGAAGACACCGACCTGAAGGCGAAGATCGACGGCGCGATCGCCGGCATGCGCAAGGACGGCACGTACGACAAGATCGCGAAGAAGTACTTCGATTTCGACGTGTACGGCAAGTAACACCGCGCAACGCGCGCTTCGCATCCGCGCAGACGGGCTCCGCAAGGAGCCCGTTTTTTTTGCCCGCGCGCGACGAACGACGGCGCGGCACGCATGCCCGAAGGGCTGCAGCACCGTTATTTTTTACGCAACAACCCGATGATTCGTAAAGGAAATCGACTTGCCGGGCGCGCGGTTTGATGGGTTCGCGCAAGGCAACGTACAATCGATCTTCCACGCATACGGATCACTCGCGGCTGCGCCGCCCTCCCCTCATCATGCAAACGCAGACCCATCCGCTGATTTCCCCCGCCGTCGGCACCGAACGCCAGATCACGAGCTTCCACTACGGCCCGCGCGGCGAGAAGAAGGTCTACATCCAGTCGTCGCTGCACGCGGACGAACTGCCCGGCATGCTGGTCGCCGCGCTGCTGCGCCGCAAGATCGCCGCGCTCGAGACGGCCGGCAAGCTGCGCGGCGAGGTGGTCATCGTCCCCGTGCCGAACCCGATCGGCCTGTCGCAGCACGTGTTCGGCGATCACCTCGGCCGCTTCGAGCTCGGCTCGATGCAGAACTTCAACCGCAATTTCTACGATCTCGCGGCGCTCGTGCTGCCGCGCATCGAAGGCCGCCTGACGAACGACGCGCAGCGCAACCTCGTCGCGGTACGCGCCGCGATGCGCGAGGCGCTGAACGAACAGAAGCCGCGCACCGAGCTCGAATCGCAGCGCCTCGCGCTGCAGAAACTGTCGTTCGACGCCGACATCGTGCTCGACCTGCATTGCGACAGCGACGCGGTGATGCACCTGTATACGAACCCCGATCTGTGGGAAGACGTCGAGCCGCTGTCGCGCTATCTGGACGCGCAGGCGTCGCTGCTCGCGCTGAATTCGGTCGGCAATCCGTTCGACGAGATCCACAGCTTCTGCTGGTCGGATCTGCGCAACCGCTTCGGCGATCGCTTCCCGATCCCGAACGGCGCGATCTCCGTCACGATCGAACTGCGCAGCGAGCGCGACGTGTCGTACGAACTCGCGGAGAAGGACGCGCAAGCGATCGTCGAATACCTGACCGAGCGCGGCATCATCGACGGCACGCCGGCGCCGCTGCCGCCGCTCGCGCATCCGGCCACGCCGCTCGCGGGCACCGATCCGCTCGTCGCGCCGGTGTCGGGCGTCATCGTGTTCCGCACGCCGGTCGGCGCGTGGATCGAGGCCGGCCAGGACGTGGCCGACATCGTCGATCCGCTGACCGATCGCGTCATCACGCTGAAGAGCAGCGTGTCGGGCGTGCTGTACGCGCGCCAGATCGTGCGCTTCGCGACCGCCGGGATGGAAGTCGCGCGGATCGCCGGCGCGACGCCGATCCGCACCGGGTCGCTGCTGTCGGCCTGAACCCCTGAGCCCCTGAGCCGCCTGAATGGCGGCCGGCCCGCGCGCCGCAGCACGGCGCGCCAACGAAATCGCCCGCTTGCGCGGGCGATTTGCTTTTCGGTCTGGCGCGATGCCCGCGACGCGGGCTGGCCACGGCCGACGTTCAGAACGCCGGCACGATCGCACCGCCGAACTTCTGGTCGATGAACTTGCGCACGTCGTCCGATTCATAGGCCGCGACGAGCTTCTTCACCCACGGCTTGTCCTTGTCCTGCGCGCGCACCGCGATCAGGTTCGCGTACGGCCCGCGCAGATCCTCGATCGCGATCGCATCCTTCACCGGCGTGAGCCCGGCCTTCACCGCGTAGTCGGTGTTGATCGACGCGGCGTCGAGGTCGGGCAGCGCGCGCGGCAACTGCGCGGCGTCGAGCTCGACGATCCTGATCTTCTTCGGATTCTCGGCGACGTCGAGCGGCGTCGCGTTCACGCCGTTCGTGCCGACGCCCGCCTTCAGCTTGATCACGCCGTATTTCTGCAGCAGCAGCAGCGCGCGGTTGCCGTTCGACGGATCGTTCTGGATCCCGACCTTCGCCCCCGCCGGCAAGTCCTTGAGCGACTTGATCTTCTTCGAATAGAAGCCCATCGGCGCCGTGTAGGTCAGCCCGACGTTGACGATCCTGTAGCCGCGCTGCTTGATCTGGCTGTCGAGAAACGGCTGGTGCTGGAAACCGTTCGCATCGAGGTCGCCCGCGTCGAGCGCCGCGTTCGGCTGCACGTAGTCGTTGAATTCGATGACCTTGATCGCGAGGCCTTCGCGTGCGGCGACTTTCGTCACCTCGGTCCAGATCTGTGCGTCGGGGCCGCTCATCGTGCCGATCTTCAGCGTCTGGGAGTCGGCGTGCGCACCGGGCGCGGCAAAGGCCAGCGCCGCGGCAAGCGCGCCGAGGCCGGTCAGGATCGAACGTCGCATGGTGTCCTCTTGTCCCGTGTCGTTGTTGAAGCGCGCATCGTGGCACGGGGCCGGAACGGCACCAACCAAGCTTATTTCATGTGCATATTCCGGATCCCGATCGAATCTCAGGAGGAATCGGTATAACTCCCCGCTGTACAACCGGGCAGAATCCAGTGTCGCATCGGCACCACAGATTCGTAATATGACAAAGGCTGTCACATTCATTACGTGGCCCGCCGATAAAGTTGCGACCGGTCCGTGAAAGCGCCCAGAGAGAGCGCCGGAACCGCAACTGGACACGCCATTTATTCGCTCGGAGAATCCTTTGAACAAGAAACTGTTGACCATCGCCATCCTCGCAGCAACGGCTGGCGCGGCGCACGCACAAAGCAGCGTGACCCTGTATGGCGTCATCGATGCCGGTATCAGCTACGTGAACCACAGCAAGACCGCAACCGGCGGCAGCGGCAAGCTGTTCAAGTACGACGACGGCGTGGCCCAGGGTAGCCGTTGGGGCCTGCGCGGCACCGAAGACCTCGGTGGCGGCCTGAAGGCAATCTTCGTGCTCGAAAACGGCTTCAACAGCGGCAACGGCACGATCGGCCAGGGTGGCGCGATCTTCGGCCGTCAAGCCTATGTCGGCCTGAGCCAGTCGCAATACGGCACGGTCACGTTCGGCCGCCAGTACTCGTTCTCGACCGACATCCTCGGTTCGAACTACTCGACGGGCGGCAACACGGTCGCGGGTAACTACGCGTACCACGTGAACGACATCGACCAGCTCACGTCGAGCCGCATCAACAACTCGGTGAAGTTCCAGAGCGCGAACTACGCCGGCTTCACGTTCGGCGCGTTGTACGGCTTCTCGAACTCGACCGACTTCGCTGGCGCACCGTCGACGACGACGGGCACCACGACGACGGCCGGTTCGTCGCGCGCATACAGCTTCGGCCTGAACTACGCGAACGGCCCGTTCGCACTCGGCGCCGCCTACACGGACATCCGCTTCCCGAGCCAGTCGACGCCGGCATTCTCGACGTCGATCGCGAACATCGCGCTGACGAACATCCGCGACCTGCGCACGTACGGCGTCGGCGGCCGTTACATCTTCGGCCCGGCAACGGCATGGCTGCTCTGGACGCGCACGCAGTTCACCCCGATCGCGGCTGGCGCATCGGGCACGTTCTACAACGCGTATGAAGCAGGCGTGAAGTACGCGATCACGCCGGCCCTGTCGGCAGCAGCGGGCTACACGTACACGAACGCAACGCAAAGCGGCAACTCGGCGCACTGGAACCAGGGCGACCTGGGCCTCGACTACGCGCTCAGCAAGCGTACGGACGTGTACGGCCTGGTGGTCTACCAGAAGGCGTCGGGCAACGGCGTGCAAGCGCAGATCGGTTCGAGCACGAGCTACTTCAGCACGTCGGGCAACGGTTCGTCGAACCAGCTGGCCGCTCGCGTCGGTATCCGTCACAAGTTCTAAAGCATCCGCTTAACTGTCCGCTCATTTCGCGGACGACGACGGCAAGAAGCGCCCCGCTCCACGCGGGGCGCTTTTTTATGGGCTTTTAAGTTTCGCTTAATTCTGGGCTGAGAGGATGCTCTCACCCCCCCTGTTGGCCGCCTGAGCATCGGCGGCTTTTTTTTTGAGACCCACTACGGCACCGGCATCAACTGCCCACAAGACAGGATCGGAGCCCAAGATGATCGAAGATACCGTTTTCAGCCATCTGCACGCGATTCTGACGCGCCGGCATTCGCTGCCGGTCCAGAGTTGCCGCGTGTCAGTGGAAATGCAGCGCCCGTGGGGCCGCCCGTACCGGCTCGTCGAATGGACGATGCATCTCGACGCGCCCGCGCGACGCCAGATCGTGCCGGCCGAATCGACCGACGAAGAAATCGCCGAGGTCGTCGCGTCGCACGTGCCGGGCCGACTGTACGGCGACGGCCAGCTGCAGTTCTGACTCCTGCCGTTACCAACCGTTACCCGCCGTTGCCCGCGTCGCGGCCGGCCCGCACGCGTCGTGCGGCACTCGGTCTCGTTTGACGCGGCAACGAAGTCTGCTACGCTGCGCGTTTTCGTCCACGCAACATACGATGGAAAACGCATTCAACGAACGCGGCGTGATGGTCACGCGCAACGGCCTGTCGGCCGCCGGGCAGGTCTTCCCGCTGCGTGACATCCGCAACGTCGATGTCGTCAAGATCCCGAAGAATCGCCTCGTGCCGTCGCTGATCTCGCTGATCGGCGTGGCCACCGCCGTCGCAGGCGGCATCGGCGCATCGAGCGCCGCGCTGGTCGTCGGCGTGATGCTCGCCGTCGTCGGCTATCTCGCCTGGACCACGCAGGACATCACCTACCGGCTGATGGTCGAGATGCCCGACGGCAAGCGCGAAGCACTGTCCAGCGTCGACGCCGAATTCGTCGAGCGCGTCGCGCAAGTCGTGCGCGACGCACGGACGGCGACGGCCGCCGGCTGATTTCCGCTGCGCGCGCCGACCACCTACTATGGAATGAGCGGCACGCCGCCGCGTCGTTCGAGGAGGTCGGCATGAACGCCCAATCGCTGTCCGGCATGCTGCGCGCGCAGGAACTGCTGCTCGTCTCGATGATCCGCACGCTGCCGCCCGACACACGCAGCGCGCTCGTCGACCTCTACGCCGAACAGCTCGCGTTCGCCGAACAGGCCGGCTTCGAAGGCCACGGCGATCGCGCGACGTACGACGCGTTCATCGCGCATGCGCGCAACCTGCTGATTCGTATCGAAGCGCTGGCCTAGGGCCGGCCGGCGTTCACCGCATGTCACGCCGCGCGGCTCGCCCGATCCGCGCCGACGGTGCGCGTCCGCACGCGCCGCTTTTCTCTCTCGCATCGATAATGATTCTCATTTGCGTTGATGAAATGATCGATTCCCCTTCCATTCTCCGATCACCACCAGCCGCGCGCGAACGGGCCAGCCAGGTGAACGCGTCACCCAGCCAGCCTTCGGGCTCGTCATCGTCAATGGGCGACCACCTGTGCCTTGCTATGCGGCGACGGGCCGCCACCGGTCATGGTGCCGGCGTTGCACGCGCGTATCGTCGCATCCGCGCGGCAACCTCGCTCAATGCTCGACGTCCGCGACACCGAACGTCCGCATTTTCCATCCCAGCCGCACCGCAAGCATGCGCGTCGTGAAGCCCGCCGCCAGCGCGACCACCGACGCCAACCCGGCATCGATGCCCAGATGCTGAATCCCGACGTACAGCGTGCCCGTGAAGAACGCAACGCTCGCATACAGTTCCTCGCGCAGGATCAGCGGCATCTCGTTGCACAGCAGGTCGCGCAGCATCCCGCCGCAGACACCCGTGATCGCGCCGGCCAGCACGACGATGATCGGCGCGGCGCCCGTCGACGCGCCGATATCGCAGCCGATGATCGTGAACGCCGCGAGACCGATCGCGTCGACGGTGACGAACAGCGTCTTCATCCGCGCGACGTGCCGCGCGGCCCACGACGCGACGGTCGCCGCGGCGAGCGTGATCACGAGGTACTCGGGATGCGCGATCCAGCCGAGCGGATAGTGGCCGAGCAGCACGTCGCGCACCGTGCCGCCGCCGAGCGCCGTCACCGCGCCGACGAGCGCGAGCCCGAAGCGGTCCATCCCGCGTCGCATGCCCATCAGCGCGCCCGACATCGCCTCCGCGACGATCGCGATCAGATAAATCGTATGCATCGCGCGCCTCAGTCCTGGGTACGGAACAGGTCGAGCACGCGTTCGCGCTCGGCCGCATCGACGGCTGCGGGCATCGGCTCGTCGGGCTTGCCCATCTCGCCCGATGCATCCGGCGCGTCGGACGCCGGCGCGCCGCCGCACGCGAAGCGGCTGCGGATGAACGGCGGCACGTCCGCCGTGCACGCGCCGCGCGAGTATTCGGCGTACACGAAATCACCGTCGACGAGCGCGACGTCCTGCGGCGGCGTCGCATCGACCGGCGTGCGGCCGTCGACGGCCGTCTTCATGTAGTCGAGCCAGACCGGCAGCGCGAGCGTCGCGCCGGTCGCGCGTCCCATCGGGCGCGGCGTGTCGTAGCCGAGCCACGCGACCGCGACGATCCCCGACGAGTAGCCCGCGAACCAGACGTCCTTCGATCCGTTCGACGTACCCGTCTTGCCGGCCGCGTCGTCGCGACGCAAGGCGAGCGCGCCACGCGCGGTGCCGGCCTTCACGACGTCGCGCAGCATGCTGTCCATCACGAACGCGTTGCGCGCCGACACGACGCGCGCGCCTTCAGGCGTCGTCGCCTCGTACATCGCGCCGCCGTGACGCTGCTTCACCGACAGGATCAGGCGCGGCTCCATCCGCGTCCCGCCGTTCGCGAACACGCTGTACGCGCTCGCGAGTTCGAGCGGCGTCACCGCGCCCGCGCCGAGCGCGAGCGGCAACGACGCCGGATTGCGCTGCGCGTCGAAACCAAAATGCACTGCGTGCTGCTGCACGTAGCGCGCGTCGGCGGCCTGCATCAGGCTGACCGCGACCAGATTCTTCGAGCGCACGAGCCCGCGCCGCACCGGAATGAAGCCCTCGTAGCGGTTGCCGAAATTGCGTGGGCGCCACGGCCGCGCGCCGGTTTCCTCATGGGTGAGCGTGCGCTGCGTATCGTCGACCAGCACGCCCGGAAAGTAGCCCTTCTCCAGCGCCGCCGAATAGACGAACGGCTTGAAGCTCGAACCCGGCTGGCGATACGCCTGCAGCGCATGGTCGAACACGTTGCGGTTGAAATCCGCGCCGCCGACGAGCGCGAGCATGTCGCCCGTCGCCGCATCCAGCGACACGAGCGCGACTTCGAGCCCGTTGCGCGCATCGCGCTTCGTGCCCGGCTGCCGGCTCAGCGTGCGCTGGAGCGCGGCTTCGGCCGCGCGCTGGTCGCGCATCGAGATCGTCGTGGTCACGTCGAGGCCGAGCGTATAGGCGTCGTCGCGAAAGCGCTCGACCATCATCCGGCGCGCGCGCTCCGCGACGTACGGCGCCGCGACGATGCCGGGCGGCGGCGTGGTCGCCAGCGCGATCGGCATGTCGGCCGCCGCGCGATACGTCGCGTCGTCGAGCTCGCCGAGCGCATGCATGCGGCCGAGCACGTAGTTGCGCCGCGCGGTCGCGCGCGCCGGATTGACGACCGGATTGAACGCGGACGGTGCCTTCGGCAATCCGGCGAGCACGGCCGCTTCGCCCGCGCTCAGCGCGTCGAGCGGCTTGCCGAAATACACATTCGCGGCCGCCGCGAATCCATACGCGCGCTCGCCGAGATAGATCTGGTTCATGTAAAGCTCGAGCAGCTTGTCCTTGCTGTACTCGCGCTCGAGCTTGATGGCCATCAGGATCTCGGCGAGCTTGCGGCTCAGCACCTTGTCGCGCGTCAGGTAGAAGTTGCGCGCGACCTGCATCGTGATCGTGCTGCCGCCCTGCCCCGGCTGTCCCGTCACGACGTTCGCGAACGTTGCGCGCGCGAGGCCGCCGATGTCGATCGCGCCGTGCTGGTAGAACTTCGCGTCCTCGGCCGCGAGCAGCGCGTGCCGCATGAGCGGCGGAATGCGTTCGAGCGGCACGAACTCGCGGCGCTCGACGCCGTACTCGGCCAGCAGCTCGCCGTCGCGCGAGAAAATCCGCAGCGGCAGCGCGGGACGATAGTCGGCCAGGTGCTCGACGGATGGCAGCTGCGTCCAGATACGGTGGATCGTCCATGCGCCGATGCCCGCGCACGCGAGCGTCAGGCCGACCAGCGCGCCCGCGAGCATGCGCCATGCACGGCGCGGCGATGTGGGCGGTGGCGGCGGAAGATTGGCGGTGTGGTCGGTCATGCAGGCTCCTTCTTCAATGCGGCGAACGCGGGGCGCGCAACAGGCGCCCGTCGGTCACGAAAGGCGCGCATTGTCGAAGGGATGCCGGGATACCGGAACATTCTTTAGCCTAAGTTTTGCTAGCTAAATTTTATTTAGGAATGGTTGCGCGGGCGGCTGTGCCGGGCGAACCGCGCGGCGCACGAGCCGGTTCGCCTGTACCATCGTCTGCATGTTCGACACGTACCTGCGCCTGTGGAACCTCGTTCCCGACGGCGGCCCGATCCTGACCGCGAGCGGCGGCGTGCTGCCCGTCGTCTGGCACGCGCGGCCCGCGATGCTGAAGGTCGCGACCTGCGACCAAGAGCGCCGAGGCAACGCGCTGATGACCTGGTGGAACGGGGATGGCGCCGCGCGCGTGTGGCTGCACGACAGCGACGCAGTGCTGCTCGAACGCGCGCAACCGGCACCCACGCTCATCGGCCTGTCCGTCGCGGGCCACGACGACGATACGATCCGGATCGCATGCCGCGTGGTCGCGCGGCTGCATGCGCATCGCGCACCGGCAACGCCCGAGGTCGTGCCGCTGACCGACTGGTTCCACGCGCTGCTGTCGCACGACACGGGCGATGACACGCTGCGACGTTCGGCCGCGACGGCGCACCGGCTGCTGGCCGCGCCGCCCGTCGACGACGTCGTGCTGCACGGCGACATCCATCACGGCAACGTGCTGCACTTCGGCGATCGCGGCTGGCTGGCGATCGACCCGAAGGGTCTGCGCGGCGACCGCGCGTTCGATTACGCGAACCTGTTCTGCAATCCCGCGCACGACATCGCCGTCGATCCCGCCCGCTTCGCGCGGCGCTGCGCGCTCGTCGCCGAGGCCGCGCGACTCGACCGCCGCAGGTTGCTGCAGTGGATCCTCGCCTGGGCCGGTTTGTCCGCGGTCTGGCTGATGGAGGACGACCTGCCGCCCGATACGCGTGTGCAGGTCGCGAGGATGGCGGCGTCAGCGCTCGACGCGTAACGTGCGACGGCCGTCACCACGTCGGCTGCATCGCGTCGCGGCGCCCATGAAAAAACCCGCCGGCATGCACCAGCGGGTTTTCGTGTCCGACGTGCGCGACGCTTAGCGCGCCGGATTCAGCGTCAGGTTCATGTGACGGTTCACATCCTTGTACAGCAGGTAACGGAAGCGGCCGGGGCCGCCCGAATAGCATGCCTGCGGGCAGAACGCGCGCAGCCACATGAAGTCGCCCGCTTCCACCTCGACCCAGTCCTGGTTCAGGCGATAGACGGCCTTGCCTTCGAGCACGTACAGGCCGTGCTCCATCACGTGCGTCTCGGCGAACGGAATCACGCCGCCCGGCTCGAACGTCACGATGTTCACGTGCATGTCGTGACGCATGTCGCTCATGTCGACGAAGCGCGTCGTCACCCATGCGCCGTTGGTGCCCGGCATCGGGATCGGTTCGACGTCCTGCTCGTTGGTCACGAACGCTTCCGGCAGCGCAATGCCGTCGACGGCCTGGTAGTGCTTGCGGATCCAGTGGAAACGCACGGCGGCATCGCTGACGTTGTGCAGCGTCCAGTCGGCACCCGGCGGGATGAAGGCGTAGCCGCCCGGCTTCAGCGTGTGCTGCTTGCCTTGCAGCGTCAGTTCGGCCTCGCCTTCGACGACGAACAGCACGGCTTCGGCGTTCTTGTCCTGCTCGGGCTTGTCGCTGCCGCCACCCGGATTCACTTCGACGATGTACTGCGAGAAGGTTTCGGCGAAACCCGACAGCGGACGCGCGATCACCCACAGGCGCGTGTTGGTCCAGAACGGCAGCCAACTCGTGACGATGTCGCGCATCACACCCTTCGGAATGACCGCGTACGCCTCGGTAAACATCGCACGATCGGTCAGCAGATCGGTCTGCGGCGGGTGGCCGCCATGCGGCGCGTAATACGTTGTCTTAGACATAAAGCATCCAGGCAATGGGTTGGTCCGGCCCCGGGTCGCAACGGCGGGCGCGGCACGCGTGTGGGGCACGCATGCGGCGGCGGGACATCGCTGCCGGGGTGGCTTGAAAGCGCGTGCGCCTTCGTTCGGTCGGCCAGGCTTCGCGACGGGCCCGCCCGGTTCAGCGGGCGGGGCGAGCCATGCTTGCGGGTCCGGCGGCCGGGCCGCGGACACTCGGGGTCATGCGGCGGGGCACGGGGGACGGCACGGTTCGATTCCGTACGCGGGCAGCGCTGACGATAGCGAAGTCGATCCCGATCGACCAATTAAATGTTGCGATGACATCCATTCGATTTCGCACTACCCGCCATCGCGCGCGATGGCCCGTGAACGCGTGCCGCGGACACGTCTGCGCATCAGGGAAATCCTGATGACCGGACGGCGGCGCGTCGATCGGCGAGGGCGACATGAGGATGACCGAACCTGCGCGGCTGCATGTCGATGCAACTGGCGGTATCGTCTACAAGCGGGAAAGATGAAGCGGGAGAGCGTGTGCCGACCCGTCGAGCGGGGCCGGGCATGGACTGCCAGAGGGTGAAGGGCCGCCGGTCTTGCCGGCGACGGCCGCCCGGCTGAGGCCGCCGGGCCGGCTGTCGGATCGGGTGCCGACGCGTCGGGCGCGCCGGTGCGCAAGCCGCGCACCGTGCCGCACCCGAGTCGATCAGTCCCAGTCGCGGTGGTGGTGATGCTTGCGGTGACGATAGCCGCGATCGCCGTGATCGCGTTCGTACGAGCTGCGCGACAGGTTGCCGCCCAGCGCCGCGCCCGCGCCACCGCCAACGGCCGCGCCCAGCAGGCCGC
Source organism: Burkholderia sp. FL-7-2-10-S1-D7 (assembly GCF_001524185.1). Lineage (NCBI taxonomy): Bacteria > Pseudomonadati > Pseudomonadota > Betaproteobacteria > Burkholderiales > Burkholderiaceae > Burkholderia > Burkholderia sp. FL-7-2-10-S1-D7. The sequence continues at coordinate 250,730 of NZ_LOWY01000017.1, read as the reverse complement.
CCGTGCGGCCGCCCATTGCGTTGCCGGCGGCGGTGCCTGCGCCGCCGCCGAGGGCGCCGCCGATGATTGCGCCGGTGCGCTCGCGACGGTTCGACGTCACGGCACCACCCGCGCCGCCGCCGATCGCGCCGCCGATGACGGAGCCGGTGCTGCCGCCGACCGCGCCCCCGACCGCTGCGCCGGCAACCCCGCCGAGCGCGCCGCCAAGCGCATTGTTCAGGTCACCGGCCATGGCCGGCAGTGCGGTCGCGCCGGTCAACGCGGCGACGACGAGAGCGGGGGCGATTTTCTTCCACATTCCCGTATTCTTCCTTGTTCGCAATCTGGTTATCGAAAGTCCGCTCGATACGACGATCTGAATCGATCGACGTCGATGCCGGCATTGTGCCGAATCCCGGACCAATTCATTTCAATGAGCTTGCGGCGAAGAATAGCACCGGTCGAGCCGGCTTGCCGTCGACATTCTGGTAACAAGTTGTTTACCGAAAGAGGACCGGAAAAGGTTGCCGGAAACCGCCGAAAAAGCCCGCCGGCAGGGGCTCCGGGCGTGGTCATGCCCCGTTTTTCGGCATTGCCGAACGCGCCCGTCGCGCGGGTTCGGACACACGTGGCAACACATTGGAGGCGCGCCGCGAGCCGGCTCGCATCGCCCTGCTCGTTCGGGCCAAACGAGGGTCAGTACAGGCCCGGAATCAGCCGCCAGGTGTGCGCGCAGTACGCGTCGTATTCGGCGCCGAATTGCGCGCGCAGCAACGCCTCCTCGGAACGGATGCGCGCGACGAGCGGAATCATCGTCAACGCGACGAGCAGCAGCCCGACGCCCGAGCGGAACGCCAACGCCCAGCCGGCCGAATTGACGATCAGGCCGAGATAGCTCGGGTTGCGGATCCGGCGATAGATGCCGTCCGTCACCAGCGTATGGCCCGGCTGGATCGCGACGAGCCCGCTGAAGCGCTTGCCGAGCACGAACACGGGCCAGATGCGCAGCACGCCGCCCGCAACGTACAGCACGACGCCGATCCAGCGCACCGTGGCGCCGCCGAGGGTCCACACGTCGAGCCGGTCGGTCAGCGCCGGCACATACGCGAGCAGCAACCCGCTGACGCCGAAGGCCGCGAGCACCCAGCGATTGTCGCGGTCCTCGCGCTCGCCGGCGCTCAGGTTGCCCTCGGTCAACAACGCGACAGCGGCCAGCGCGAGCGTCACGACGGCGATGACGGTCAGTTGCGGATGCGAGAAGAAGGCGGCGAACCCACCGATGCCGAGCACGGCGAGCCCGAGATAGACGAGCGTGGAGACACTCGCAACGATTGCGAACTTGCGCGTAACGGCCATGGCTTGCCTCGCCGGAGTGGGCTTTCCTGTGAAGTATAGGAACCCGGGCGGGCGATGCGCACGCGCGCCGTCAAGCGGCGCGCGAGTTTGCGCTGCGAGAAGTGGCGGCGGCGGGTCGAACGACGCGCTCGTTCGACGTGCGGGCGGCGCCCGCGGCCGCCACCCGGTCAGCGAATGCGGAAGTTGCCGCCGATCCCGACGCTGACCGGCGGTGCGTAATAGGCCGGCGCATAGCCGTAGTAGGCCGGCGCGGGCGCGTAGCCGTAAGGCGGCGCGACATAGCAGCCGGACAGGCCGCCGATCAGCGCAAACGTGATGAGAACTTTGTACATGGCTCGATTCCCGGCAAGGAGGACACGTCGCATCGCGCGAAAGCCGTGCCGTCGCAGCCCTTGACGGCCGGCACGAAGCGGCAACCGCCCCTTCCTGTCGCTCGATGCAGCAATGCGCGGAGTCTAGCGCCGGAGCCGCCAGGCCGAGTTTCGCGAGCGGTTACACGTGTTACGTGGCGTGACCGCTGAAACAGGTGCGAACGGCGCCCCCGAATCACGAGCCATCCATGCGTTACACGAAATGCGCGCGGATACGCTCGGCGAGCGATTCGAGCGTGGCCGCGTCGGCGATGTCGCGCGCGTGCATCCGCAGGTCGACGCCTTCCCAGCGCGGAATCACGTGGAAATGCACGTGCGGGACCGTCTGGCCCGCCGCCGCGCCGTTGAACTGGCCGATGAACACGCCGTCCGGCACGAGCGCCGCGCGCACGGCCGCCGCGACGCGCTGCGTCATGCGGATGCCGGCCGCCGCTGCGTCGCCGGACAGCTCGAAGATCTGCGCGGCCGGCTCCTTCGGGATCACGAGCACGTGACCGTCGGCCTGCGGCATGAGATCCATGATCGCGAGCGTTGCGTCGTCTTCGGCGACCTTCACGCACGGCAGTTCGCCGCGCAGGATCCGGGCGAACGGGTTGTTGTTGTCGTAGGACATGGCGTTTTCCGATTTTGCGATTGCGGTTTGACTGGGAACGATGCCGGACGATTATCGGCCGACGGCGGGTCGGAGTTCAACTTGTCAGGCCGTGTCGCGATCGCGGTGAACAATGCACGCCGGCTCGCGTGTCATGTCGCGCGCCGGGTGGCATGTCCGGCCGTCGCCATCCTCTTAGTTCGAGTGCGGGTTCGCCCGACAAGACTGCGGATGCGCGCCGGACCGGTCCCAACGCGCGGGTGATCGGCCCGACCGGCCTCGCGTACGCGCCGAACATCGACGTGCCGTATGTCGCGTCCACCAGCGACAACACGAATACCGCGCCGATCCGGACACGGCGTTCGGACAACCACAACGCACGATGACGCACCGCGTGGACGGGCCGAATGCGGCCCGTTCGAACCTGCGCGATCGACACATGCGATTCGCACACGCCGGGCACCATGCCGCCTGATCGACGCCGCCCGGCGTCGCCACTCCCGCGATTGCCACCGCTTGCCCGAACCTGCGACACTGCCGGATCGTTGCCGGCCGGCACGCCACCGAGGACGCTCGCGCATGACGATCCCCTTCAAATCGCTGATCCTGCGCGGCGTCGCCGTCGCGCTCGTCGCCGCGGTGGGCTATACCGGCTACATGCTGTCGCGGCTCGCCCCGATCGCGACGGGTTATGCCGCGAAGGCGCTGTGTTCGGGCGTGTTCGTGTCGGGCCGTCCGGCCGCGTCGGTGATCGATGTCGACATCATGGCCGGCGTGCACCCGCTGCTGAAACTGGTGCGCCCGTCGATCGATCCCGAGCATCATCGGGCCATCGCAACGTTCGCCGGATTCGCGCAACGCGAAGCGAACTTCCGGCCCGGGCTCGGCTGCACGCTCGCGCTCGGGCCGTCGCCCGGCGTGCTGCCGGCCGCGCTGCCGCCCGTCCCCGATCCGCCGCCCGCGCAGGAAGCGGCGCCGGCCGCACCGCCCGCCGGCATCGACGCACGCAAGCTGCAGACCGCGCTCGACCGCGCGTTCGATGAACCCGATCCGGCGCGGCCGCGGCGCACCCGCGCGGTCGTCGTGATGTGGCGCGGCCAGGTCATCGCCGAACGCTATGCGCCCGGCTTCACGGCCGACACGCCGCTACCCGGCTGGTCGATGACGAAGACCGTCACGGCCGCGCTGGCCGGCATGCTCGTCGCGCAGCACAAGCTGTCGCCGGACGCGTCGGCGCTGCTGCCGGAATGGCGCGACAGCGGCGACCCGCGCGCGGCGATCACGCTCGACGAGTTGCTGCGGATGACGAGCGGCCTGCAATTCAACGAAGACTACGACGACCCGCTGTCCGACGTTGCCGTGATGCTGTTCACGCAGCCGGACACCGCGCGCTTCGCGTCGGCCAAGCCGCTCGCCGCGCGGCCCGGCACGCAGTGGTACTACTCGAGCGGCACGAGCGCGATCGTCGCGCGTGTGATGCGCGAGGCAATGGGCGGCACCGAGAGCGACTACCTCGCGTTTCCGCGCCGCGCGTTGTTCGCGCCGCTCGGGATGCGCAGCGCGGTGTTCGAGCCCGATGCGGCCGGCACGCTCGGCAGCGCGTCGTTCATGTACGCGAGCGCGCGCGACTGGGCGCGCTTCGGGCAGCTTCTGCTGCAGGACGGGGTGTGGGACGGGCAGCGGCGGCTCCCGGAAGGCTGGGTGCGCTACCTGACGCGCGCAACGCCGCTGTCGACGCGCGGAGAATTCGGCGCGCATCTATGGGTCAAGGTGCCGGAGCCGTTCAACGATCGCGATCCACACGCGCGCCCACTGCCCGCCGACGCGTTTCATGCGGTCGGCCATGAAGGCCAGTTCGTGAGCGTGGTGCCGAGCCGCGAGCTCGTGGTCGTGCGGCTCGGGCTGTCGCGGCCGGAATCCGCGTGGAATCACGAGGCGTTTCTCGCGCGCGTGCTCGAGGCGGTACCGGCATCCGGCACGTGACGTGCCGCGGGGAGGCAGCGTTGCGGCGGCAGTCACGCCGCCCCGACGCGCGTGAGATGCAATGCGTTACGGGTTCGCGCTGCCCGCATACTGCTTGAAGCCCTCGCGCGTCGCCAGACGCTCGATGTAGCGCTTCACCGCCGGGAATTCCGGGTGCTCGAACGGCGTGCCGAACCAGCGGTTCACCGACAGGCCGATCGGAATGTCGGCGAGCGTGAAGTGGTCGCCGGCCACGAACGCGCCGGTCGCCTCGAGCTGCGCGTTCAGTATCTGCATGTGCTTCGTCCAGCCCGCGATCGACTGCGCGATCGCCGCCGGATCCTGGTGATCGGGCGACTTGCGCACGAGGCCGAGGAACGCCCCCACCCACGAACGGTTCAGGTCCGTGCCCTGCCAGTCGATCCACTGGTCGACGCGTGCGCGCGCCCGCGGCTCGGCCGGGTAGAGCGCGTCGCCGCCATAGCGGTTCGCGAGATAGCGGATGATCGTGTTCGACTCCCACAGCACGAAGTCGTCGTCCTTGATGACCGGCACGAGGCCGTTCGGATTCAGCGCGAGGTAGGTCGGATCGTTCGTCGTGCGAAAGCCCGCGCCCCAGTCTTCCTGTTCGAACGGCAGGTTGAGTTCGGTGCACAGCCACAGCACCTTGCGAACGTTGATGGACGGGATCTTGCCCAGGATGTGCAGCATGCAGGCTCCTTGTGAGGTCGAATGCGAAGCGTCCGGATCGCGCGAAACGGCCCGAACGCGCTCCTGTCGAAGTTATACACGAGCTCACGGGAATCGACAGGGCGTCCGGCGAAATCGCCGCGCGCGGCCCCGCTGCTTCGCTTACACAGGCTTGACCACCATCAGGAAATACACGCTCAGCATCGCGAAGAACGCCGGATAGCCGAGCAGCTCCCAGCGCTTCGCATAACGCCAGTAGCGCGCCGGCAGCTCGGCATCGCCATTCGCATGCGCGAGCGTCGCCATCGCGGCCAGCTCGATCTGCAGCCACACGACCGGCAGCCAGCACGCGCCCGCGATCGCATACAGCACGATCGACGCGGTCAGCCATGGCGTCGTCCACGGCCAGCCGGCCGTGTGCGCGAGCCACAGTCCGGACGCGGGCTGGAACAGCACCGCAGGCGTCGTGAACCACCAGTCCGCGCGCACCACGAGGCGCGACACCGCAGCGATCGCCGGCACGGAGCGCGTGCGGTTCGCGAAGAACAGGTAGAACGCGGTGCCGAAGCCCGTACCGACCATCAGCACCGAGGACAGGATATGCAGCGTCTTGATCACGAGATAGGTGTTCATGCGCGTTCTTCTTCTGAATAGAGGATCAACAGGATCGCGAGAATCGGCACGTTCTTCAGCACGGGGCCGAACGGCTCGGCGAGCAGGCCAGGCATCGTGGCCGCGATGACGGCCGAATACGCGACGATCAGCGCGCCTTGCACGGCCCACAGACGCCGGGACGGCGCGGCGACGGTCGCCACGCCGAACGCGAAGTCCAGCGCGCAGGCGCCGTAGAGCGCGATCAGCGCGGGCAGTCCGCTCAGGTGGGCGCGGGCGAGCATCGCGAGGCTGTCGTGACGCGGATGGATGAACGCGCTGGCGATGGCCGTCCAGATCCAGACGATCGCGAGCGCGCCGAGCAGCAGCGGCCGCCGCCATATCGCGAGCGCATCGCAGCGCAGCGCGGCCGCGTTCGCGCCGATGAAATCCCGCAGCCCGCGCGGCGGCCGGCCAAGCACGGCCGCGAGCGCGGCGGGATCTCCGGTATTGCCGCCGCGCAGCATCGTCCACGTGTCGCGGGTCAGCATCGCGCCCGGCATCGTGCCGAGCAGCGCGGCCGCCGTGCCGACCAGCGGGCCCGGCAGCGCGACGCGCGCCGCCGGCGGGAAACCCAGCGCGGCGCGATAGACGCTCAGCATCTCGCGATACTCGACTTCGTCGCCACCGACCGCGTCGATGACCGGACGACCGGCCGCCGACGCATCGACGAGCCGCGCGACGAGCTCGGCGAGATCGTCGACGTGCACGGGGCGCAGCCGCTGATGGCCGCCCGCAGGCAACACGTGCACGGGCAGGCTCGCGAGCATTCGGAAGAACCGGGCGGACGTGCCGGCGGTTCCGTAGACGAGTGCCGGACGCACGATCCGGTAATCGAGCGGCAGCGTCTGCAGGAAGGTGTCGGCCGCGTGCTTGCTGGCGAAATACGGCGTGTCGCCGCGCTCGACGCCCAGCGCCGAGATCTGGATCACGCGTCGCACGCGGGCACGGCAGCATGCGGTGAAGAGCGCGCAGGGCGCCGCGCGATGCACGGTGTCGAACGTCGCATCACGCCGGTCGGCGAGGATCCCGACCGCATTGATCACCACGTCGACGCCATCCAGCCGGGCGAGCCATGCGTCGGGATCGACGTCCTTCGCGAAGTCGATCGCGACGTCGTGCGCGCCGACCGCCTGCCGCACGCCGCGCAGCACGCGATGGCCGCCGGCCTCGAGCCGCGCGCTCAGCGCCCGCCCGATGAAGCCGTTCGCGCCGCAGACGAGGATGTTCATGTCGCACTCCGCGATGCGGAATGCCGGCGGATCGGCAGCGTCATCTCGTTCATTTTTTTCATCCTCTATATTCAGTTATTTCTGTAACGACAGAAATATGGATGCCAAAAAAAGCGGGCTGCGTGCCCGCACGTCCGGTGCCGCCTACTTCGACGACTTGCGCCTGACCGTCTGGCTGATCTTCGCGCCGATCCCGAGCGCCTTCATCAGCGTGTCGGGCTTGAGCCGCAGCATCTCGTCCGACCAGGTCGTGAGCGTCTCGACGAACTGCAGCGTGTCGCGAATGCGCTGTTCGGTTTCGCGGCTCTCGTCGGCGATCTCGGGGCTCGTCAGGCAATCGCGCAGCACCGTGAGCGTCGGTTCGATCTCGCGTTGCCGCCGTCCTTCGACGATCAGCTTGAACAGTTCCCAGATGTCGGTCGACGTCTCGAAGTGGTCGCGGCGATCGCCCAGCACGTGCACGACCTTCGCGAGCCGCCATGCCTGCAACTCCTTCAGGCTCGTGCTGACGTTGGAGCGCGCGACGTTGAGCGTCTCGGCGATCTCGTCGGCCGCGACCGGCCTTCCGGCCAGGTACAGCAGCGCATGAATCTGCGAGACGGTGCGGTTGACGCCCCATCGCGAGCCCATTTCGCCCCAGTGGAGGATGAATCGTTCGGCAATCGGTGTGAGTTCCATGTCGGGAAATTTAGTTTTTTCAGTTATTTCTGTCAAGAGAGAAATAACTGACGGCTACGCGAATCGCCGCGTCGATGGTCCGACCCCGGGCAACTGCGCATGCCGCCACCGCCCGCGTTTCCCGCCCTGCCCGCCCGCTTCCATTACAATGCGCGGGATTTTTCCGATTTCAGGCCGTCCCCGCCTTTCTGACTAGAGGTTTCCATGATCATCAAACCGCGCGTGCGTGGCTTCATCTGCGTGACGACTCATCCGGTCGGCTGCGAAGCCAATGTCAAGGAACAGATCGACTACGTGACTTCGCACGGCCCGATCCCCAACGGCCCGAAGAAGGTGCTCGTGATCGGCGCGTCGACGGGCTATGGCCTCGCCGCCCGGATCTCGGCCGCATTCGGCTCTGGCGCGGACACGCTGGGCGTGTTCTTCGAGCGCGCCGGCAGCGAAACGAAGCCGGGCACCGCCGGCTGGTACAACACCGCCGCGTTCGAGAAGTTCGCCGCGGAAAAGGGGCTCTATGCGCGCAGCATCAACGGCGACGCATTCTCCGACAAGGTCAAGCAGATCACCATCGACACCATCAAGCAGGATCTCGGCAAGGTCGACCTGGTCGTCTACAGCCTCGCGGCACCGCGCCGCACGCATCCGAAGACGGGCGAAACGATCAGCTCGACGCTGAAGCCGGTCGGCAAGTCGGTCACGTTCCGCGGCCTCGACACCGACAAGGAAGTGATCCGCGAAGTCTCGCTCGAGCCGGCGACGCAGGAAGAGATCGACGGCACCGTCGCCGTGATGGGCGGCGAGGACTGGCAGATGTGGATCGACGCGCTCGCTGAAGCCGACGTGCTGGCCGACGGCGCGAAGACGACCGCGTTCACGTATCTCGGCGAGCAGATCACGCACGACATCTACTGGAACGGCTCGATCGGCGAAGCGAAGAAGGATCTCGACAAGAAGGTGCTGTCGATCCGCGACAAGCTGGCCGCGCACGGCGGCGATGCCCGCGTGTCGGTGCTCAAGGCCGTCGTCACGCAGGCGAGCTCGGCGATCCCGATGATGCCGCTCTACCTGTCGCTGCTGTTCAAGGTGATGAAGGAAAAGGGCACGCACGAAGGCTGCATCGAGCAGGTGTACGGGCTCCTGAAGGACAGCTTGTACGGCGCGAAGCCGCACATCGACGACGAAGGCCGCCTGCGCGCGGACTACAAGGAGCTCGATCCGCAAGTGCAGGCCAACGTCGTCGCCATGTGGGACAAGGTGACGAACGAGAATCTGTACGAGATGACCGACTTCGCCGGCTACAAGACCGAGTTCCTGCGCCTGTTCGGCTTCGAGATCGCCGGCGTCGACTACGACGCGGACGTGAACCCGGACGTGAAGATCCCGGGCATCATCGACACCACGGTCTGACGACCGGGCCCGCCGCGCGCGACGCGTGGCGGCGGGCTGACTCTCCGGCAGCGAAGCCCGAACGGCGTCGCCCCGTCGGGCACCGCCGCCGGCAGCGCGGTTCGCACTTGCCGTGCGAGCGCGTCGGCGGCGCCATCCGCGTATCGGGCGATCGCGTCCCGCGCTATTTCACCGCCCTTGCGGCATCCCACAGCGGCTGTCCACCCAGCGCCGCATGCCACACGCCGAAACGCGCGCGCCACGACTCGAACGGCTCCGTCAGCGGATGACGAGGATCGCCGCTGAGCGCATACGCCATCCCCTCGATCAGCCAGCGCGGCTTGGTCGCCACCGCGAGGTTGCCGAGCACTTCGGCCTGACGATGATGGATCAGCTCGTGCGCAAGAAAGAAGGTCTGCCAGCCGCGCGGCGCGACGACCACGCCGAAATCCCCGAGCGTCAGGGCCGCGCGTTCGCCGAGACCGAACTTGTCGGCACACTCGCGCGTCGAGCAGAACACGACGCGCGGTGCCTCGCGAAACGGGCCCACGGCCGCCGCCGCGCGCGCATAACCGTCGCGATAGAGCTGCTGCGCGGCGTCGAACTTCGCGGCATCGTCCGTGCAGATGTCCGCACTGGGGCACGACACGCCGGGAAGCAGCGCGGGCGCGACGACGCGTAGCGGCTTGACGAGTGCAAAGGCGGCAATCGGCACCGCGACGAGCAGGCCCGTGAGGGCTAAGGCGATATGGGAGCGTTTCATCGGGGCGGCGATTCCGTTGGCATGGTGGTGGCGTGTTCCAGCACGAATATATCGGAGCGGCGCCGTGGCCATCCGACATTTTTTCCGCCCGGCGTCCGGCATCCGGCCCACGGCCCCGCTCCGCCGCACTGCGCGCCGATCGCGAACCGGATTGCGATCGCATCCAGCCCGGTTACGCGAGCTGCTTGTGAAAATACGTCGTCGCGCACAATGCGCCGTCGGGCATCAGCGCGAAGTTCGGCACGACGCCGACGCGCTCCCAGCCGGCCCGCTCGTACAGACGCTCGGCATCGCCGCCCGTCACGGTGTCGAGCACGAGCACGGTCTTGCCGGCATCGCGCGCGGCTTCGTCGGCAGCCGTCAGCAGCCGCGCCGCGATCCCCTGCCGGCGTGCATGGCGGGACACGAGCATCTTCGCGATGTCCGCGCGATGCGGCTGGTTCTCCGGCTGCGCGGTTACGACCTGAACGGTGCCGACGATCCGGCCGGCGACGTCCTCGGCGATGAGCAGGATGCGCTCGCCGCCCGCGACGCCCGCGGCGACGCGCGTCCAGAACGCAACGACGGTCGAACGCTCGACCGGCAACATGAAACCAACGGACGCGCCGCCCTCGACGCAATCGATCAGCACGTCGGCCAGCGCGTCGATGCACGCATGCGCTTCGATCGCATCGACGCGGCGCACGGTCATGGGTTCGGTCATACCCTCTCCGGTATATCAGGTGGGGCACGCGTTCGGTCTGCGTGCGCCCGGATCGAATGGAATGCCGACGTGCACTCGATGCATGCGCAACGGCGGCCGGTGCAAGGCAACACGGCTCCAGCCCGATTGGCGCGTGTTACCGCCCCATCATGCTACGCGATGAAAAATCCGGCTGAATCGCCTATGCTTAGCCACATGGCTAACTTTCAACCCGGCATCAGCGACGTATTCCACGCACTCGCCGATCCGACACGCTGCGCGATCGTCGGCGCGCTCGGCAATGGCGGGCGGACCGTTTCGGCACTGGCCGCGCCGTTCGACATGGCGCTGCCGTCGTTCATGAAGCATCTCGCGGTGCTCGAGCGCAGCGGCCTCGTCACGACCCGCAAGACTGGCCGCTCGCGCACCTGCGAGCTGGTCGGCAGCCGGCTGGCGGAGGCCGAGAAGTGGCTCGCCGCGCAGCGCGCGCACTGGGAAGCGCGCTCCGATCGTCTCGTGGAATTCGTCGAACGCCTTCACCAGGAGGAGCAAGCGCATGTCAGCCAGCCACGTCGACCCCGCCGAAGCCCATGACCTCGTCATCACGCGCACGCTGCGCGCGCCGCGCCAGGCACTCTGGCGCGCATGGACCGACCCGGAATTGCTGAAGCAATGGTGGTGCCCGAAACCGTGGACCACCGAAGTGCACGCGTTCGACCTGCGCCCGGGCGGCGCCTTCCACACGTTCATGCGCGGCCCCGACGGCGGCACGAGCGACAACCCCGGCTGCTTCCTCGACATCGTGCCGGAAGCGCGAATCGTATTCACGTCGATGCTCACGGGCGGCTGGCGGCCGCAGGTGCCGTGGCTGGGCTTCACGGCCGTCATCACGATGGCCGACGACGGTGCCGGCTGCCGCTACGAGGCGCGCGTGATGCACCCTGATGCCGCCACGCGCGAGCGGCACGAGGCCCTCGGCTTTTTCGATGGCTGGAACATCTGCATCACGCAGCTCGACGAATTCGCGGCCGCGTTGCGCTGAATGCGGCCGCATGCGCGGGCCATTGCATGCGGCCGCACGCGCGCCTAGGATTCCTGAAGGGCGCATGACCAGACGCCAGCATCCGGCGTGCGCCGTCGTGCGCGTTCCGCGGGAGGCCATATGCTGCACATGCACACGCATTCGACCCGGGTCAGCCGGCACCTGAACGCGCCGCGCGGGTGCGTCTACCGCGCGCTGCTCGATCCGCGTGCCGTCGAACAATGGAAAGTGCCGGACGGCATGACGTGCCGCGTGCACGCATACGACGCGCGCGAAGGCGGCGCGCTGCGCGTGTCGCTGAGCTACGACGAACCGTCGGACGGCACCGGCAAGACCACCGCGCACACCGACACCTATCACGGCCGCTTCGTGACGCTCGTGCCGGACCAGAAGATCGTCGAAATCGACGTGTTCGAAACCGACGATCCGATGCTGCGCGGCGCGATGACGGTCACGATCATGCTGTCCGACGAAGCAGGCGGCACACGCATCGATGCGGTACACGACGGTGTGCCGCCCGGCGTGCCGGCCGCCGACAACGAGGCCGGCTGGCAAATGGCGCTCGCCCGGCTGGCCGCGTTGGTCGAGACGGGCTAGCGCGAGGCGACGGGCGCAGGAAACATCAGCCGAGCCGGTACGCGCGCGTGACGGTCCCGCGGAACGGCGCATCGCGCTCGCTCGGACCCGCGTGCATGGTCAACCGCTTGAACGCGTTCCAGCCGTTCACGTACGAACACGAACCCTTGTCGACCGGGAAATTGCTCTAGAACATGCAGCGCTCGGCGGCGCAGGCGCGCGCCACGATGCACCGGCCGTGCGCGACAGTCTCGCCCGATTCGCGGGACCGGACGGCCCCGCCCAGCCATAACCGGCCGCGCATGCGGCGATGAGGCAGCGCAAAAGGCGGTCGCATGCGACACTGGCCGTCGACGCATGCAGCACGCCGTCGAACGGCGCCGCACATGCAACCGCCGTCCGGACACGCAAGGGAACCCCACGATGAACGCCGCGCGCACCGCCACCTGGTATTTCGATTTCGTTTCGCCGTTCGCGTATCTGCAGCAGGAACGGTTCGATCAATTGCCGCCTGCCGCCGCATACGCGCCGAAGCCGATCGTGCTCGGCGCGCTGCTCGCACACTGGGGCCAGAAGGCGCCGGCCGAGATCGCGGCGAAGCGCATCTTCACGTATCGCCACGCGCAATACCGCGCGGACAAGCTCGGCATTACGTTCCGGATGCCGCCCGCCCATCCGTTCAACCCGATCCGGCCGCTGCGTCTCGCGATCGCGATGGGCGGCTCGCCCGAGGCGATCCGGCGGATCTTCCGCTACATCTGGCGCGACGGCCAGGACGTATCGACGCCGGACGGCTTCGCCGCGCTGTGCGAGGCGGTCGGCTTTCCGGAAGGCGTGACGGCCGTCGAAGCCCAACCGGTGAAGGACGCTCTGCGTGCGAACACCGATCAGGCGATCGCGCACGGCGTGTTCGGCGTGCCGACCTTCGAACTCGACGGCGACCTGTTCTGGGGCGACGACGCGACCGACATGTTCGTCGACTGTGCGACGTCGCGCGCGTGGCTCGACTCGCCCGAAGTGCGCCGCATCAGCGCGCTGCCCGAAGGTATCCGGCGCGGCTGACGGCACGCGCGACGACGCTCGCGTGTCGCGCCCTTCGACGCGCAGCGTCACGGCTTCGCGCCTCATCGCGACGAAGTCCACGAGCAGCGCCTAGCGCAAGCGCTGCTCGCCAATGCGGCGCGGGCAGGCCCAAACGGCTTGCACACCTTTTCTTTTCATTTTCGTTCGGCGCATCGCGGCCCGGCGCAGCACGGCAGATCCACGCGGGATGCGACGCGCATTCGATCATCCGATGCAAGTGCGCGATGGCTCACCGAATCGTCCAGTTCAACACATTATTTTTCGACGATGCGCAGTGACCGCGCGCGCAACCGTCAGATGATTCAACATGACCGCGCCGCACGGTCATCTCAAATCCGGCCCCATCTGAAAATCGCGTTTTCTCAGGGGAATCCCGGTATTTTTTCCCATTTTCTTCGAAATTACCGGTGACATACTTGCCCCCCATTGCGCTCCCGTGCGAGCGCGCTTCCTGATCCCTGCCGGTCGCGTGTCATGTGCCGCGCGTCCGCCGGGGGCGCAGAACATGAACAATTTCGACACCGCGATCCAGACCTTCCTCACCCACGTCTCGTTCGGACCGCTGATGAATCACGCGATCCGCGTGATCGCCGGCCTCTATACGTTCAAGGGCTTCATCCTCATTCCCGTGCTGTGCTGGCTGTGGTTCCAGCCGGGACCGGAACGCGAACGGCAACGCGAGCTGGTCATCGCGACGGTCGCGAGCGGGCTCGTCGCGCTCGCGTTCGGCCGGTTGCTCGCGAAAGTCCTGCCGTTCCGCGTGCGGCCGATCTACAACCCCGATCTGCACCTGCACTTCCCGTCCGAGGAACTGCGCGCGGCCACGCTGCAGGCGTGGAGTTCGTTTCCGAGCGATCACGCGATGCTGTGGCTGGCGATCGCGACAGGCATCTTCATCATCGCGCGCCGGGCCGGCGTGCTCGCGCTGCTGTATGCGGTCGTGTTCATCTGCGTGCCGCGCGCCTATCTCGGCTATCACTACCCGACCGACCTGATCGCCGGTGCGGCGATCGGCATCGCGATCGCGTGGCTGCTGACGCGCGATGCGATTCGCTCGCGCTTCGCGCCGCAAGTGCTGGAGGCGATCCGGCGCTTCCCCGCGCCGGCCTACACGCTCGCGTTCCTGCTGTGCTTCGAGCTGATCACGCAGTTCGACGAACTGCTGACGCTCGCGCAGTCGGTCAAGCACACGACGATGTAACGGGACGGCGCCGCCATGCATCCGCTGCTGTCGTCACGACGCCCGGGCACGCGCTGCCGCCCCTGCGCGGCGGCATCACGCCCCGCACGCGCCGCCGGTCAGGTCGTCGCCGCGTCGGCACACGCGGCCGCGCATGTCAGTCGCGATCGGGCGCGCCGAGCGGGAAGAACGCACGATACGGCCGCGCCTCGTCGACCGCACGCGCGAACGACGGCCGCGCAAGCAGCCGCTTGCGATACGCGATCACGTTCGCGAACGATGGATCGATCCGGTGCGTCCAGTCCGCGTAGAACAGGAACGGCGCCGCGCCGCAGTCGGCGAGGCTGAAGCGGTCGCCGGCCGCCCATTCGCGATCGGCCATCGTGCGATCCAGCCACGCATACGACGTTTCGAGCATCGCGCGCGCGTCGGAGACACCCCGCGCATCGCGCTCGTGCGCCGGACGCAGCGCATCCAACACGATCTTCTGCTGCGGCGTCGATACATAGTTGTCGAAAAAACGATCCATCGTCCGCACGTCCAGCGCCGCGCGCCGGTCGTCGGGCACGAGTCGCACGGGGCCCGGATGGTAGAGGTCGAGGTATTCGACGATGATCGTCGCCTCGATCACGGTGCGGCCCGCGTCGACCAGCACCGGGAAACGCTTCATCGGCCACAGCGCGGCCAATTCCTGCATCGGCTTCGGATCGTCGTGCGCGAGCACGCGATACGCGAACGGCGTGCCGTTCTCGTACAGCGCGGTCAGCACCTTCTGGCAGTAGGACGAAAAGGGATGGGCGGATAGCGTCGGCGTCATTGCGGGCTCTCGGGTTTCGGCGCCGCGTCATGCAGCGCCATGTGATCGGATACCTTGACGACGAACGGCGCCTCGCCGATTCGACAGCGGCCCGAACATTTTTTCGTATGCGGTATCGCACCGTTACGACCGGCCATCCATCACGACGCGGCCTTCGCCGCGCCAGCGCAGCATCCCGCCGCCGAGGTTCGCGACCGCATCGAAACCGGCCTTCAGGAGGATCACCGTCGCCTGCGCGGAGCGGCCGCCGGCACGACACACGGTCACGATCGGTCGGTCGCGCGCGAGCTCGCCGGTGCGCGAGGCCAGTTCCCCGAGCGGAATCGGCGTCGCGCCGGGCAGGTGGCCGAGCGGGCCCGAGAATTCGTCCGGCTCGCGCACGTCGACGACCTGCACCTCCGGCAGGTGATCCTCGAGCCACTGCGGATCGATTTCCCAGAACCCGGCGAACGTGTAGACGAGCGGCGCCCAGTCGGCCACCGCGTGCGCGTCGGGTGCGTTCGCAGCCACGCCGCACTGCAGGTTCGCCGGCACCGCGACGTCGATCTGGCGCGGATGCGCGAGCCCGAGATTGCGCATGTAGCCCGCGAAATCGTCCTCGCTGAGATCGCCGCCGAGGCGCGGGTTGAAGCGCCGCTCCTCGCCGACGCTCGTCACCGTCAGCCCGCGATAGTCGTGCGCGGGATACAGCAGGCAGGCGGCCGGCAGCGTGAACAGCCGGCCATGCACCGCGCGATACAGCGCGCGCGGGTCGCCCTGCTGGAAATCGGTGCGGCCGGTGCCGCGTATCAGCAGGCAGTCGCCGGTGAACGCCATCGTTTCGTCGTCGAGCACGAGGCTGATGCAGCCGCTCGTGTGGCCGGGCGTCGAGCGCACGGTGAGGTAGCGCGAACCGAATGCGCAGCGATCGCCGTCGTTCAGGTAACGGTCGGCGCCCTGCGCGCCGCTCGCGGCGGAAATCGCGATCGCGCTGCCGGTGCGCTGCTTCAGCAGCCACGCGCCCGTCACGTGATCGGCGTGCACGTGCGTGTCGACGGTCGCGACGAGCCGTAGCTCGAGCTCGTCGAGCAGTGCCGCGTCGCGGCGCACCTGCTCGAACACGGGATCGATCAGCAGCGCTTCGCGCGATGCGCCGTCGGCAAGGAGGTACGTGTAGGTCGACGATTGCGGGTCGAAGAGTTGCCGGAAGATCATGGCGAAGTCGCTCCGTCGGCTGGGCGTGCGGGTTGGATGGAGGGTGCGGGGCGTACAACCCGCACCGCGTGTATCGCCGCCGCGCGGGGCGCACGTTCATACAGCGTAGTTCAAAACACGCGCGCCACTGGCATCGCTGCACGCGCCGGGGACGTCATGCCGCGCCCGTAGCGTCGCGCGCGCTGCCTTACACTACCGCCTGTTCTCGTCTTACGAACGGTGGCGGGTGGAGTGAGCGCCCCCCCAGTAAACAGTGCCATGATGTAAGCGAGTTTTCGGCGGACTTTTTCAGTATGAAAGGAGCCGTACGATGAAACGCAAGCGCTTCAGTGTCGAGCAGATGTGTGGCGGTGTTGAAACAGGCCGAAGCAGTTCTGCCTTCGTTCTAACCCGGCGCGCGGAGCGTTGATGCGACATACCGATCGATTGCCTACTGCTGAATCGTTGCGGTCTTCAACAGGCCACCGACGAACTGCGCACTTGCCTTTTCCAGTGCAAGCGCCTCGAGTTGCTGGCGGATCGTGGCCTGCGCCTGGTTGAATGCCGGCACCTGCGTCGGTCGCTTGGAGTCGAGTTTCACGATGGCGCGCGCGCCGTCGACCGGGATCGAATCTGGCGTGACGGCGCCGACCGGCAGTTTCTCGAGCGCCTGCGCGATCGCGACCGGCAATCCGGACGTCTTGCCTTCCGTCGCCGGCGTCTTGAAGCTCACCCACGGCAACTCCCCACCGCTATCGCGGCTCGGCGCGATGCTGTACTGGCGAGCCAGACCTTCAAACGACTTGCCTGCCTTCAGTTCGCTCACGACGGTCGCCGCCGTCGCGGCATCCCTGACGACGATCAGGCGCGGCTTGTATTCGTCCTTGCCGAGCGACGCGACAATTTCGTCGTAGCGCGACTTCACCTGCGCATCCGTGACCGGCTCCGGCTTCACGTTGTCCTTCAGATACAACTGCGTCTGGGCATTCGCTTTCGCCACCTGCATGGCCGTCTGCACTTCGGGTTTGCTGCCGTAGTTTGCCTTCTCCGCTGCCTGCTGGATCAGCACGCGTGCGATCAGCTGATTCTTGATCACCTGGCGCACCTGCGGCGTATCCGGTTGCCGCGACGCCCGCAGCACGGCATCGACTTCCGCCTGCGTGATTGCCGTGCCGTTCACCGTCGCTACGGTGTTCGTTGCCGCGGACGCGGCCGGCGTTTGGGCGTGGGCAGACCCGGCAAGTGCGCCGGTGAGCGCGGTTACCATCAACGCATAATTCAGTGTCGCTTTCATCATCGTCTATTCGTCGAACAAGAAGCCGCGAAGCAGACGCTTCGCACAAATGCACCCGTTCCTTGGAATGACGGGTGCGGCCGATCAGTAATTCCAGTTCATCGTGGCCAGCACCAGCGTTGCTTTCGGACCGAGTGCGGCCGGTTGCATCAGCGCCCGGCCGATCAGGACCTCGCCGGACAGAAACTGTTTGCGCCATTGCCATTGGGCGCGCAGTCCCGCGCCCGCCCCGGCCAGCGTCGGGAAACCCGGCACCGCGACGAGGCTGGCCTTGCCAGCGTCGACGAACACGTACGGTTCGATTCGACCGTCTTTCCAGGCCGGCGCGTTCACCCACGCGAGCTCGTTGCGCGAGTAGAAACCGCGATCGCCGGCGATTTCTCCCGACCGAAAGCCGCGGACGGTATCCATCCCGCCGAGGTACAGTTGCTCCGAACCGAACAGCGCCATGTTCGTATATTGCCCGCTCAACACGCCCCGATAGGCGAGCAATGCGCGTCCGATCTTCGGCAGCGGCAGCGTGAAGGCGGCCGTCGCATCCACCTTGGTGAACTGGCTGTGCGCTTCATCGCGCGAGATGCCATGCGGATCGTGGTTCGCGCCGAACCACGGCAGCCCCTGCGACAACCCACCGTTGATCGTGAAATTGCCCTGCGCATCGTTCATCACGAACTTGTGCAGCCAGTTGCCGGCCAGCCGCAATACAGCGACGCGCTGCGGATCGAGGTCGATGCCGTTGACCTCGCGATCGGTGCGGCGCCAGGACACTGTGGCGTCGACACTGGTGATGTCGCTCACGCTGCGGCTGACCAGATAGTTCCAGCCGAAGATGTGCGAAAGCGTGCGGCCATATTCGAGCGCGGTCGTGCCGATCAGTTGCTGATACTCCGAATCGGAGATCGTGTAGCTGAACGTATGGCGGCCGAACGGCACGGCGAACGAGCCGACGATCGCGTTGCTGTCGAGGCTGTCGAGGAAATTCACGCTCAGCGATTCCTGCAGGCCGAGCAGGTTGTCGGCCTCGACGCCCGCACGGTAGCGCGTCACGCCCGTGGCCGAACTGCCGTAGTTGTCGACGCCCAACGTGTAATACAGGCGATCGCCCGGCTTGTTGCCGATATCGACGATCGATTCGCCCGGATTCTGACCCGGCAGAATCTGGACCGTCGCCTGATTGCGGCGCAGGCGATTGATCTGCGCCACGCCCTGATCGATGTCGGACAGGCGCAGCGGATCGCCGGACGCCGTCGGGAATGCGTTCTCGTAGCCAGAGTCCGTGAACCAGCCGCCGCCCGACGATGACTCGCCCGGCCTGAGCCGGTGAACCGGTTTGCCGTTGATCGTGAACGCTTCGATCACGCCGACCTGAATCGTGATCTTGAGCGTGCCGGACGCGAGATTCTGCGGGCCGAGTAGTGAGCGCGTCGTCACGAGGCCGCGTTCGACGAATACGTCCGTGATCCGCTTCAGCATCACGTTGATACGGTGCGAGCCGAGATCGTGGCCGATGAACGGCGCCACGACCGCGTCGAGCTGCTGGGTCGTGATGCCGCCGGGTGGTTCGAACGGCTTCCCGTCGGCGGTTTGCAGCACGATTCGTTGCACCGGAAAGGTCGGGCCGGTTTCGACGATGGAATCGACCGGCGTGCCGGGCGGGATATCGAGCGTCGTCTCGGACGTCGGCGCAATCGTGATCGATACGGGCGGCTGCTCGAGCTGCCGCTGGCGCGCCTGCTCGCGCTGCTGTTCGATGATAAGTTGCGCCGGGTCCTGCACGGGGCGGGCCGCCGGAGGCGGGGTTTGCGCATGTGCCGATACATGCAGCGCGGCCAGGCTCGCGACCAACAGC
Organism: Burkholderia sp. FL-7-2-10-S1-D7; assembly: GCF_001524185.1. Classification (NCBI taxonomy): domain Bacteria; kingdom Pseudomonadati; phylum Pseudomonadota; class Betaproteobacteria; order Burkholderiales; family Burkholderiaceae; genus Burkholderia; species Burkholderia sp. FL-7-2-10-S1-D7. The sequence continues at coordinate 231,374 of NZ_LOWY01000017.1, read as the reverse complement.
GGCAGTTTCAATCGAGGGAAAACGCGTGGTTTCATCGTTGTTGTGCGTGCGGATGCCCGAGCGTCAATGTGGCCTTACCGAAAACACCGCTTTGCGAGGCGGCAATGACGATCACCATTGCGAGGAAAACGACGACGGTCAGCCCGAGACGATTTTTGCTTTGATAGTTCATGGGTTAGCGCCACCACCACGTCGTCAGGCCCAGGTGCTGGTCGATTTGCACCGGGCTGCGCGACGGCGCGCGTCCGGTCGTGATGCCACCGGCCGCCGTCACGCCTTTTCCGCCGCTGAACGAACCGCCGTCGATCACGCCGTCGCCGGTCAGCGTCACGCTGCCGTTCGCGGTGAAGCCGCCACCGATATCCATCGCGATGATCTGCGCCCACGTGCTGCCGAAGAACGCCTTGAAGCCCCGGTGCTGGTTGATCGCCGAATAGCCCGTGACGCCTTGCGCATACGTGACGGGAGCATCGACCTTGATGTCGCCCGTCGCGAATACGTTGCCGCCGACGTTGCGGGCGACCGTACCCGCCTTGATGCCGATGTTGCCGCCCGCCTGGATCGTGCCGCCGTACGGCGTGACGTTGCTCGACGCGTCGGCGTGGCAGAAGATCCAGCAACTGCGCGTGTAGCTCGCCTGGCCCGTGAAGACGGCGGCGTTGGTGAAGGCGTTCTGGGCGGTGATGTTGACGTCGCCATCGTTCGATTGAACGATGCCGCCCGAATTGCTGAAATTGCGCGCGCTGATCGTCACCGGACCGTGGACGGCGGCGATATATGCGAGCTGGTCGGGATTGCTGACGGTGCCGTAGTCGACGTTGAAGCCGCTCGTGGTGTGCGCGAAGAACAGGAAGCTGCCGCCGCGATCGGAATACGCGGTTGGCTGGCCGCCGTTCGTGCCGCCGGTATGGTCGATGATGTTCTGAACGTCGCCGGCCGCGGTGAGGCTCACCGCGTCGTTCGACAGGATGCGGGCGTTGTCGTTGATGATGTTGCCGCCGGCCGTCAGCTTCGTCTGGCCGTTGGCGGCAAAGACGATCCCGAGGTTGTTCGCGCTCGAACGGTTCGTGATGTCGCCGGCGGCGGTAAGGATCACGTCGCCGCCAGTTGTCGTGCCGTCGCTCGCCGTCGCGCCTGCCTGAATCAGGCTGCCGGTGTTGCTGATCGCGCCGCTGCTCGTCAGGTTGACCGTGTTGCCTGCGCTCAAGGTGGTTTGGCCGGTTGTATCGTCAGACAGCGCGATGTTGCCCGCCTGAACGTTCACATTGTTCGCGGCTGTCACCTGGGCGCCCGTTAACGACACGGTGCCAGGCGTCGTGAGCGCGACGTCTCGCTCGGCCTTCAGATATCCATCCGCGATCGCGATGTCCCCATTCGCAGTCACGACGACATCGCCTGCGTTCGCGTAGACCTTGCCGAGGCTGTGCACGCCCGCGCCTTGATCAGTGACAATCAGCTGAACGCGGCCGGCCGTCAATCCGCCGGCCGCCGTAATGTCGACGGCGACGGCGTTGCTTTTTGTGCCCGGCGACGACGTGCCAGTCAGCCAGTCGTGGCCATTATCGGACGGGGAGAAACTGGTGTCGTAGGTCGCGGTACTGTCGCCCGCAATAGCGCGAATACCGCTTGTCGAGCTGGTGAAATCGTTCGTGACCGGCCCGTTTATGCTCAGTTGCTTCGCGATCAGGTCGAGGTTGACCAGCGTGCCGGACAATCCACCGGGGCCGATCGTGATCGCGCCGCGGTCGGTCGTGAGCACGACGTTGCGCTGTACGACGCCGGGCGCAAGCGTGAGATCGGTGAAACTTACCTGCCCGGTCGACAACACGACGTGCCCCGTGTTCGTGAAGCTCCCGCCGTCGATCGTGACGCCGTTCGGATTTGCGAGGATCACATTCGCGCGTGGACCGAGCACGTTGATGTTGCCCTGAATCAGCGAGGGGTTCGTGCTCGTGACCTGATTGACGATCGTGCGCGCGTTGATGCCGACGTTGTTGAGGTCGGCGCCGGCTTTCGAGACATTGAACGACGAGTACGTGTTATTCGAGACGCCCCCGACAGCAGGCGCAATGTTGACGGTTTGTCTACCACCCACGCCAGAAGATACGGCCGTCGCAGTAGCTCCGTCAGCCAGGATGCCTGCCGCATAGGCCGGCACCGCGAACGTGGCCCAAGTCAAAATCAGATAGCGTGATACTTTTGTTAATTTCATTTCGCCGGCTGCAATAAATTACTATTCAAATGAAATAGTTAACACATCACCGCCGTCGTATTTGGAGCGGAACGTCGTCAATACTAACTCCGCGAATTTTGAAGCCAACAAAACTGCAAAAGTCGGATCCAATCCATCTAAGTAGAATGAGAAAGTACATCCACTTTGTACATTCTCCCACGCAACAAACACATCTTCACTGACAGTTTTCCAAAACTGGATGTTGCGAACAGATCCGGAGATCACCTCTAAATGTACTTTTTCGGCGGCGAGCTCTATTTGGTCACCACTATCGTTCCATGTCGTTATCTTAGCGTTGCCGGGATTCGTAAGCGACAGTCCCAGCGCCTCCATCAAAGAAACGACAAAGGGGAATGCCCAACCCAAAGTTTCAGGAATCCGTATACGACACACTGGTCTCGTCATCATTTGCTCCCGGGGAAAATTTTGACATTCTCAACGCCGAGTATTTTAGTCGCAAGGTTAATTGCCGACTGAGGCGTACCTTCAGCGAAGTAGGCCTCGGCAGAGACACCTCGCTGGGTGGCGATCGCTTGGTAGATGCGAAGCTCCTGCCCCAGCTTTCCCAGATTATTCGCCTTTGCCGGACCACCAACCGCGATCAGGTTGCCATTCCCGCCGACAACGTCGATATCCGTCGACCCGAGCCCAGGTACAGCAACCTTCTCGCCAGACACTGAGCCATTGACAATATTCGCGACAGACGTTTCGCGATTTTGTCCAGCGAGCCGCGCGGCGTCTCCAGACGAATTTGTGGCACCCTGACCGCCTGTGCCGCTACCCGAGCCGCTATTGCTATCGCCACTGGACAGAGTCGAATTGCTTGGCGAACCAGTCGCGCCCGCAGAAGCAATTGGTGGCGTCGCGACACAGCCCACGCCGGGATAACAAGTTACCGTCGGTGGTGTCACCACTGCGCCACCTGTCGCTGGCGGATTACCGTCATTCGCCTGCACGAGCGGATTCGGATCAGCGGGTGGTGCCCCTCCGTTGTTAGACTGAACCAGCGACCCAACGCCCTTTACCGTAGACGTAACAGGCTGCGTGAGGCTTTGTATTGTCGGGCTTTTCCACGGCATCATTGCCGTAAGGATTATCTCTGCGGCTGCACTAAGTGCCCCGCCATTCCTCACGGCTGCAGCCGTATGGGTCGGACTTCCTCCGTCGTTATTCAGCGCTTCATTTTGAGCGGCGGCGGCACCAGCCATCGCGTTTTGACCTGCAAGCCCGGCAAAGCCACCACCGGCCCATGTCGAAATCGCCGCCAGCATAGCCATCTGGCCTTGATCAAGCGCCGCGCCGCTCGGATCGATCACCCGTAACACGTCGGGTGTCAACGCGGCCGACACGGCCCCGCCAATCGCACCGTATCCGCACCGACTACGGCACTGTTTGTGGCAACAAATTACCCAACGTCACGAGCCTCAACAGTTGCCAACGCATAGGCATCGTCCTTCGGCAAGAAGGCTTCCACTTCGTAGCCTGCGGGCGAACTCGGGTCACCGAACACCAACACTACGGTCACAACGGTTCCGAGTGGCAGCACCACAGTTCGGTGCTCCCCAATGACTGTTGCCTCAACGGACTTCGACAACACAAACGTGTCGTTTTCTTTCATCGCATTCATTTTTTCGCAGGGATACCTGTCACGAGTCGCACCGTTCCGGAATTGTCTTTCATGAAGACAAACGTCGTGTCTATAATCTTTCCGTTAGTTCCTTTGATCGGGATGACCTGTTCGTAAGTTTGTCCGTATTGGGTAGTCTTCGTCTGCACTGCCGTGGCCGTATCAAAGTACAACTGTTTAGCCAAATCTTGCCAGTTGCTCTGGTCGAAACCCAGCGCCTGACTGAACCAGTTCGCCTTAGTTTGATTCTGAGGATGTGCCGGGTCCAACAAGTAGCCGTTCAACTTGCTTTCAAGATTTGATGTATCGAATCCGACGTTGTTTGTGGAACCCTGACCGTTCGTGCCGCCTGAACCGCTGTCGCTACTACCGCTCGACAGAATCGCATTACTCGGCGTGCCCGGTGATCCCGGCACCATCGTGCAAACCGGCGGATCGCATACGGGCACCGCTGGCGTCACCGGCGAGGCTCCGGTGGTCGGCGGATTGCCGTTGTTCGCCTGCACCAGCGGATTCGGATCGGACGGCGGCGTCTGTCCGTTGTTGGCCTGCATCAGCCCTACAAACTGGTTGCCCCAGTTCTTGAAGGAGCCGATCGGATCGCCGTAGGTATTCTGCAGCCACGTGCCGACCGCGCTCAGCAGGCCGCCTTTTTTCGCTGCGTCGGCCGCATGGTCCCCCGTGTTGTTCAGCGCCTCGTTCTGCGCAGCCGTCGCACCGGCCATCGCATTCTGACTGGCGAGACCAGCAAGACCACCACCAGCAAGCGTTGCGAACGCTGCGAGTACAGCCTGCTGACCCGCATCAAGCGGCGCGCCCGTCGGATCAATCGCCTTCACCACATCCGGCGAGAGCGCCGCGCTCACGGCCCCACCAATCGCACCGCCACCACATCCCTGGCCCGTCGCCGCACCTGCCGCACAGCCGAGCGCCGCATGAGCTGCCACGTACGCCGCGCCCGTCAGCGTGCCGTCCTGATTCAGATTGCCGATCGTGTAGGCAATCGATGCCGCCGCATTCGTCGCCGCGCTGTTGCGCAGATTCGTCAGGAAGCTTCCGCCCTGCAGGGTCGTTTGAATCGTCGCTTGGAGCACCGATTCGGCCGCGATTGCGGTAATCGTCGTCGGCAACGAACCGGTTGCCGCACCCGCCTGGGGTACAAGCGTGTTCCCAACCGACTGTACGCCGGCCAGCGATGCGAGACTGTTCTGCGAGGCATTCCACGACCAGCCCGGGGCACCGTTGCCAAACGTGATGCCGTTCGTCAAACCGGCCGTCAGCGCCGCCACACCACCTGTTTCCAGCATCTTCCCGACACTGAACGAGCCGCCGGAATTCAACTGGCTCATCGTGCTGTTCATCATGCCGGCAAAACCGGCCGACAGCGCGACGTTCGCCGTGCCCGCGCCGATCGCCGCCGTCGTCGTGGTCGCCGGCACCGCCGCCGCGAAGGCCGTCCCCGATGCTGCCGACGCCATCGCCCCGATTGCAGCCGACGCCGCCATCCCCGACATGATCGACAAGCCGACGATCACCCCCGTCATGAAGACCTGGTCGTACCACGCATCGCCGCCGAGCACGTCCGTGTGCAGGTTGTCGCTGACAGTCTGCTGCGTGAAGTTCCCGCCGAGTTGGCCCTTCAGATTCGCCAGCATCGCTTGTGTGCCGGCTGCGTCGACGGTGCCATCCGCGCCGGTTTTCTGAAGCGCACCGCCGATCTGGTTCAGGCTTTGCACTTGCAAATCGTAATTGGCGGCCGACATGAAGCCGCCTTGCTGCACGACGGTGCCCGTGGTCTGCAAGAGCATGCCGTCCTGACCGGTCTGGTAGATCGTGCCGATGTTCGTCGAGCGTTGTTCGTTGGTCAGCGAATTCGTGTTGACCGTCAGGTTCTGCGCCGTGACGGTGCCCGTGTTCAGGATGCTGTTCGCGTAGTTGAGCGTGACGTTCGTGCCAGTGATCTCGCCATCGGCATTGACGACCGCGTAGTTCTTCGGCAACAACAGTTCAGGCATCAGCGCCTGCACGGTCGGGCACGTCGCGCCACCCGTCGTCGAGCAGCCCGGTTCCGGCACCGACTGCTCGACGTACCAGAGCATCGGATGATCGACCATCGCCAGTTGCGCGTCGGACAGCTTCGTTCCGAGCGCGATGTCATGGTCCTTCGCGTACTCGAGTGCCGCACCGTACAGCGCGGCTTTGTCCTGATTGGCGATCGACGCCTGACTCGTACTGTCCGTCGCACTCGTCGTGCTGTAGAAACTGCTCTTGCCGGTCGCCTGCAGCGCGGCCAGCTCGATCTGCTGATTCTCGGTGTACGGGTCGTAGTAGAACGGGACATTGCCCGGCTGCAGATTCGCCGGCAGGTTGGCAATCAACGACGCCGACGAAACCGTGTCCACGACCTGCGCGGCCGGGTTGTTCGTCAGGTAGGTGACCGTGGTCGTTTGCCCGGAAATCGTCTTGACGGTTGCGCTCTGCGGCGCGTTCGCCTGCGTGACGATCGGCGCGACCGGCTTGCCGACGGTTTGCGTGCCGATCGGCGTGTTTGGTGGCAAACCCGCCGAACCGGTCACCGACGTGAGCTGGCCATTCGCATCGACAACCCGGCCCGCCACGTTGACGGTCGTGGCCACGCCGGACGGCGTCGACACCGGCCCAAGCGAGATCACCTGCCCCGACACGACCGGCGGCGGTGTAAATACGTTCGGATTCGTGATCCCGTTGACGAGCTGCGAGCCCGTTAGCGCGATGGACTGGCCGATCACGTTGCCGGTGTTCGTGAGCGTCGGCGAGTTCACCGAGAGCGAATTGCCCGCTTGAATCGTGGCCGGCACAAAGTCCGACATGCCGACATTCGACGGCAAGCCGGGCGCTGCTTGCGCATCGCCGAGACTGAACGCACCGCCGTACAGGTTCTGGCAGGTCGCCGCCGAACCTTGGCAACCCCACGTGCGAATGCCGGCGGGGTTACCGGTCCAATACGCGTGTAGGTATTGGTTGTCGCTCGACGCGCTCGAGCTGGCGTTGATCGTTGCGTTGTTCAGAGCCGTCACGAGACTGCCCGTGTTGCTGAACACGCCCGCCGTGATCGACAGATTGTTGTTCGCAGTAATCGTCGACGGCCGGGCCGACTGCACCTCGATATACGCTTCGCAGTTCTGTCCGCATCCAGAGTACGGCGAGCCCGTTCCGTAGTTCTGATGGATCGTGGCCGGTGCGGCGATCGTGTTCGTCACCGTACCTGCGTTGATCTGGACGTTGTTGCCGGCTTCGATCGCGGCCGAGGTGTTCGTGACGCTCGATGCCTGCGTCGGATTGCCCGCGGTCGTGCCTGCGCCGCCGATCACGACATCGTGCGCCGCGACCAGATTGCCGTAAGTGTTGTTGACCTGGTTCGCGGCGATGACGATGTCGTGACCAGCGGTGACGTTGCTGTTGGTCTGTTGATAGCTGTACGTCTCCGAGTTCGGATTCGTCGTATGAAGCGACGTGCAGCCCGAATTCGAGACGCCCGATGCGCAACCCGCCGTCACCGTCTTCGACCCGACATTCGAACCTTGATTCGTAAAGCTCGTTGCCTGAATCGTGACGTCGTTGCCTGCCGACAGCGTCCCCGCATTGGTCAGGTTGCCACCGGATACATTCAGGTTATGGCCCGCCAGCACCTGTCCCGCTGCACCCTGCACCGTGGTGCTCGTCGATACGGTCGGAGTCGCTACCGTACCCGGCGAACTGATCGAGAAGGTCGTCGGCAGACCGATGGTGTATGAACAGTGGCTGTTCAGATCGCAGGCATGGATCCCCGTACCGACAATACCGCCGCCCGAAGACCCCGGCGAGGTGCCGACGCTCTGGTAGACCGCGATCGGCGTGCCGCCCTGTCCCAGGAATCCCCCCGATGTCGAACCGTTCAATGCCTGCAGACCCGACAACAACGAATTCAATGCCGTCGCATCGACCGTGTCCATCACGGTCGACGTGTACGAGCGCGCCTCGTTGTTCAGCGTCTGAACGTTCAACGAAACGTCGTTCGCCGCACTGACCGTCCCGCCTTGATTGTTCAGGGTCTGGGCCGTCATCGAAAGATTGTGTCCCGCCGCGATCACGGACGGCGGCCCGGACACCACGCCGACTGTCGTCGTCGTTTCCGTCACCGTCGGCAGCGTGAAGGTCTTGCTGATGCCATTGTTCGCGAGCGTGCCGTCCTGCACGTACCAGTATGCCGCACCGAGGCTACCCAGCTGCGGTTGCGCTTGCGATGCGCCTCCGGGCAATTGCACCAGCGTGAACGTGCCGGTCGATGCGACGGGAGCCTGAGTAACTGCGACACCCACGGGCGACAACAAGTCACCGAGGGTCGCTTGCTGGGTCAGCGGGATGTTCTCTGCCGCGACGTGGTTGCCTACGCCGGGGAAATAGAACTGGTAATTGATCGTGCCGATGACGGTCGACCACAACAGTCCGGGGTTGTCTACCGTCTTGGTCGTCGTCGTTGTCGACGAGCCCGATGCAGCAGTCGCATTATTGACGGTCACGGCTGTGATCGACAGATCGTTCGTCGCCGTCAGCGTACCGCCCGCGTTCCCAAGATCGCCGCTCAGGTTGATCGTTGCGTTGCCGCTGCCTGCCGGGCTGTTGCTATTACCCGCCTTCGTGGTGCCGCCTGAGTTGTCATAGCTCGATCCTGTGATCGTTAGCGTATTGACCACCTGCACCGTCCCGGCGTTCGTGCCCGAACCATTCAGCGTGAACGCATCATTGGCCGTGACGGTACCGCTTGCCGCGTTCGCGAGCGACCCGTTGATCGTCAGGTCGTTACCGTTGACGGTTCCGGCGTTCCCGACAGCCCCGTTCAGGGTCAGCGAGCCGGTACCCTGATTGATCGTGCCGGCGTTGTTGATGCCTTGCGTTGCAGAGACGGTGACCGCCGTTCCCGGCAGCGTCCACGTTCCGGAGTTGCTCACCGACTGCGCGGACAGGTTCAAGCCATTGCCGCCGTTGACCGTCCCATAACTGGCTACAGACGGATCGAGCGTCTGGTTCGGCAGGTTCAGCGTCGCGATGTTTTGCCCGAGAATCCGGCCGTTGGTGTTGTCGAAGGATCCATTGCCGCCCGAGACGGTCACCGTCGTGTTGCCGATTGCAGCGGTCGGATTATTGACGTCGCCCGAGTAGATGAGACCGTTCGCGTTATTCAGGCTGCCCGTCGTCAGGTTCAGCGCGTTGGTCGCGAGCAAACCACCCGAGTTCGTCGTCGCGCCCGAGATGTTGAAATTCGCCGTCGGCCCGTAGATCGTCCCTGAGTTATTAAGGCTCGTCGCGGTGACGTTCGCGGTTTGCAGCGACGACAAGCTGCCCGAATTCGAGACGGTCGACCCCGACACGTTCAGGTTGCCGGCCGCCATCTGCGTACCGACGTTATTGATCGTGCCGCCGGCGAGCGTCGCGTCGCCCTTGAAAGCCGCCGTTCCGCCCGTCGTCAGGCTTTGCGTACCGGTGATCCGCGCCGTGCCGCCGACCACCGCGTTCGCGGTCGTCACGTTCGCGCCCGACAGGGTCGCGTTGCCGCCGACCGACAGCGCGGGTGCCGTAGTGCTGAAGGTCTGGTTGAGCTGGCCCGCCGCCGTATCGAGGTTATTCGTCGCGGTGGCGGTAAGGTTGCCGCCGACCGCCACGCCCTGCGTCGTGATGTTGGTCGCTGTGAGATTCGCATCCTTCGATGCAGTCGTCTGGCCATTCAGCGTCAGGCCTTGAGCGGCGCTCAGGTTGGCGTTGCCAGCCGTCGAAACAGCACCGGCCACCGTCAGATTGCCCGCCTTCGAATTGGCACTCAGATCGCCCAGGCTCTTGACGCTGCCTTGTGCTGTCACGTCGGTGCCGGCGGTGATCGTGGTCGCTCCGCCCGACAGCGCATCGCCTGCGAGCGTCGCACTACCGTTGGTCGCCGTCAGCGTACTGCTGCCGACCGCCGTCGTCGCGCCGACCGACAGGTTTTGACCGGCCGTCGCGCTCAGGTTGTTGCCGGTCTGAATTCCACCGGAGACGGCAACATTGTTTCCGGCATTGAGCGTCGTATCGTTCGCGACGCTGATCGCGCCCGTGCCGTTGATGTCGCGTCCGGCCGTCACGTTCGCGTTGCCGGTGTTGTTGACCGCAAGACCGCCGTTCAGGCTCACATCACGTGCAGCTGCGATCGTCGTGGTCTGGCCGCTCTGGACCGTACCGGCAATCGTCGCATCCTGCCCGGCGTTGATGTTCACCGCGCCCGGCGTCGACACGGCCCCCGCGACCGACACGTTGCCGGCACTCGATCCAATCGATGCGTTGCCTCCGCTGTAGACCGTTCCGCCCAGGTTGACGCCCTGCTTGCCGCTCGCGTTCAGCGCACCGAGCGCGACCAAGTTGCCTGTCGTCGAGAGCGACCCGCCGTTGGCTGCGAGCGTCATATCACCGACCGACGCGGCCACGCCCTGAACGGTCGTGCTGTCACCCGACGTCACGTTCAGATTCCCGCCACTCGTGACGTTCCCACCGAGCGTCGTGTCCTGCCCCGCCTGAATCGTCACCGCACCCGGTGCGGACACCGTGCCGCCGAAACTTGCGTTCGTGCCAGCCGTCGCGTTGACCGTGCTGCCGCTTTGTACCGCGCCATTGAGCGCGATCGCCTGGCCTGCGTTCAGGTTGACCGCGCCCTGCGAGGACGAGACATTGCCTTGGCCCGTAATCGAGCCGGCTTGTGCCGCAATCGATACCGGCCCCTGTGCCTGCTCGGTGCCGCCGATCGTTGCATTCTGGCCGGCCGTCACCGACAACGCGCCATTCGACAGCGCGTTGCCGTTCACGGTCGCCGAGCCAGTCTGTGCGGCAATCGTGGTGTCGCCGACGCCTGACACCTGCCCGTTGATCGTTGCGTTGCGCGCACCTGCGAGCGCCACCGTGCTACCGCCCTGCACCGCGCCGTTGACTGTCAGATCCCGCCCGGCCTTGGCCGACACCGTGCCGGGCGCACTCAAGCCCCCGACCGTGAGATCGCCGTTCGTCGTCTGCAGCGCGATGTCGTGCGCCGACAGCGCCCCGATCGTCATCGATTGGCCGGCCGTCAGGCTGGCCGCACCGTTCGCGGCAACGGACGCGGCATTCAAATTGCCGCCCGCTGTCATCGTGACGTTCTGCCCGGCCGACACTGCACCCGGCGCGTTGATGTCGCCGTTCGCATTGACCGTGTAGTTCTGGTTCGCGAGACCCGTACCCGCGATCGTCGTGTTGCCCGTGCTGGTCAGATTGACGTTCTGATTGGCAAACGTTTGACCGACCGACACGTCGCCGTTCGCATTGACGACTACGTTGCCCGCCGTCGCCGACAGTGGGCCTTGGGTGTTCACGCCCATACCGGCCGCCGTGGACACGATATAGACCGTGCCGCTCGTCACCGAACCATATTGGCTCGCATCGACCGCGACGCTCTTGCCGATCGCCGCGGCCGTGTTTGCCGTGCCGTTTGCGGCCGTTCCGTAAGTGATGCCGGTCTCGTTCGACGACGCTGGCGTCACGAGCTGGTTGCCCGTGACGATGTTCACGCGCTGGTCGGCTCTCAGGGGTGCGTTGACGGTGACACTTTGGCCGATGAGGTCCAAATTCCCGACGGTGCCTTCCACTCCGGCCCCCGGCGTGCCGTCATTACCGGCGGGCCCGCTGATCGAAATGTTGCCTGAGCGAACGTCGTACGCCACCGCACCCGCATGCGCAAAATCGGTTGCCGTGCCGCCGACACCCGTCAGAAACTGCGGCGTGCCGGTCGTGAGCGTCAAATTCGTGACGTTCGTCACGCTCAAACCATTGACGCTGACGCCATTCGGAGACGCCACGACGACGGCTGCGGGTGAGCCGAATACCTCGAGCGGACCGAACAATGAGGCCGCTGGACCAGTCGAGCTGACCTGATTGACGATCGTCGTCGCCGGCCGACCATTCAGATTCGGATTCGCGCCCAGCGTACCGCCGAGCAATGGAGTGCCCGCCACCGTGCTGTTGTTCAGCACGAGACCTTCCGGCCCTACGTTAAACGACTGGTACTGACCAACGCTGATCCCATTGGCATTGGGCGTTGGAATGTTGATAGCCGGCACACCAGCGCTGGTCTGCGTGATCGTCGGCTGGAAGGGAATCGGCGCGCGAGGATCGATAATCGGTGCCGCGTGCACGACTTCATCGGCAAGAAACACGGCCGGCGCGAAATACATCACGATCGCCATCATGGCCGCAACGCCACGCATCCATAACGGACGCGCGGTCTCATCACATGCCGGTCCTGCAAAGCGATAATTCGTGCACGCCGATTCGCGTGCCAGTTGCTGCTGCGCGACGCGTACGCCCCCGGCACGTTGCGCTTTCTTGTTGCTCGTCATCTACGCCTCTACGAAGGCTTGTTGTTAGGTCGTGTCGGAGAAATGCCGGCACGACATGTCACGGCTTGCTAGATTTATCGCGCGGATCGTATCACATGCTATTTTTGGCAAGCGTCAACAATCGTCAAGCGAATCAATAGCTTACGAATAAATTTCGCCACTCATCCGCCGACCTTCACCTCCGCAACAGGCCACCGCACAGTTCCGTACGGCGGCCTGCGGTCAAAACAACCCGGCCGTTTGCGCCGCGTCGTCCCAGCTGAAAATGATCAGTTCGCTTCGTTCGGCTGCCCCGTCGACCACCGCGCAAAGTGCACTGGATCGGCACGGCCTCGATATGAAACCTGTCGAACACATGCCGAACGTCCGGATGGTCGTTCAGGCTGACGATCACGCGTCCCTTGATCGTGCGCAGCTTTCCCGAAGAAGGCACGGATTTACCCCGTAACGGCACCGGATGAAGACGGCCGCTGCGTTCCTGCCGATACCCTTCGCTCACCCATCAGCAAGCGGACGAAAAAGGCGATCGCGGAAATATACGTGGCCCGGCCGAAACCCGATCAGGGGATCTGCGCGGCGATGTACAACTTCGGGGACAGCTTCGTATCGACGCCACTGAAGATCGGCGCAGGCACCACAACCTACCCGACGCGAATGCAAGCGGCACAAGAAGGCGCTCGATGGTCGAGAAAAACACCCGGCCACGAGAACATCAAACACCAGAAAGACCTTCCACTCGTCTTGCAATGGCTCGATGACATCCTGCAGTCACCCAATCCCGACTGGACGCCGGATATGGCGCAGGAGGCAGCGAAATGACCTCGCGCCCGGCTATCGCACTGGCGAGCGTCAACGGCAATTCGATGCAGTCGAACAAAGGTGGGCTGACGCCCGCAACCGCGATCCAGATAGACGAAGCGCCGCTCACGCGGCGCATACCGAACGTACGCACGCTCTAAAAACGCGGATGCAATCCCTACAGCCATGGAACGAGCACTAACCCTCAAAGAAGCTGCAGATTTGCTCGCTGTTTCGTATTCGACAATCTATGCAAATCCGCGAGCCTTGGGCTTCTTCAAAGTCGGAGGGGTTTGGCGAATCTGGCCTGAAATTCTGAAATCGAAACCGTCCGGTTACAATGCCGATCGACCGGCGCGGACGGAAGGAAAGGAGCGTTTCCAATGTCCATCCGAAAGCGCGACGGCGTCTATTACCTCGATCTCCGTACGCCAAGCGGAGAAAAAATACGCCGCTTTTTGTGTGACTTCTGACCGGAAGGAAGCCAAGAAGCATCACGACAAGCTGAAAGCCGAACTGTGGGACGTGCATAAGCTCGGAAAACGACACCACTACGCTTACGAAGAAGCGCGGTGAGATTCCTCAAAGCGCAGCCCCCGATTTGATCAACACAATCTGTCTCGGGCAATCTGATACATGTCGATGACGATCGATCCGAAGCAGGCCGCCGCGCTGCTGGCCGTCGCCGACACCGGCAGCTTCGAGCAGGCCGCCGTGCGCCTGCACGTGACCGCTTCCGCCGTCACGCAGCGGGTGCGCGCGCTGGAGGCGAGCCTCGGCACGCCGCTCGTGCTGCGCACGCGGCCGTGCCGGCCGACGGTGGCCGGACAGCGCGTGCTGCAGCACCTGCGCCGCGTCGCGCTGCTGCAGGCCGACCTGCAGAGCACGCTCGCGGCCGAGCGCGAATCGCCGATCTCGGTCACGATCGCGCTGAACTCCGACAGCCTCGGCACCTGGTTCCTGCCCGCGCTGACGTCGGTGCTCGCGGGCGAGCGCATCCTGTTCGAGCTGATCGTCGAGGATCAGGATCACACGTTCGCGCTGCTCGAAAGCGGGATGGCCGTCGGTTGCGTGACGACCGAGCCGAAGCCGATGCGCGGCTGCGTCGCGACGCCGCTGGGCACGATGCGCTACCGGCTGCTTGCGGCCGCCGCGTTCGCCGGGCGCTGGTTCCCGCGCGGCCTGAGCCGCACGAGCGCGCGCGTCGCACCGGTCGTCGCGTATTCGCGGCGCGACACGCTGCAGTCCACGTTCCTCAAGGAGAAATTCGGGTTGCCCGAAGGCGCGTATCCGTGCCATTACGTGCCGGGCACGCACGCGCATTTCGCGGCGGTGCGGCACGGGCTCGGCTACGCGATGGTGCCGGAGCCGCTGATCGGCGGCGCGCCGCTCGACGCGCAGGGGCTCGTCGATCTCGCGCCCATGCATCCGACCGATATCGCGCTGTACTGGCACGCATGGACCGTGCAGTCGCCGACGATGGCGTCGCTGTCCACGCGGGTGGTCGAAGCGGCGCGCCGGCTGCTCGCACCGCTGTCGTGACGAGCGCCGCCGGCGCGTCGCCTATACTTTTTTCATCGGCCTCGCGAACGCGCCGCGCGGCCGATCACGCACATCCGGCCGTTCCCTTTCCCGTGAGGAGAACATCATGTCCCGCCGCTATATCGATTGCCGCGAGTTTCCCAGCGCGATGCATTGCTCGGTCGCGATTTCCGCAGACTCCGACAACGAACTCCTGGAGGCCGCCGTGCAGCATGCGGTCTCGGTGCACCAGCACACCGACAGCGCCGAACTTCGCACGCAGCTGAAAGCACTGTTCCACGACGGCACGCCGCCCGCCGACATGCCCAAGCACGCGTAGTCTACCGGCACGCCCGATATCGACAGACGGGCCACGGCACCGCCCCGTCGCCTCCCCACCCCCGCTTCGCGCCGCGCCTGCGCCCCCGGGCCGGCCGGCGCATTCCGCCTTACGCGCGCCGTTGCGCGAAATACGCGCCGACCGCGTCGATGAAGGTATCGATATCCGCGCGCGACACGTCGCAGTGCGTGACGAAGCGCGACGCGTACAGCATCTGCGTGAGGATCCCGCGTTCCTTCAACCACGCCTCGAGCGGCGCGCAATCGGCTTCGGGGAATTGCGCGAACACCATGTTCGTCGCGTGCGACAGCACCTTCACCGGCTCGATGCGCGCGAGGCCGGCGGCAAGATGCGCGGCGTTCGCGTGATCGTCGGCGAGCCGCTCGACGTTGTGGTCGAGCGCATACAGGCAGGCCGCCGCGAGAATGCCGGACTGCCGCATCCCGCCGCCGAGCACCTTGCGCCAGCGCTGCGCGCGCTCGACCAGCGCGCGATTGCCGACCAGTACCGAACCGACCGGCGCGCCGAGCCCTTTCGAGAAGCAGATCGACACGGTATCGAACGGCGCGCACAGCTCGGCGATCGGGCGGCCCGACGCGACGGCCGCATTGCACACGCGCGCGCCGTCGAGGTGGGTCGCCAACCCGCGGCTGCGCGCGAGCGCGACGGCTTCCTGCACATAGCCGTCCGGCAATACCTGGCCGCCGATCGTATTTTCGAGCGCGAGCAGGCGCGTGCGGGCGAAGTGGTTGTCGAGCGGCTTGATCGCCGCGGCGATCTTCGCGAGCGGCAGCGTGCCGTCCGGCGCGTTCTCGATCGGCTGCGGCTGGATGCTGCCGAGCACGGCCGCACCGCCGCCTTCGTACTTGTAGGTGTGCGCGAGTTGGCCGACGATGTACTCGTCGCCACGCTCGCAATGCGCCATCAGCGCCGCCAGGTTGCTTTGCGTGCCGCTCGGGAAGAACAGGCCGGCTTCCTTGCCGGCCCGCTCGGCCGCGACCGCTTGCAGGCGCAGCACGGTCGGGTCGTCGCCCCATACGTCGTCGCCGACTTCGGCGGCAGTCATTGCGGCCAGCATGGCCTGGCTCGGACGTGTGACGGTATCGCTGCGTAAATCGATCATCTTCGTGCCCTGAGTGAACGCGGACCGGAACCGATGCGCCCGGCCCTGCCGAAACGAGACTCAGAGTGTACGCAATTCGCGCAGCGCCTGCCGATGCATCGCACTGCACAAGGAAGCGGCGATCGATCGTGCGCCGCCGACACACGATCCCCCCGCGACCGGCACGAAGCGACGCGCCCCGCGCCGGGGCGGGGCGGCCGGCATTCGGGGCGGCATCGTCAATAACGCGGCGGCGGCGGCTGGACACCCGGCGGCGGCATCGGCGGCGCCACACGCTGCGCGCCGCCGACATATCCGCCGCTCATCCCTCCCGGCACCGGCACGCGGTTGCCGGTTGCGTACATGCATTGCAGATACGCGTAGTCGTAGCGGCGCTGGACGTCGTAGGCCGAGCCCTGCGCGGCGCCCGCGCCCGCGACGCTGCCCGCGAGCAGCCCGGCACCCGCGCCGACGGCCGCGCCGGAGCCGCCGTTGAACGCGGCGCCCGCGGCCGCGCCGAGCGCGGTGCCGACGGCCGCGCTGCCGACCGCGCTCGCGGTCGACGCCTGCCCGGCACTCACGCCGCCCGATTGCTGGAACGCGTACTGGCGGCAGTTCGCATCGTCGACGCGAAACTGGTCGAACGACTTGCCGGTGCCCGGCAGCGCCATCACGCTGGGCCCGGCCGGCATGTACGCGCACGCGCCGAGCAGGCCGGCCAGCGCCAGCACGGCCGGCACGCGCAGCGATCGAATCATGGGGTTCATCGTCGCGCCTCCCTCATTGCGGCCGCGCCGGCACCGATCGCCAGCCCGACTTGCAGGTCTTCACATACGGGTAGTAATGCTTCGACGCGTCGCAGTAGTACCAGACGTCCGCGCCGCCGCCTTGCTGCGGCTGGTCCTTCTCGACGTACTCCGGCGGCGGACCGGGATCGACGGGCACCACGACGACGGGCGGCGGGTAGTAGTACGGCGCGGGAACGACCGGGTAGTCATACGGGTAACCTGGGCCGACGTACACGCCGACCCGGGCGGCATGCGCCACGCCGCCCGTCGCGACGGCCACCGCGGCGACCGCGCCCAGCGCGAGCTTCAATCCATTCACGTCACGTTCTCCGGCAGGACGGTTCGTCGATACGAACCGGACATATCGAACGCTACGCCGTGCGCGATTCGCCAGCCATTACAGGCGCGGGCGCCAATGTTGCGCGCCGTTACCCATGTAACAGGCCCCGTCAGCCAGGGCCCGCCAGCGGGGCTGCACGCGTTACGCGTCAACGCGCCGAAACGGACTGGCCGCGGGCACGCAGCACGCAGGTTCGCGACGCGCCGCTCCGATGACGCGACGCGCCATATTGACGCACGTGCGACAGACCGCCACGTCACGATCGCGCACGTGACGATCGGCGTTGTTGATACGAATCAATGATTTATCCCGAAAACGCAGGCGACGGTCTGGACATCTGCGACGAGTTGGCGCATTTCGCGGCGCAATATCGCGGCACATACTCCAGCCAACCCCGATGCCCCGTCGGCCGGGGTCCGCCGGCACCCGCCGGCGGGTATCGTCAGCCTCGGTCAACTGGTATGGACACCGCTTTTTCGGCCCTCGATCTGGCCCGCCTGCAATTCGCGTTCACCGTCTCCTTTCACATCGTCTTCCCGGCGCTGAGCATCGGCCTCGCCAGCTTCATCGCCGTGCTCGAATATCGCTGGCTGAAGACCGGCAAGCAGTACTACAAAACCCTCTGCCTGTTCTGGTCGAAGATCTTCGCGGTCGCGTTCGGGATGGGCGTCGTCTCCGGCGTGGTGATGAGCTATCAGTTCGGCACGAACTGGTCGGGCTTCTCGAGCTTCGCCGGCGCCGTCACCGGCCCGCTGCTGATGTACGAGGTGATGACCGCGTTCTTCCTCGAAGCCGGTTTCCTCGGCATCATGCTGTTCGGCTGGAATCGCGTAAGCCCGCGCGCGCACTTCGGCGCGACGCTGATGGTCGCGATCGGCACGCTGATCTCGACGTTCTGGATCCTCGCGTCGAACAGCTGGATGCAGACGCCGCAGGGCTTCGAGATCGTCGACGGCCGCATCGTGCCGACCGACTGGTTCGCGATCATCTTCAACCCGTCGTTCCGGTACCGCCTGTTCCACATGGCGATCGCCGCGTTCATCGTCGCCGCGCTCGTCGTGGCCGCGACGGGCGCATGGCACCTGCTGAAGGGGCGCCGCGACAAGGGCGTGAAGAAGATGTTCTCGATGGCGCTGTGGCTGCTGCTGGTGCTCGCGCCGCTGCAGGCCGTGATCGGCGACCAGCACGGCATCAACACGCTGAAGCACCAGCCCGCGAAGATCGCCGCGATCGAAGGGCTGTGGGAAACCGAAAAGGGCGGCACCGCGCTGAACCTGTTCGGCATTCCGGACATGCAGGCGGAGACCACCCGCTACGCGGTGAAGGTGCCGCACCTCGGCAGCCTGATCCTCACGCACAGCTGGGACGGCGAGATCCGCGGGCTCAAGGACTTCCCGCCCGAGGACCGCCCGAACTCGACGGTCGTGTTCTGGAGCTTCCGGATCATGGTCGGCCTCGGCTTCGCGATGATCGGCCTCGCCGCGCTCGCGTGGCTGCTGCGCCGCCGCGGCACGCTGTATGAATCGAAGTGGTTCCAGCGCTTCGCGCTCGTGATGGGGCCGACCGGCTTCGTGTCGCTGCTCGCGGGCTGGGTGACGACCGAAGCGGGCCGCCAGCCGTGGGTCGTGTATGGCGTGATGCGCACCGCGCAGGCCGTGTCGCCGCTGTCGGTGCAACAGGTCAGCCTGTCGATGATGACGTTCGTGATCGTGTACTTCCTCGTGTTCGGCACCGGCGTGTACTACATGCTGAAGCTGATGAAGGCCGGCCCCGCGCTGCCCGACGTCAAGCACGACCCGAAACACGACATGCCCGACACGCGCCCCGATCACACCGCGCGCCGCCCGATGTCGGCCGTCGACGAGCTGATCGAGACCGTCTGAGCCCATCCCATTCGAAAACGAGAAAACCTATGGACGTCACCGTAATCTGGGCCGCGATCATCGCATTGGGGCTCTTCATGTACGTCGTGCTCGACGGCTTCGACCTCGGCATCGGCATCGTCTTCCCGTTCTTCCCGGACGAGAAGGAACGCGACCTGATGATGAACACCGTCGCGCCCGTGTGGGACGGCAACGAGACGTGGCTCGTGCTCGGCGGCGCCGGGCTGTTCGCGGTGTTCCCGATCGTCTACTCGACGGTGCTGTCGGCGCTGTACCTGCCGCTGATCTTCATGCTGGTGTGCCTGATCTTCCGCGGCGTGTCGTTCGAGATCCGCGCGAAGGCGCGGCGCACCAAGCAGCTGTGGGATCTCGCGTTCATCGGCGGCTCGGCCGGCGCGACGCTGTTCCAGGGGATCGCGCTCGGCGCGTTCCTGCAGGGCATCGACGTGAAGGACGGCGTGTACGCCGGCGGCGCGTTCGACTGGCTCACGCCGTTCAGCCTGCTGACGGGCCTCGGCCTGATCGTCACGTATGCGCTGCTCGGCTGCTGCTGGCTCGTCGCGAAGACGGAAGGCGACCTGCAACGGCGCCTGCATCGCGTCGTGTGGCCGCTGACCGTCGTGCTGCTCGGCTTCATCGCGGTCGTCAGCCTGTGGACGCCGCTGCAGGATCCGGCCATCGCGCAGCGCTGGTTCGATTCGGGGCTGTTCTGGCGCCTGCTGCCGGTGCCGTTCCTGGTCGCCGGGTGCGCGGTGTGGATGCGTCGCGCGGTGCGCGACCGGCACGACATGACGCCGTTCGTGCTCGCGCTGGCCCTCGTGCTGCTCGGCTACGTCGGCCTGCTCGTCACGCTGTTCCCGTATGCGATTCCCCAGACGATGACGATCTGGGAAGCGGCGGCACCGCGTTCGAGCCAGACCTTCACGCTGGTCGGCGCAGCGGTTATCCTCCCGATCATCATCGCCTACACGACGATGGGTTACTGGGTATTCCGAGGCAAGGTGCGCCATGAAGACCAGCATTACTACCACCACTGATTCCGCCGCTCGCCAGCCCGACGCGCCGCGCCCGCGGATGCGCGGCTGGATGTGGTTCATCGTGCTGTGGGCGGGCGGCGTGCTCGGCGCCGTCACGCTCGGCTATGCGTTCAAGATCTTCATGAACCTGACGCTGTTCGCGGTGAAATAAGCGGCGCGGCCGCTTCGATCGAACGACGATCGGAGCGGCCGTTTTCATATCGCCGGCCGATTTTTCCGATTCGCCGGCCTCGCCGGCGCCGCGCGCCTCGCCCCTACCTCCGCCCGCGCAGCGCCGCCTCGATCTTCCGATCGGTCTTGTACTGGCTCAGCGCATACACCGACCAGATCGCGGCCGGCAGCCAGCCGATGATCGTGAGCTGCAGGATCAGGCAGATCACACCGGCGACCGGGCGGCCGATCGTGAAGAACTGGAACCACGGCAGCAAGAGGGCAAGCAGCAGACGCATCGGATTTCCTTTTTCGCATCATTGAGGAACGACGTACGCGGCCAATATGGCGCGTCATGCCCCCGATTTCAAGCCGACCTGCTCCGAACCGGACAGCCATCGCGCAACGCGCGCGACGAGCAGATCCGCTTCGTCGAAACGCTCGACGCCCGCCACCTGCGGCGCGTCGCAGATGCCGAACACCGGCTTGCCCCATTGCAGCCCCAGCGCGATTTCCGACAGCGTGCCGAGACCGCCACCGACCGCGATCAGGCACACTGACGCGCGCGCGATCAGCGCGTTGCGCGTAATGCCGAGCCCGGTCGGCAGCGCAACGGTCAGATACGGATTCGCGTCCCGCGCATCATCCTCGGGCAGCAGCCCGATCGCGCATCCACCCGCGGCCCGTGCGCCGCGCGCGGCGGCCTCCATCACGCCCTGCTTGCCGCCGCCGACGATCGCGATGCCCGTCGCCGCGATCCCGTGCGCGATGCGCTCGGCGACGGCGAGCTGCGTGTCCGTCGCGTCGCGCGGCCCGATCACGCCGACCGGCATCCGGTGCGGTTGCGCGCCGCGCTGTCGCTGCGCGAGTTGCGCCAGCGCGGCGCGCGTGTCGTTCGACCATTCAATGACGTCGTTGCCGTGCAAGTCCTTCCCCCAGTGCAAGAACGCAGGTGCAAAGCGCCGTCAGCACGATCGACAGCACGGCGGCCTGCGAGAAATCGGTCTGTCCGTCGGACAGCTTCAAATACATCAGCAGCGGCAGGATGTTGACCTGCGTGCCGGCCAGCGCGAGCGCCGTGCCGTACGTGCCGAGCGCGATCGCACCCACGAGGCACCACGCGGACGCGATCGACGGCCACAGCTCGCGCCACGCGACGTCGAACCACGCGCGCCACGGCCGTGCGCCGAGCGTCAGCGCCGCCTCGAGCGGCCGCCGGTCGAGATTCGCGAGCGCCGGGTAGAGCATCAGCGCGACGCGCGGGATCAGGTAATACGCATAGGCGAACGCGAGCCCCGGCATCGAGTAGATCGCGCCGCCGACCACGGTCGGGTCCGCGCCGAGCGACGCCAGCAGCATCGTCACGAAACCGGCGCGGCCGAACACGAGGATGAAGCCGTACGCGATCACGAGGCCGGAGAAGGCGAGCGGCACGCCGAGCAGCGCGAGCGACCAGCGGCGGCGCGCCGGCGATTGCCCGGCCAGCACGAACGCGACCGGCACGCCAACGGCGACGGACAGCGTGCCGGCGCCGATCGCGAGCGCCAGCGAACGCACGATCGCGTCGGCGACGAGCGGATCGCCGAACACCGCGGCGAAGGCGCGACCGCCGCCGTCGAACGCGGCGCCGACGAGCGCGGCGAGCGGCAGCACGAAGCACACCGCGAACAGCGCGGCCGCCGGCACCGCGCCGTAGCGGCGCAGGACGCCATGCCGCATGGACAAAACCCGCATCGCGCGCCCCTTACTTGCCGAGCGTGGCCTGCGACCAGAGCTGGTCGACTTCGGCCTTGTGCGTCGCGGCCTTCGCGACGTCGAGCGGACGCACCTGCGGCGCGTTCGGCAGCTTCGCCGCGACGTCGTGCGCGACCGGCGTGCCGGGCACCGCCGGGCGCACATAGCCCTGCGCGAACAGCGCCTGGCCGACATCGCTCATCACGAGGTTGAGCCACAACTGCGCGGCGGCCGGGTTCGGGCCGTTCTTCACGAGACTCATGGCATACGGCGCCGATACGCTGCCGTCCTGCGGGATCACGACTTCGGCCGCATCGCCCATGCCGTCGGTGTACTTGGCCTTGAGCCCGTCGTTCTCGTAGCCGATCAGGATCGGAATCTCGCCCTTGACGAATTTCGCGTACGGCGTCGTCCCCTCGACGCGCAGCACGTTGCCCGCCTGCTTCAGCTTGCCGAAGAACTCCGCGCCAGGCTTCGGGTTGTCGACGCTGCCGCCGTTCGCATAGGCGGCGGCGAACACGGCGACCTGCCCCTGCCCGGTCGAGCGCGGGTCGAGATAGACGACCGCATTGCGATATTCGGGCTTCAGCAGGTCGGACCAGCGCTGCGGCACGTTCTTCACGAGCTTCTTGTTGACGAGCAACGCGATGTTCAGCGAGTGCACCGCGAACCAGCGGCCGTCGGCCGCGCGGAACACCGTGGGCAGCTTGTCGAAATTGACCGGCTTGAACGGCGCGACGACGTCCTTGGCCGTCGCATCGAGCGCCGACGCCGCGAAGTAGTACGCCGTGTCGGCCTGCGGGCGGCGTCGCGACTTGTCGAGCGCGACGACCGTGGCCGCCGAGCCGATGTCGTTGTACGTGATCTCGACCTTCGGGTAACGCTTGCGGAATTCGGCGAACAGCGACTTCCAGTTCGCCCATTCCGGGCCCGTGTCGAACGACACGACGAGCCCTTCGTCGGCGGCCTTCTCGTACAGCGCATCCTCGCCGGGATACAGCGACGCGGCATGGGCGAGCGCCGGCGCGAAGGTCGCGAACGCGCAGAGCGCCAGCAGGCGGCGGCGCGTCGCATGAAGAAAGTGGCGGCGTGCAGACATCGTGATTCTCCGTTGTATGAATAGGTCGCCCGCGCTCACGCGGCGGGCAGCACGAGCAGGTGGCGCGGCTCGATCGACACGCAGCGCGCGGGCAGTTCGCGCCCTTCGCCGAGCAATGCGTCGGTCGCGCCGGCCGGCACGAAGTCGAAGCGCTGTGTCGCGCCGAAGTAGCGCACCTCGCCGACGCGGCCATCGATGCGGTTCGCGACGTATTCGGGCGGATCGGGCTGCAGGTGTTCCGGCCGGATCAGCACGTCGACCGTGTCGCCCGGCCGGTGCGCCCCCGTCTCCGCGCACAGCGTCGTGAACCGCACGTCGACCGCGCCATGTGCGAGCACACGGCCGCGCAGCAGCGTCGAATGGCCGACGAAACGCGCGACCTGTGCGGTCGCAGGACGCTCGTACAGGTCGCGCGGGGTGCCGGCCTGCAGCATGCGTCCGCCGTCGACGATCGCCACGCGATCGGCCATGCTGAGCGCTTCGTCCTGGTCGTGCGTGACGAGCAGCGTCGTCGCGCCGCAGGCGCGCTGCAGCGCGCGGATCTCGTCGCGCAACTGGTGGCGAATGCCGGCGTCGAGCGCCGCGAGCGGCTCGTCGAGCAGCAGCAGCTTCGGTTCGATCACGAGCGCGCGGGCCAGCGCGACGCGCTGCTGCTGCCCTCCGGACAGCAGCGCCGTGCTGCGATCGGCCTGCGCGGCGAGGCCGACGCGTTCGAGCATCTCGAGCGCGCGGCGGCGGCGCGGCGCCGCGGCGATGCCGCGCATCTTCAGGCCATAGGCGACGTTGTCGACGACCGACAGATTCGGAAACAGCGCGTAGTGCTGAAACACCATTCCGACCTCGCGCTGCCACACCGGCACGCCGGCCATGTCGCGGCCGCCGATCGCGATGCGACCGCGGTAGCCGTCGAGCAGGCCGGCGGCGAGGCGCAGCAACGTCGATTTGCCGGAGCCGCTGCGGCCCATCACGGCGAGCAGTTCGCCCTGGGCCGCGGACAGCGTGACCGCGTCGACGCCGTGACGGGCGCCCGGATACTGGAAGCTGACGTTTTCGAAATCGAGACTCATGACGGTTTCACTTCAGGCGTTGCACGGTGAAGACGGAGGCGAGTGTCGCGAGCACGGCGAGGACGAGCAGCACGACGGTCGCCGCGCAGGCCATCCCGGACGCGCCGTAGAACGCCTGCAGCAGCACGATCGGATAGTTGCGGTAACGGAAGCCCGCGATGAGGTTCGAGATCTGGAATTCGCCGATCGACAGCGCGGCGACCATCACGAGGCCGGAGAACAGGCTGTGCCGCAGGTTCGGCAGCACGATCGTGAAGAACTGGCGCAGCGGCGTCGCGCCGAGCGTCGCCGCGCATGCCTCGAGGTGCGCGAGGCCCAGGTGGCGCAGGTCGCTCAGCAGCGTCTGCAGCAGGTACGGCAGCGTCAGCACGGCGTGCGCGGCGATCATCAGCGCCAGCGTGCCAAGCCACGGCAGCGCATCGCCGCTGAAGATCGCGATGTAGCCGAACCCGAGCGTCAGCGCCGGCACCGCGATCGGCATCAGCATCACGATGCGCGCCGCGAAGCCGCGGCCGGCCAGTGCGCGGTGATGCAGCGCATAGGCGAGCGGCAACGCCAGCACGGCATTGATCGCGCAGCAGGCGAGCGCGACCACGAGGCTCGTGCCGAATGCGCGGGTAAAGCTGCGATTCGCGGCCAGATCGACGAACCAGTGCGACGTGATGCCGGTCGGCAGCAGCGTGTTCGTCCACGACTGGCCGACCGAGCCGATCAGCAGCAGCACGATCGGCAGCGCGAGATACAGCCCGAACACCGCGACGAACGCCCGCAGCAGCAGGCGTCCCGCCATCGCGCGCGGCCGTTTGTTACGACGAATCGGAATAGCTTCGGCAAGGGCCGGAGCGGATGGCGGATGCATGGCGAATCTCGCTGACGGACACGGAACGGGTCACGCAACGCCCGCCGGGCCGGGCCGGAACGCGTTGTGATGACGGACGCAGTGTGCGGATCCGACATGGCATCGTCATGAAAAAAACGTACAACGCCCGCATCGATCTGTGCGCGCAAGGAATAGTTCGCCGTGAAGCACCTGTTTCCCAACGTCGCGGAGCTGCACGCGTTCGCGAGTTCCGTGAAGTACCTGAACTTCTCGTATGCGGCGCGCGAGCTCGGCCTGACGCCGAGCGCGGTCAGCCGGCAGATCGCGAATCTCGAGACGCTGTTCGGCGTGAAGCTGTTCGTGCGCGAGGGGCGCAATCTCGCGCTCACGCGGGCCGGGCAGCTTTATCACGCGCGCGTGATCGGCCCGCTGCGCGAGATCGGCAACGCATCGATCGAATTGCTGAGCGCGCGCGAGGACAGCGACCTGCTGACGATCGCAAGCGTGCCGACCTTCACGACGAAGTGGCTGGTGCCGCGCCTCGCGCGCTTTCTCGCCGGCGCGCCGGAGGTCACGCTGAGTTTTCGCCGCCATCTCGCACACGGCGACGTGTTTCCGTTCGGACTCGACGCTGCAATACGCTATGGCGACGGCGCATGGGAAGGCGTCCGATGCGATTACCTGGACGGCCGCACATTCGTGCCGGTCTGTTCCGGCGAATTCGCGGCGCGACATGCGCTGCGCACGCCCGCCGACACGGCCGCCGCGCCGCGGCTCGTGCACGAGCAGGCGGAGATCGCGTGGTCCCTCTGGGCGGAGCGTCACCGCGTCGCCGGGATGAACGCGCTCGCGGGGCCGCGCTTCGAACAGTATTCGGTGCTGATCCAGGCCGCGCAAGCCGGGCTCGGGCTCGCGCTCGTGCCGCGCTTCCTGATCGTCGACACGCTCGCGAGCGGCGCGCTCGTCGAACCGTTCGACGCGCCCGTCGACGTCGACGCGCAGGGGCACTACCTGTGCTGCGCGCCGGAGCGCCTGGAGACGAGCGCCGCGTTGCGGCGCTTCAGGGAATGGATGCTCGACGAATGCGCGGCCCGATGAGCGTGCCCGACAAGGCCGGGCACGCCTGGGCGGCACGGCGGCGCCCGTAGCACGTCGCCGTACCGCCCCTCACGTTGCGTCAGTGGTCGATGCCGAGCGCCGGCAGCACGTGCGTGTTCTCGGCCACGACCGCGTGCAGCAGCTTCGGATCGGCGCCGAGCAGCCCGAGGATCGTCGGCGCGACCTGCTTCGTGCCGACGAGATCGTTCACGATGCGCGCGCGGTGAAGACCCGGATACGACACGAGCAGGCCGAGGTGGCTGTCGTCCGGCGCATTGCCGCCGTGCTCCTCGTCCTTCTTCGTGCTCGACGTGTAGATCACGCCCGGATTCGGCTGCACGATGATGTCCGGCGTGCGGCCGTTGGCCGGATCGCCGAATCGTTCGGCCAGCGCCGCGCCGTACAGGATGTACGCCTGCGAGCCGTCCGCGCAGATCCCGGGCGCGTTGCAGCCGAGGTTCGCCTTCAGCGTCTGGACCACGGCCGTGCGCTGGCCGCGGTCGCGCAGCCAGATCAGGCCGACGTCGTCGGTCTGCACGAAGCCCGTGCCGACCAGGCCCGAGCCGTCGTTCAGGTTGCCCGTCGTCGTGTTGTTCTGGCCGAAGTTGCCGTTCGGGTCGAGATAGTTGTTCGCTTCGAGCAGCTTCGTCAGCGTGTCGCCATTCTTCACGAGCTTGGTGTGATCGGTCGGCGACTGGCCGTGCTTCGCCGTGACGATCACCGCCGTCGACGTGTACAGGTTGCGCTGCTTCAACTCGTCGACGATGCGGCCGATCGAGTTGTCGACGTACGTGATCGCGTTCGCGACCTGGCCGTTCGGCGTGAAGTTCGCGTCGAGATAGCCGCCGCCGTTCGCGACCGGCGCCTTCTGCGCGACGCTGAGCGTCTGGAAGTCGGCGCCGAACAGCGTCGGCACCGGCGCGTTCTTCGTGCCGGTCGAGTCGCGGCCGTCGATCTGGTTGACCAGCGCCTGCACGTGCAGGTTGTCGAAGCGCGCGGTATGCGAATAGACGTCCGTGTAGTTGGTGTTCGTCGCCGGGTCGATCGAGTTGATCTCGGTGCGCATCAGATCGTCGACGCCGGTGCCCGACGGGCCGTTCAGCCAGTCGTAGCCCCACGCGTGCTTGTCGGCCCACGCGGTGTACGCGTTCGGCACGCCGGCCTTGACGGCCTCGAACACCGTGTTGGTCTTCACGTAGTTGTGCGGATAGACCGGCACGCACTGGCCATTGACCTTCGCATGCGGGATCGCCTGCGGGTTGAACGCGCCGCCGCCGTCAAGGTGCACGAGCGCGCCGCCATTGATGGCATCGATGCCGGTCGTCTCGTCGAACACGACGTTCCAGCCCTGCTTGCCCGAGCAGGTCGTGTCGCTCGGCGCATACAGATTGCGGTCGTACGACACGTCGTAGAACAGGCCGGCGGTCTTCGGCGAGCCGCCCGTCACGAGCGCCGCGAGGCCCGGGAACGAATCCGACAGGCCCGGTGTATAGGCGTTCGTGTACGTGACGCCGCTTTGCGCGAGCGCCGCGATGTTCGGACACGTGTTCGCGCCGATGCAGCGCGCGAGGTCCTGCTCGTGCAGGCCGTCGACGCTGATCAGCAGCACGTGCTTCACGACGCGCCGGCCGCGGTCGGCGTCTTTGCCGTGACCGTTGCCGTCGTCCTGCGCCGCGTAGACACCCGCGCTTGCGAGCGCCAGCGCGCCCGCCACCATCGCCGCCACCTTCCGCTGCTTACCAAGGAAAGACATCATCACCCCACCTCATCGATTGACGTTGAACTGCGTGACCTGCCAACAGGCGAGCAAAAT
The DNA here is from genome assembly GCF_001524185.1 of Burkholderia sp. FL-7-2-10-S1-D7. Lineage (NCBI taxonomy): Bacteria > Pseudomonadati > Pseudomonadota > Betaproteobacteria > Burkholderiales > Burkholderiaceae > Burkholderia > Burkholderia sp. FL-7-2-10-S1-D7. Next base: position 203,516 of record NZ_LOWY01000017.1, on the reverse strand, counting down.
ATGGCCGGATCGTGCGGCGGTCCGATGAAGCGAGGCTTTCTGTTTTCTGTCAAACGTAACCAATCGCAAGTGACACGACGCCGTCGCAAAGCAAGGCGAGCGGGCGCACGCCGCGACGTTCGCACCGGGCCGGTGCATCGTGCGCGCCATCGCCCGCCGCGGCATTTTTTTCGCACTTGGCGTATGACTATTGGCGTGTGATAAAGGGTTTTCCCTGACCCGGAGCACGAGTATGTCGACCCTGGAAGCTCTCCGGTTCGTGCTGGACGATGCACGTACCCCCGAAATCATTCGCCACCACGTCGTCGATGCGCTGCAGTACGCGCTGCGCAACTACGGACAGGTGTTCACCGCGAAGGAGGTCGAGTGGCTGACGCAGTGGGACGATGCCCGCCTGCCGCTGGCCGCGAGGAAGGAGCTGGACAAGCGCGAACCGGCGATCGCCGAGCGCTGAGAGGAAGGCGCGCCGCCGCGCCCGATTGCCGGTCGGGCGCGGCGGCGGCGGATGATGGCGTGACGCGGCTTACTGCAGGCCGAAGTCGACGCGGGTCGTCGCGCCCTTGTCCTCGATGCCCTTCGCATCGAGCTTCGGCGCCACGACGAACATGCGGCTCGAATCGATCTTGCCGTCGAGGTACTGGCGCACGGCCTGCGCGCGCTGCTGCGCGAGCGCGCGCAGCGCGTTGTCGTCGGCCGGCGCGTGATCGGCGAGCGCCTTCTTCATGTCCGCATCGGGCAGCGTCTTCTGCAGGCCGATCAGGTTGCGCGGCTTCTTGAAGTCGGCGGCCTTGTATGCACGCGTCAGGTACTTGGTGTACTCGGCCGGTTCGACCTTCACCGACATCGGATCGATGCTTTCGCCCTGGCCGACCACGTCCTTCAGCTTCTGCTGACGCACCAGCCGCTCGACGTACGCGTCGCGCAGCCCCGGCGTGTCCTTCGCCGGATCGACGCGGCCGATCAGGTCCAGCCGGATCGACGGCTTCTCGGTCAGCATCTTCACGACGGTGTCGAGCTTCTTCTGCTGCGCGTCGGTCAGCGCGTACGAGCCCGGCTCGAACTCGACGTACCCGAGATCCTCGCCGCTGCCGCCGAACGCGTTCGCGAGCAGCGTGAACGGCGACGTGACGGCCTTCGCGATCAGGTTCAGCACCGCGCGCCAGATCAGCCCGCCGACGCTGAACTCCGGATTCGACAGCGAGCCCGACACCGGCAGGTTCACGTCGATCTCGCCGCGCGTGTTCTTCAGGAGCGAGATCGCGAGCTTCACGGGTAGCTTCGTCGCCGTGTCGTTCTCGACGTGATCGCCGAACGTGAGCTGGTCGATGAAGATGTGGTTGTTCGCCTTCAACTGGTCGTTCGCGAGCTCGTAATGCAGGTCGACGTTGAGCTTGCCCTTCGTGATCGGGTAGCCGGCGTACTTCGCCGAGTACGGCGTCAGGTTGGTCAGCTCGATGTCATGCGCGGTCGCCGTGAGGTCCAGCGCCGGCTTGTCGATCAGCGGGTTCACCGAGCCCTTGATCGAGATCGGCCCGTTGCCCGCGAGATTCGCGGCGACGTCGACCGGCGCGGACGTCGTCGAGTCCGTGCCGAACGCGCCGACCGTCCCCTTGATCGCGACCAGGTTCGCCGTGTAGTTCGGCTTGATGAAGTTGTCGGTGTAGGTCACGCGGCCGTTCTGCAGCACGAGCTGGCCGAAATGCATGCGCACCGGATTCTGCGGCGGCGGCGCGGCCTTCACGACGACCGTCGCCGATGCGGCGGCCGGCGCGGATGCCTGCTGCACGGCCGCGGCCGGCGGCGTCATGCCCGGCGACAGCGGCACGGGTTCGTTCTTGCTCGCATCGCGCGTGAGCGACTGCGCGGGGCCCGTCTCCTTCGCGACGACGTCCTTCAGGTTCAGCCGCCCCTGCGCATCGAGCAGCACGCGGCCGTAGAAGTTCGAGAAGGTCACGCGCGCGGCGTCGACGTCGGTGCCCTTCTCGTCGTAGTTCACCTTCAGGTTCGACAGCGCGAGCGAGCGCCAGCCCGCGAACGGGTCGGACGTCGCCTTGTCGAGCATCCGCACGTCGACCAGCGCAACATCGCCGCGATAGGTCGCGCGCGGCACGTCCTTCACCTGCGCGAACGTCAGGTTGCCCTGCGCGTTGAGCAGCGCGCTCGCGATGGTCGCGTTCAGCGCGCTGCCGAAGTACGGCTCGAACGCAGCCGCGTCGAGGCGGTTGCCGTTGATCTTCAGGCCGAGCTTCAGCGGCTGCGCGGTCACGTCGCCCGACACGTTCACCGAGCCCTTGCGGTTCAGCGTCGCCTTCAGCTGAACCGGCAGCGGCTTCGTCACGTCGTCGCTGATCTTCTGCACCGACAGGTCGAGCGGCTTGATCGCGAGCTTCACCGGGCGCGGCGTCGACAGGTCAGTGAAGTTCGCGGACGACTCCTTCACGTTCAGCGCGTCGATCCGGTAATGCCACGACGGCGCGGCCGCCTCGGCCTTGCGCGCGACCGTGCGCTTGGGCACCGCCTTCTGCGCGGGTTCGGCCAGCGCAGCCAGGTCGATCTTGCCGTCCTTCAGGCGCTTCACGTCGAGCGCGAGCCCGGTCGCATCGACGCTCGCGATTTCCGCCGTGCGCGCGGCGACGTCGACCTTCGCGATCTTCGCGCTCGCGTCGGGCAGCACGATCGCGGGCGCCTTCGCGTCCGGCGTCGCGAGCTTGAGCGACTTCAGGCTCACCGTGCTGTCGGCGACCTGCGCGTCGAGCGGCGTCTTGCCCCAGTCGGCCTTCGCGTTGACGCTCGCGCCGAGCGTGCCGTCGAGCACGCGCGCACGGGTCGCCTCGCCGAGATACGGCTGCAGCGCCGGCAACGCGAGCGCGTCGACCGTCAGCTTCGTGTCGGCCTGTTTCGCCGCCAGGCTGAACGCGCCTTCGGCCTTCACGTCGCCGCCGCGCGACAGCGACGTCGACAGCGTGTATTTCGCGGGCGTCTTGCCCTGCAGCGTGAAGCCGTCGAGCGTCGCGGCGAGCTTCGTCAGCGACATCGCGGTCGGTGTCGCAGGCACGCGGTCGTCGACGTTGATCGTGCCGCCGTCGATCGCGAAATGACGGATCGTCAGGTCGAGCGGCGGCGCTTCCTTCGCGGCGGCTTCGACCTTCGCACCGCTCGCGGCGTTGGCGACGGCGGTCGATGCGGCGGCGCCCGATGCGGCCGGCTTGCCCGCGTCGGCCTTCGGCGCGGCGGCCGGCGGGCCGGCGAGCTTCTCGACGTTCAGCACGCCCTCTTTGTCGCGCGCCAGGTCGACGACCGGCTGGTCGAGCCGGATCTCGTCGAAATGCAGCACGTTGCGCAGCGGCTCGAGGCCGGCGGCCGCGACGTGCACGCCGCGCGCGGCGAACAGCGGCGCCGACGCGCGGTCGGTCACCTTCGCTTCGTTGAGATCGACGGTGCCCGACACGCGCAGCGACGGCGTGTCGCCGCTCATCACGAAGTTCAGCGTGAGGTCGCTGCTCAGCAGGCCGCTCGTGACGATCACCGGCAGCTTCGCCGGCGCGTACGAAATCAGCTTCGGCACGTCGAGCCGGTCGAACTGCAGCGCGACTTCCGACTCGCGCGACAGCGCAAACGGCTTCGTCTTGCCGTCGATCGCGATCGGGCTGCCGTCGAATCGTGCGCGCAGCTTCGGCTGCACGAAGATGTCGGTCTTCGACGGCAGCGTTGCGATGAACGGAATGCCGAGCGTCCAGTTGTCGACCACGTGCTGTTCGTTCAGCAGGCGGTCGTCGAAGTCGATCCGTCCGTCGTTGACCTGAATGTTCGACACCGAGAAATGGGTCGGCTTGCTGTCGGGTTTGGACGGCGTCGAGAACTTCTCGATCAGATCGGTGAAATTGAAGCGCTGCGCGTCGTATCGGACGACATGGAAGCGCGGCGAGTCGACGCGCACTTCGTTGACGATCGGCGCGCCGCGGAACAGCGACGACCACGACGGCCGCACGACGAGCTTGCCGATGTCGATGAAGTCGCCCTGGCCGCCGCGCTCGCCGACGTGCACGCCGTCGGCTTCGAGGTTCAGCGTGTAAGGGTTCAGCGCGATGCGCTGGATGGTGGACGGCCGGCCGAGCTGCTGGCTCAGTTGCTGTTCAGCGATGTGACGAATCAGCGGCGGTGCCGCGAAGAATCCGAGCAGTCCGAATAAAACGAGGAAGATCAGCACGCCGAGGCCGATGCGCCGGGTCCGGCGCGAGCGTGCCACGCCGCCGAGGGCATGAAGGGTCGAGGATTTGGTTTCTTTGTCTGCGCTTGACATGCTTGGATGCCTCGGGAATGGATGCCCGGCCGCGCCGGAAAACCGGCACGGCCGCGCACGCTATCCCGAAAGTATAGGCTCAGGTGGTGACGGAACGACGGTCGGGCGAGGCCGCCGCGCCCGCGCATCGGACAGTGGCGGCGCCCATCGGTTCATTTTCGGACGACGACGGGCGGCATCCACGAGCCGTCGCTCGCCTGCGGTTTCGGTGCGTAGAGTCGCAGCGCGAGCGCGAAATCGGCGCGCGGCGCCGGCAGCCAGTTGGCCGCATGCGTGCCGCCCGGCGACGCCGACACGACCACGTCGATCGAGCCGTCGCGGTTGCGGCGCAGGCGGTCGCGGTCGCCGAGCGAGCGGCGCGCCGAGCCGACGTCGGGCAGCGCGCCATTCGTCGCGTACGGCGTGAGCGTCCAGAACCCGCGCACCGGCGGCAGCGCGCCCGGCGCGAAATGCAGCACGTAGCGGTTTGCGCCGTTCAGCGAGTGGCCGTCGCTGTCGACGCGCACGAGCGCGAGCGTCTCGTCGTCGCGCGTCGCGGTGCCGAACTGCGTGTAGGCCGCGTACGCGCGCAGCGCGTAGTCCTGGCCGTACTTGCCGGCCGTGTCGCCGATCCAGCTCCAGCCGTTCGCGCTCAGCAGGTTCGACGGCGGCGTCGCGAGCCGCGCGCGCGCCTCGGCGACGCCGGCCGTCGCGGCGCTCAGGCGATCCCCCGTCCACAGCACCGGATAGCCGGCCCTCACGCCGATGTCGCCGAGCAATTCGCTCGCGTGCGCGTCGTCGGCCGGTGCCGGGTTGTCTTGCAGCGCCTGCGCGAAGCGCGTGAAGAACGCCTTCGGGTCGAGCGCGGCCACCTGCTCGGCCGGCGTGCCGCCGCTCACCGCTTCCAACGGCGCGCTGCCCGCATGGACCGCGACCGACGCGCCACGCGTGCTGCCCGTATAGACGGACAGCGGCACCACGCGGATCGCCCGCTGCAGTTTCTTCACATTCGTGAGGTCGCGCCCGCCGCTCGTCTGCAGCCGCACTTCGAGCCACGCGTTGGCCGACGGCACGTCGATACGCAATGCGCCCTTCGGCAGGGTGCCCTGCCAGTCCTTCGCGGCGAAGGCAATCGTTTGCGATCGCGCGGCGCCGCGAGCGCCACGCGCCGCCACGCTCGACGATGACCACAGCACGTTCGTCCACATGTCGAGCGCGCGGGCATCCCAGTAGCGGCCGCGGGTATCCGGCAGCGTCACGATCACCGGCTCGGCACCGACGTCGAGCCAGCCGGTCGAGTCGAGCGTGTCGACGCCCGGCAGCGGCGGGTTGAGCGCGCCGACGGGCGGCAGCGCCTGCGCGTGACGCAGCGTGTTGAGCGGCGCCTGGCCCGGCTGCGCGCTGTCGCCGCCCGTCGCGGCTTCCTTCGCGACGTCCATCAGCACGAGCGGATACGCATATATATAGGAGTCAGCCACTTCGGCGCGCATCCAGCCGGTTTTCCGCTGGATCGCGTCCGGTTGCGACGCGCATCCGGACAGCAGCGCCGCCAGGGCCAGCGACGCGCCTGCCGCGCGACGCAGAGAAATTGATTCTCGTAGGTTTTCAATCATTGAGTACTGGCCGAATATCGTTCTTGTCAGTCAACGCCTTGTTCGACTCACGATCGGCGAAAGCAAGGCACCCCAGCGTGCCCGGTCGCCGCTTCGCTGAGCGGGCGCTGATGTCAGGCCGGTATCATAGCGCCTAAGGGCATCCCCCAATATGCCGAATATCGGGCGCAGCGGTAGCCAGGCTGTCGTCAGCCACGACTTCCATCGATCCGGCCCTTGTCCGGAGCTGCCCGACACCTGCGCGGGGCAGCATGACGGGCGAGAATGGGTCGGCCGTCGGCACGATCCCGTATTGCATCGCCACCCCTTGACCTTCCCATCGTGGGAATGTTGATACTGGAGTCAGTCGCGGCACGAACCGCGCTTTTGGGGAATCCGACATGACTGAACCACTCGCCTCCGCCGACATGCAGACGATCGAACTGACCGTCGACGGCATGCATTGCGGCGGCTGCACGGGCCGCGTGCAGCGTGCGCTGGCCGCCGTGCCGGGCGTCGTCGATGCCGCGGTCGATCTCGACGCGCATGCGGCGACGGTGACCGCGCAGGACACGGTCGAGCCTGCGCAGCTCATCGCCGCGGTCGACGCCGCCGGCTATCGCGCGGCCGTGCGCGAAGCGGCGGTCGAAACCGTTGCGTCCGCGCACGTCGACCACGCGATGCACGCGCACGCCCGGCCCGCAACGGCGGCGACGGCACTGCCCGCGCCCGCCGCCAGCATCGAACTCGACATCGACGGCATGACCTGCGCGTCGTGCGTGTCGCGCGTCGAAAAGGCGCTGGCGAAGGTGCCCGGCGTCACGCGCGCGTCCGTCAACCTCGCCACCGAGCGCGCGACCATCGACGCGGCACCGGACGTTTCCGCGTCGCAACTGGCCGAAGCCGTGCGGCAAGCCGGTTACGGCGCGACATGGGTCGCCGCGCCGCCGCCGGCCGCTTCCCGCGATGTCGAATTCGACATCGGCGGCATGACGTGCGCATCCTGCGCCGGCCGCGTCGAAAAGGCGCTGGCCGCCGTGCCTGGCGTCACGCGCGCGTCGGTCAATCTCGCGACCGAACGCGCGACGGTGCATGGCACCGGCGCGCTCGACGCCACCACGCTGATCGCGGCGGTCACGACGGCCGGTTATCGGGCGTCGCTCGCCGTTGCGCCGGACCCGAGCGCCTCGACCGACGCCGACGCCCGCGCCGGCGAACCCACGCAAGCCCCCGACGCCCGCAAGCGCCGCGAAGCGATCCACGAACGCAATCTCGTGATCGGCTCGGCCGTGCTGAGCGTGCCGCTCGTCGTGCCGATGCTCGCCGCGCCGTTCGGCATCGACGCGATGCTGCCCGGCTGGCTGCAGCTCGTGCTCGCGTCGATCGTCCAGTTCGGCTTCGGCGCCCGCTTCTACCGCGCCGCCTGGCATGCGGTGAAGGCACGCACCGGCAACATGGACCTGCTCGTCGCGCTCGGCACGTCGGCCGCGTTCGGCCTGAGCCTGTGGATGCTGCTGCGCGACCCCGCGCACCCCGGCCATCTGTATTTCGAGGCATCGGCCGTCATCATCACGCTGGTGCGCTTCGGCAAATGGCTCGAGGCGCGCGCGAAACGCCAGACCACCGAGGCGATCCGCGCGCTGAACGCGCTGCGTCCCGACCGCGCGCGCGTCGTCGAGCACGGCGTCGAACGCGACGTGCCGCTGGCGCAGGTGCGCGTCGGCACGACCGTCAGCATCCGTCCGGGCGAGCGTGTGCCCGTCGACGGCCGGATCGTGTCGGGCCGCTCGCACGTCGACGAATCGCTGATCACCGGCGAAAGCCTGCCGGTGCCGAAGGACGACGGCGATCCGGTCACGGCCGGCTCGATCAACGGCGAAGGCGCGCTCGTCGTGGAAACCACCGCGATCGGCGCGGAGACGACGCTCGCGCGCATCATCCGCCTCGTCGAATCCGCGCAGGCGGAAAAGGCGCCGATCCAGCGGCTCGTCGATCGCGTCAGCGAAGTGTTCGTGCCGGCGATCCTCGGCATCGCCGTGCTGACGCTGGTCGGCTGGCTGATCGCCGGCGCCGGCATCGAAACAGCGATCCTCAACGCGGTCGCGGTGCTCGTCATCGCGTGCCCGTGCGCGCTCGGCCTCGCGACGCCCGCCGCGATCATGGCGGGCACCGGCGTCGCGGCGCGCCATGGCGTCCTGATCAAGGACGCCGAGGCGCTCGAACTCGCGCAGCGCACCACGGTGATCGCGTTCGACAAAACCGGCACGCTGACCGAAGGCAAACCGTCCGTGACGGCATTCGAGGCCGTCGACATCCCACGTGAGCAAGCGCTCGCTCTCGCGGCCGCGGTCCAGCGGCAAAGCGACCACCCGCTCGCTCGCGCCGTCGTGGCCGCGCAAGATGCGGACGTCGTGGCCCGCGGCGGCGGCGCTGGTTCGGCCGAGGTCGTCGCGACCGATGCGCGCGCGGTGGCCGGACGCGGCGTCGAGGCGCGCGTCGGCGGTCAGCTTCTCGCACTCGGCAGCAGCCGCTGGCGCGACGAACTCGGCATCGTCGTGCCGCCCGCACTCGACGCGCGTGCCGCGGAACTCGAGCGCGCGGGCAACACGATTTCGTGGCTGATGCGTGCCGACGCGCCGCGCGCGGTGCTCGCGCTGATCGCATTCGGCGACACCGTGAAGCCGGGCGCGCGCGACGCGGTCGCGGCACTGGCGGCGCGTGGCGTCGCGAGCGTACTCGTCACGGGCGACAACCGCGGCAGCGCGGCTGCCGTCGCGGCGGCACTCGGGATCGGCGAAGTGCATGCGCAGGTGCTGCCCGACGACAAGGCGCGCGTGGTGGCCGAACTGAAACGCACGCACGGCGGAATCGTCGCGATGGTCGGCGACGGGATCAACGACGCGCCCGCGCTCGCCGCGGCCGACGTCGGCATCGCGATGGCGACCGGCGCCGACGTCGCGATGCATACGGCCGGCGTCACGCTGATGCGCGGCGACCCGGCGCTCGTCGCCGATGCGATCGACATCTCGAAGCGGACGTATCGGAAGATCCAGCAGAACCTGTTCTGGGCGTTCGTCTACAACCTGATCGGGGTGCCGCTCGCGGCGCTCGGCTGGCTGAATCCGGTGATCGCGGGTGCGGCGATGGCGTTCTCCAGCGTCAGCGTCGTGACGAACGCGCTACTGCTGAGGAGATGGAAAGGCCGCGCACGCTGATGCGGGCCACGACGGGCGACGGGTCATCCGACGGAGGCCCGGCGCTTGTCGTATTGGAAATGGCGTGCCGACCGGCGGAGCGCAAATTGCATGCGCTGCGTCGGGACCGATCACCGGAAGAAGGCCGGGAAAACGGCAGCGCGCGTCACGGACGCGTGCGGACTGGCCTCAGCTCTGGACGACCGGCTTGATCAGCGTCGTCGTGATCGGCACGAAACCGCACGCCCGATACAGCGCACGGGCAGCCGTGTTGTGATTGAACACCGATAGCCCGATTTCGGTGACGCCATGACGGCGCGCCTCGGCCTCCAGCGCATCGAGCGCGCGCATGGCCCAGCCCTGGCGGCGCCGGGTCGGGACGATGTCGAGATCGTAGATGAACAGCGTACGGTTCGGCCCTTCGGGCACGATCGCGTACCAGAGGTCGCCGACCGTGTCGCCGCTCGCGGCGTCGATCAGCTGGACGAGCGTCTGGCCGGAGGTGAGCAGGCCGTCGGGCAGCAGCGTATCGAAGCAGGCCCGGGCGCGGTTCGCCGCGTCGTCGGCCGCGTTCTGTCCGGATGACACGAGATCGCGCGCGTAGCCGTCGATGGCGCGCGTGCGGTATGCGTGGAATTCGCCGGCCGTCATCGGCCGCATCTGCAGCATGGCCCGGGGTCGCGAGGGAGGTCGGACTTCCAGTGTAGCGGGACGGTCGCACCGGCGCGCGATGCGGCGGTGGAAAACGGGCAGGCAGTGGCGGCGAGCGCGGCGCTGAATCAGCGAATCAGCGAATCAGCGAATCAGCGAATCAGCGAATCAGCGACGGTACAGGACGATCGGCGCGAGGTTCGCACGACGCACGCGCTCGGCTTCGGCGTGACGCGCAGCGTACGAATATTCCGCGTCGAGCGGCAGGTGCGGGGAAACGAACAGGTCGTCGATCTTTTGCAGCAGGGCAAGAATGAAGCTCATGTGAGACTCCTGACAGATGGGTCTAGGGTTTTCCCTTAGATGAATGCCATTCTAAGGGTTTTCCCTGAACTCTGCCAGCTCGCCGCATCAGTTTGCCGCACCCGCGCCACCGCCGATCGACGGCCCGCCCCGACGCGCCTTGTCACGCCGGGGTTTGCAGGTAGGGTCGGACGATTTAATGCGCTCGACGCGCGCGCTTCGCGGCCGCCGCCTCGCGGTTCGCATTGCGCTGCAGCCGGTCGACCTGCGACAGCATCGCTTCGTGGTGTTCCGCGAGCGTCATCAGCGTTGCCTGCTGCGTCGACAGATCGGCAGCCAGCCGGTCGATACGCTGCTGCCGGGCGTCAACTTCCTGTTTCAGGTGCGCGATCTGCCGCGTTTGCAGCATCAGCGCGACGAGCCCCGCGAACACGACGACCGCCAGCGCCAGCAGCAGCCGGTTGACGCGACGCATCTCGCGATCGGCCGCCTGCTTCATGCCGGCCGTCTCGGCCTGCAGCGCGGCAAGCCGATCCGACAGCGGGCGCAGTTGCGTGTCGGGGTCGATAGACGACGCGCTCGACGTGGCAGGTTGCGCACGATCCGCCGACGGCTTCGTCACGAACGACGCCGCGGATGCAACCGGCTGCACGATTGGCGAGACCGGCGCTGCGGCTGCTCGCGCGGCGTCACGGGCACTCTCGGCAACTGCGGTAATCGTGGGCTGCGCCGGTTCGGCGGTCGCCGACGGCTCAGCGGATGGCGCAGCATGCTGCGCCGAGGTCACGTCCGACTGCGCGTCGACGGCCAGCGCTTCCGGCGCGCCGCGCGACGCTGCCGCTTCGCGTGCGCCTGCGGCCACCCGGCGCTTGCCACCGGAAGCCGCGCGACGCCCCTTCGTGGGCTCACCGGGCGTCCGCACTGCTTCGTCGCGGGGGGCCGGCACCGCGGCGCCTTCGGGCTCACCGTCCGCTTTCACGGGTCGGTCGCCGACGACCGCATCGACCGCACCTTCCGCCGCCCCGGCATTCGCCGTCGAACGATCGGCGTGCGTCCCGGCCGGGTCGCCGGCTTCCGACACACTGCCGGCCTTCACCGGGCTGCCGTCGGTTGCCGGCTCGCCGGCTGCAGTCGCGGCGCTACCATCGGACAGCCGCGCCTCGCCGAGCCGCGTTGCATCGGCATCGGTAGCGGACGCGCGCGCGACCTCGGCATCGGCCACATCGCCGGTTCCACGCGTCGATGCAGACCCCGTCGTTTTCGCAACGTCAGGCGCCGGCTCGACCGCCCCGCCGTCGGCGCCCGGCGTACCGAACCCATCCAGCATCGCCTGCCGGCCGGCGTCATCGCTGTCCGCGACGGCGGCCACCGTGTCGGCACCCGCCGCCTCGTCATCGCGCGAAACCAGCGGCCCGCGCGCAGCCGGCTCGAGCACCGGATCGCCGAACAGGTCGAGCGTGCGTTCGTCCCGCGGCGCATCGCCGCCCGTCGCGTTGCCGGACCGCGCGGTTGCCCTGGCGGCGGTGTCTGTCGCGGCCGCGACGGAACGCGGACGCGAACGGGCCGACGAGCGGTCGGAGCGGGAGCGGGAACGGGAGCGAGGCAGGGAAACGGATTCGGTCATGGAGTCGGATTACAGGCCCGCGAACGCGGAACCGGATGTCGAACGGAATCAGTGACCGGCCATTGTCGCATGACCGATCGCCGATCCGGCCGATCGGATGCCGTCTATTCGTCGCCCGACAACCCGCTGCCTTCCTCGAATCGCGTGACGCACGACAACCCGCGCAGCTTGTCGCAGATCGCTCGGTATTCGAGATCCGACACGCGCCCGAGCGCGATGCGCACCTCGTCGTGCTCGCCCGTGTCGTCGGCGCGCTGCACGATGAATTGCTTCACGCGCGCGCTGTCGGGGCCGAGGGCCGCGTGCAGCGAATCGAACGTGAGCGCGCCGCCCACCACCGTCAGCGCGAGCTGACGCCGCTGCCGCACCGTGAAGTAGCGCCGCTCGAGCGGCTTGATGCCGGCCAGGATGATCAGGATGATGATCGTCGCGGAAATCGCCGCGACGTACAGTCCGCCGCCCACCGCCAGGCCGATCGCGGCGACCGACCACAGGCTCGCGGCCGTCGTCAGCCCGCGCACGATCTCGCCGCGCAGCAGGATCGAGCCCGCGCCGAGGAAACCGATGCCCGACACCACCTGCGCGGCGATCCGCGACGGATCGAGCACGATGTGGTCGCTGCTGCCCAGCACATCGGCGAAACCGAACGCCGACACGATCATGATGAGCGTCGAGCCGACACAGACCAGCATGTGCGTGCGCAGGCCGGCCGCCCACGAAAGGCGCTCCCGCTCGAAGCCGATGACGCTGCCGAGCGCCGCCGCGAGAACCAGCCGCATCACGAGTTCCAGGTTGCCGAGCATCCGATTTCTCTCCTGTTTTGAGGATGGCCGCGCGGAATGGTTTATCCTTGGCCCCGGCCGCGCCGCTCCGCGCCGACTCAATTCGATCCAAGCGCTCAACCCGCCATGTCCGTTCCCGATTCCGCTTCCGCCCAGGCCGCCCGATTGCGCGACCATTTTGCGCACGTCATCCTGCCGATCTGGCAGGGTTCAGGGTTCGACCAGACGCTGCGGCTACCGTTCGAGGCCGTCGATCCGGCCACCCATGCACCGCTGCCCGTCACCCGTTATCGCGCAATGGCATGCGCGCGGCAACTGTTCGTGTTCGCGCAGGCCGGCCACACCGCGCACGCGGCCACGCTGTTCGACTCGCTGTGCAGCCGCTTCCGCGACCCGCGCCACGGCGGCTGGTTCTACAGCGTCGATGCGCAAGGCGCGCCGCTCGACACGACCAAGGACCTTTATACGCATGCGTTCGTCGTGTTCGCGTGCGCCGCATGGCATGCGGCGTCGGGCGACACCGCGGCGCGCACGGTCGCCGAGGACACCGCCGCGCTGATCCAGGACCGCTTCGCGCCGCAGCCGGGCGACGCGCTGCTCGACGCCGCGCGTCACGCCGATTTCTCGTCATCGGGCAGCGGCGCGCTGCAGAACCCGCTGATGCACCTGACCGAAGCTTGGCTTGCGGCCGCCGATGCGTTCGGCGACGCGGCGTTCGACGATGCGCTCGTGCGCACCGCGCAGGCCGTCGAGCGCACGTTCGTCGATACGGCGACCGGCTGCATCGCCGAACTGCCGCTCGGGGCGACCGACAACCGCTTCGAGCCCGGCCATCAATTCGAATGGTTCTATCTGGTCGATGCGGCCGGCGCGCGTCTCGCGCAGACCGGGCTCCCCGACGCACTCGCGCGCGCGTTCGCGTTCGCCGAGCAGCACGGGATCGATCCGCGCACGGGCGCCGTGTGTGCGGCAGTCGACGCGCAAGGCGCATGCATCGACGGCACGCAACGGATCTGGGCGCAGACCGAATACCTGCGCGCGCTCGCCATGCACGGCGGCACGCCGGCCTCCGCGCCGCTCGCGCAGCAGATCGAGCGCTTCGCCGCGCGCTTCCTGCATCCGCGCGGCTGGTTCGAGTGCAAGACGGCCGACGGGCAGGTGTCGCGCGCCGACATGCCGTCGACGACGCCCTACCACCTCGCGACAGCTTACGCGGCGCTGCCCGCCGTTTCGTAACCGGCGTCGGCAAACGACGACGACGCGCGCTCGTCGCGAACACCGCGAGCCGCGCGCGCGTCGCCCAGTTCGAACACCGACACCGCCTGCATCAGGTGCGCGGTCTGGTCGTTCAGCGACGCGGCCGCCGCCGCGACTTCCTCCACCAGCGCCGCGTTCTGCTGCGTCAACTGGTCCATCTGCGTGACCGCCTGATTGACCTGCTCGATGCCGACGCTCTGCTCGACCGACGCGGCCGTGATCTCCGACATGGTCTGCACGACCCGCGTGATCGACGCCGATACCGTTCGCATCGCGTCGCCGGCCCGTTCGACGAGTTCCGAGCCGCCGTCGATCTGCGTGACCGACTCCTCGATCAGCGCCTTGATCTCCTTCGCCGATTGCGCGCTGCGCTGCGCGAGCGAGCGCACTTCGCCCGCGACCACCGCGAAGCCGCGGCCCTGCTCGCCGGCCCGCGCGGCCTCGACCGCCGCGTTCAACGCGAGGATGTTGGTCTGGAATGCGATGCCGTCGATCACCGAGATGATCTCCGCGATGCGCCCGGAGCTTTGAGCGATGGCGCGCATCCGGTCGATCACGCTGTCGACCACGCCGCCGCCGTGACGTGTCGCGTCGAGCGCCGCGTCGGCCAGCGCGCTGGCCGCACGCGCGCTGTCGGTGTTCTGGCGGACGGTCGCGGTCAGTTCCTCCATGCTCGCGGCGGTTTGCTCGAGCGACGCGGCCTGGGTGCCCGTGCGCGCGGACAGGTCCGCGTTGCCGCCGGCGATCTCGCCCGCGCCGAGGTGGATCGCGTCGGATGCGTGACGCACGGTGCGCACGGTGTCAGCGATGCTCGCCTGCATCGCGGCGAGGCCGCGCAACATCCGGTCGATCTCGAACACGCCGCCTGCCCGCACGGCTTCGTCGAGCCGGCCCTGCGCGATGCGCTCGAAATGGCGGCCGGCTTCGTCCAGCGGCGCGACCACCGCGCGCCGCGCGGCAGCGTAAATCGCCGCGCTCGCCGCGAGCATCGCCACCAGCAGCACGATGCCGACCCACTTGAACCACTGAATCCCGCTATCGATCGTGCCGAGCGCGTCGCGGCTCGACGCGGCACCGTAGTCGGCGAAGCGGTGCAGCTCGGCGAGGTACGCGTCCTGGAAACCCTGTGTCGGCTGGTCGAGGAACGCCTGGATGTTGTCGGCGTCGAGGAACTGCACGAGTTCGCCCAGCGCGCCGCGCAGCGCGCGATAGCGCTCGGCGAGCGCCGCCACGCGCGCGCGGTTCGTCGCGTCGACGGCCTGCGCGGCCGTCAGTGCGGAGAACGCCTTGTCCGCTTCGGCGAGCGACGCGCTGGCATGGCGGATGATCTCGTCGGGCTTCGGGCCGCCGCGCACCATCCGCGTGCCCGCGCGCGACAGGTTCACGCGTGCGTCGAGCAGGTGCTCGGTCGCCTGGCTGGCCGCGTCGACCTGCGCGATCGCGACGTTCGACAGATCGTCGACGCCGCTGCGCGTCGATGCGAGCGCCCAGAAGCCGAGTGCCTCGATCGCGAACAGAAAGAGGCAAAACACGGTCAACACGCCGAGCAGACCCGACGCGAGCTTGATTTTTCCGAACATGGGGGAGATTCCTGGAAAGGCGACGATGGAGCAATGCCCCGGCATTAGCGGCATTTCTTCGTCGGACTTTAGGAATGCGGGTGAGAAGCGGCCGGCCGAGCGCCGCCATTGCCGCCGAATCGCCAGCAAACGAGAACAATGTGCGCATTCGGCGCAATAATCGCGTCGCATCGCGCTGGCCATTGTGCGAAATGCGGACGAATTTCCTTGCTTATCCGCAGCCCCCTTCCTAGAGTTCAGCGCAAGCGGACACGCATTGCGAGGGCAGTCGATGACGGACATCACGGACCACGCGCGCGGCGCATTGCGCGCGCAACCGTTCAGCATGCTGCTGGGCACGGAGCTGATGCATATCGGCGACAACGAAGTGTCGCTGTGTCTGCCCGTGCGGGAAGAACTGCGGCAGCAGCACGGCTTCGTGCACGGCGGCGTGATCGGCTACCTCGCCGACAACGCGCTGACGTTCGCAGGCGCGCTCGTGCTCGGCCCGCGCGTCATCACCGCCGAATACAAGATCAACTACCTGCGGCCCGCCGTGAACGGCACGCTGGTAGCCCGCGCGAAGCTCGTCTATGCGGGCCGGCATCAGGCGACCTGCCAGTGTCATGTGTTCGTCATCGACGGCGATCACGAGCGGCTCGTCGCGATCGCGCAAGGCACGATCAACCGCGTCGGCGACGGCAAGGTGCCGGATATGCCGGAGGAAACGGCCTGAGCGGCTGCCCGGCCCAAGGTCGATGAGAGAACGCCGAACACGCAACGGGTATCGCGTATCGCGCTAGCGTTTCATTACAGCAATGATAGACGGCATCGCGCTCGCGACGACCAGTACGACGACCTCCCCATCGCGCACTTCGTATACGAGACGATAGCCGACACCGCGCAGCTTGATCTTCGCCGGGATGCAATAGAACGCAGGCTCGTTGTGATTCAGGATCGCGACCGGGAAACCCTCGCCCGCCGCAACGGTTCCCATCGGGTTCCGCTTCAGCTCCGTGGGGCATGTCCGCTCCTGTTTCGATTGAATTTCTATTGTGCTTTATTTGGCACCATATTTAGTACGATTCAAGGTGCCATACAAACCATTCCGAATTCACTCCCGAGCCGTCAAGCCCGGCACGCCTACTCGGCCCCACCGCCCGTGAGCGGCAGGAAACGCGGCGCCACGCGCGCGCGCACGTTTCCGTTCCCGTCGGTCCGGTAGATCCCGCGCGCCGCGTTGTGCGGATGGGCCGCCGCGTCGGCCACGCTCAATACCGGCGCGAAACATGCGTCGGTGCCTTCGAGCAGCGCGCGCCAGTGCGCGGACGGCTGCTGCGCGAACACGTCGGCGAAACGCGCCTTCAGCGCGGGCCAGCGCGCGCGGTCGTATTGCGACGCCGGATCGACGTCGGCGAGCCCGAGCCGTTCGATCAGCAGCGCATAGAACGGCGGCTCGAGCGCGCCGATCGTCACGCATTCGCCGTCCGCGCAGCGATATACGTCGTAGAACGGCGCATCGTGAAAGAGGCTCGGCTGCGCGCCGTCGAGTTGCCCGTTCGCGCGCGCCCACAATGCCAGCGAACCGAGCATCGACACGATGTCGACGATCGCGCCGTCGACCACGCGCCCCGCCCCGCCGCCGCGCACGTCGAACAGCGCGCAGACGATCCCGAACGCGAGCCCGAGCGCGCCGCCTGCGTCGCCGACGACGGTCGGCGGCAACCCCGGCCGGCCGTCGTTCGGCGCCGATAACGACAGCAGCCCCGTCAGCGCGACGTAGTTCAGGTCGTGCCCGGCCGCGGCCGCGAGCGGGCCATGCTGGCCCCAGCCGGTCATCCGTCCGTACACGAGCTTCGGGTTGCGGCGCGCGCAATCGTCGGGCCCGAGGCCGAGCCGCTCCATCACGCCCGGCCGCAGCCCCTCGATCAGCGCGTCGGCCTGCGCGATCAGGTCGAGCGCGGCTTCGCGGCCGGCGGGCGCTTTCAGGTCGAGTTCGACGATCGTCTTGCCTTCGCGCAGCAGGTCGCCGTCGCGGGCCCGCAGCGCATCCGGCGCGCTCGTGCGGCCGGACGGGCGCGCGATCAGCGTGATCCGCGCGCCCATCCCGGCGAGTATCCAGCCCGCGAGCGGGCCGGGGCCGAGACCTTCGAATTCGACGATGTGGATGCCGGAAAGCGGCGTGTTCAATGACATGGCGACCTCGCTGAAATGCAGCCGGGAGAGGGGCAACGAAACCTTCGGGGCAACGAAACCTTCCGATTCTGATTCTATGTGAATGCCTGCCCGCGCCGGCCGCGACAGGCTAACCCGCGGCGTGCGGCCCCTGGCCGGCCAGCACCTGCCGCATCGCGCGCACGATCGCCTCGCGCTGCGCGTCGATCCGCTCGGCCGGCCCGGCCACGCCCATGGCGAGCGGCTGGCCGTTCCAGGCGTCCGCGATCACCATCGAGATCATCGCGGCGCCCTGCGTGACCGTATGCGCCGAATAGGAATAGCCGAACCGGCGCGTCTGTTCGACCTTGTCGAGCACGACATCCTCGTCGATCGTCCGGCCCGACTTGCCGAGCCGGCGGATGCTGCGCGACACGAGCCGGCGGATCGCGCTGTCCGGCTGGAGGCTCAGCAGCGCCCAGCCGAGGCTCGACATGCAGATCTCGCGACGCGTGCCGATCGGCGCGTAGAAGTGGATCGGAAGCGTATGCGCACCCTCGACCGCGTCGATGTACTGCACGTACAGGTCGCTCTGCACCGCGATCACGACGGCCTCGCGCGTGCGGACCGCCAGCCGCTTTGCGACGGCGTGCCAGTACCGCCGGCTGCCCGCCGTCGAATCGACGAGCGCTTCGCCGAGATTGACTAGCCGCGCCGTGGGCGCATACGTATGGGTTGCGTCGTCGTAGGCGAGGTAGCCGAGCGCCTTCATGCTGGTCAGCAGCGCCGCCGCGCTCGACCCCGGATAGCCGCAGCGCGTGGCGATCTCGCGCACGCTCAGCGGCCGCTGCAGTGCGCTGAACAGCTCCAGCACCTCGAACACGCGCGCCGCGCTCTTGACCACGTTTCCGCTCATCCCGCCGTCTCCTCATGCCACCGGGCGCCCCGTTCCACATATGTGGAACGGAATTTCCCGCCGCCAACCATCGTGACGATACTAGGCTTCGGCCCGCGGCGTGAAGTCCCGCGGTACAAAGCACACGGAGACACCATGACAGCCTTTTTGACCCGTGAACGGCAGGGACCGATCCTGACCGTCACGATGAACCGTCCGGAAACACGCAACGCCATTTCGGATTCCGATGCAATCGACGCACTGACCGAATGCTGCGACGACGCGAACCGCGACGAATCGGTCCGCGTGCTGGTGCTGACGGGCGCCGGCACGACGTTCTCGTCGGGCGGCAACGTGAAGGCGATGCGCGCGTTGATGGAATCGGACCCGCACGACCTTGCCGCGATCCGCATGCGCTATCGCCACGGCATCCAGCGGCTCGCGCACGCGTTCCAGCGCCTCGAAGTGCCGGCCATTGCGGCAGTCAATGGCCCGGCCATCGGCGCCGGCACCGACCTCGCGTGCATGTGCGACATCCGCATCGCCGCCGATCGCGCCCGCTTCGCCGAGAGCTTCATCGCCCTCGGCCTCGTGCCCGGCGACGGTGGGGCGTGGTTCCTGCCGCAGATCGTCGGCGCGGCCGTCGCCGCGGAAATGTCGTTCACCGGCGACGCGCTGGACGCGCAGGCGGCGCTGCGCTGCGGGCTCGTGTCCCGCGTCGTTCCCGACGGCGCGCTCCTTGCGCACGCACATGAACTGGCCGGCCGCATCGCCCGTCACTCGGGCACCGCGCTGCGCCTGACCAAGCGGCTGCTGCGAGAAAGCCGCCACGCGAGCCTCGACACGCTGCTCGACCTGTCGGCGTCGTACCAGGCGTTCGCGCACGCCACGCCCGAACACCGCGAAGCGGTGAACGCGCTGTTCGCCACACGCGGTTGAATCCGCGACGCATCGCAGGCGGGCATAGCGACCCGTCGAACTCCACATCGAAGGAAACATCGTCATGAGCAGCAGTCACGAAGGCGCCCTCGCAGGCGTGCGCGTGGTGGACCTGAGCCGCGTCTACGCGGGGCCGTTCTGCGCGCAGACCCTCGCCGACCACGGCGCGGACGTCATCAAGATCGAACCGCCGCAGGGCGACGAAACGCGCGACTGGGGCCCCGCGATGCCGAACGGCATCTCCAGTTACTACTGGGGGCTCAACCGCAACAAGCGCAATCTCGCACTCGACCTGTCGCATCCCGGCGGGCGCGACGTGCTGTTCCGCCTCCTCGACACGGCCGACGTGCTGATCGACAATTTCAAGCAGGGCACGCTGGAGCGCTGGGGCATCGGCTACGAAGACTGCCTGCGCGAGCGCTTCCCGCGCCTCGTCCACTGCTCGATCTCCGGCTACGGCACCGACGGCCCGCTCGCGCGGTTTCCGGGCTACGACGCGGTCGCGCAGGGCCTCGCCGGCTTCATGTCGATCAACGGCGAGCCGGGCGGCATGCCGCTCAAGGTGCCGTTTCCGGTCGTCGATTACGCGGCGGGTCTGAGCGCCGTCTCCACCATCCTGATCGCGCTGGTCGAGCGGACGCGCTCCGGCCTCGGACAGCACGTCGACATCGACCTGTTCAGCACCGCGCTGTCGATGCTGCATCCGGTCAGCACGAGCTGGATGGCGACCGGCGACGTGCCCGTCGCGACCGGCAACGTGTACGGCGCGATCGCGCCGTACGGCGTCTATCCGTGCAAGGACAAGCCGGTTGCGACCGGCGCCGGCAACAACCGCACGTTCGCGCGGCTCGTCGACGCGCTCGGCGTGCCCGAGCTGGCGCGCGATCCACGCTTCGCGACCAATGCGCAGCGCGTCGCGCATCGCGAAGCGCTCGACACGCTGCTCGGCCAGCTGACCGCCGAACTGCAGGCGGACGAGGTCGTCGAGCGGCTGATGCACGCCGGCGTCGCGACGGGGCCGGTGAACACCGTGGCCGATGCGTTCGGCCACCCGCAGGCGGCGCGCAACGCGATGTTCGTCGACACCGACACGTACACCGGCGCGGGCATCCCCGCCAAGCTGTCACGCACACCCGGATCGATACGACGGCCGCCGCAGCCGTTCGCCGCCGACACCGACACCGTGCTCGACGCGATCGGCATCGACGCGGCGCGCCGGGACGCGCTGCGTCAAGCGGGCGTACTCCACGACACGCGTGCGGACGTCACCGGGAGCGCGTCATGACCTCATCCGCCTCGTTCTCCACACCGACGGGCGACGACGCCCCGTCGATCCTGCGCGACGACGACAACGGCATCGCATGGCTGACGATCCATCGTCCGCACGTCGCCAACGCGCTGTCGGCCGAGTCGATCCGGCGGCTGTGCAACGAGCTCGTCACGCTCGACGACGACCCGTCGATCCGCGTCATCGTGATCCGCGGCGCGGGCGAACGCGCGTTCAGCGCGGGCATCGATCTCGGCGACCCCGAGATCCGCGGGATGCAGCCGATGCGCGGGCTCGCACGCAACGTGCACGAACTGATCCTGGAGCTGCGCAAGCCGACCATCGCGGCCGTCAACGGCTACGCCGTCGGCGGCGGCTGCGAGATCGCGCTCGCGTGCGACCTGCGGATCGCCGCCGATCACGCGTATTTCGCGCTGCCCGAAGCGCGCGTCGGCATGGGCGCGAACTTCGCGAGCGTGCTGCTGCCGCACATGCTGCCGCGTGCGATCGCAATGGAGCTGCTGTTCACGGGTCGCCGCTTCGATGCCGACGACGCGCTGCGCGCCGGCTTGCTGAATCGCGTCGTGCCAGGCGCCGCACTCGACGACACCGTACGCGAGCTGGCGCAGACGATCGCCGCGAACGCGCCGCTCACGATCCGCCGCATCAAGGAAACCGCGACGCGCAGCCTGGGGCTGCCGGTGGCCGCCGCGCTGCGGCTGGACGTCGGCCCCGACGTCTATGCGAGCGAGGACCGGATCGAGGGCGCCCGCGCGTTCCTCGAGAAACGCAAGCCGGTGTTCAAGGGGCGCTGAGCACGACGCAGCAAGACGACAAAGCGCGCAACCGCTCCCAGAACGCGGGCGCGCGAACAAGACATGGAACGGAGACAACCTTCATGCAACGGAAAGCATTCCTGGTCGGCGCATGCGTGCTGTGCGCCACATCGGCGCACGCGTCGTCGGTCACGCTGTACGGGATCGTCGACAGCTACGTCGAATTCGATCGCATCGGCAGCCTGTCGAGCGCGCGCCAAAGCGGCGGCGGCTCGTCGACGAGCCGCTTCGGTCTGACGGGCGTCGAGGATCTCGGCGGCGGCACGTCGACGAAGTTCGTACTGGAAAGCGGCTTCTCGCCGGCGGACGGCTCGTTCCAGGGCGGCACGCTGTTCTACCGGCAGGCGTACGTGTCACTGCAGAACACGCGCTACGGCGACCTCCGGCTCGGCCGGCAATACACACCCGCGTTCTACGTCGTGTACGACGGCGATCCGTTCGGACTCAACGAACGGCTGTCGCCGCTCGCGCTGCTCGCGACGTCGACGGACACGATCACCAGCAACACGACGCCGCCGATTCCGCGCTTCAACCAGGCGGTGTCGTATCTGAGCCCCGCCTGGAACGGCCTGCGCGTGATGGCCACGTATGGCTTCCCGACGCCGAACGCGCTGTCCGCGCAGGCCGGGCGCAACTACGGCGCGGGGCTTCAGTACCGGATCGGCGGGCTCTACGTCGGCGCCGGCTTCCAGGGCGACACGTCGGCCGGCAACCTGTCGCCCGTCCTCGTCTCGCCATCGACCACCCGCCACTACGTGTTCGCGGCCAACTACGCGTTCGCGCACGTCAAGCTGTACGCCGCGTTTCTGTACGGCGTCGGCACGGCGGCGAACCTGCCCGCCTTCTCGACCGCGAGCGCCGGCGCGTCGATCGACGTCGGCGCGCTCGATCGCGTGCTCGTGTCGGTCGTGCGCCGCGACGTGAAAGGCTCGGCGAACGACGCGACCGCGCTCGGCATCGGCTACGACCATCCGCTGTCGAAGCGCACGTCGCTGTACGCGCGCTACCTGTACATGAAGAACGGCGGCGACGCCCGCAACACCATCGTCGTCGGCCTGCAGCCGCAGCCTGCCGGCACCGAGCAGGTGTTCGCGCTCGGCATCGTTCACCGCTTCTGACGGAGTGCCCATGACCCCGACCCTTTCGACCCAACCGACCGCCGTCGACGAAGGCGCGACGCCGGCGCTCTACCGCCGGATCTCGCGCCGGCTGCTGCCGTTCCTGATCCTCTGCTACACGCTGTCGTTCATCGACCGGATCAACATCGGCTTCGCGCACGCGCAGATGGCGGCCGAGCTGCACTTCTCCGACGCCGTCTACGGGCTCGGCGCGGGCATCTTCTTCCTCGGCTACATGGCGTTCGAGATTCCGAGCAACGCGCTGCTTGCACGGATCGGCGCACGCAAGACGATCGCGCGAATCATGGTGCTGTGGGGGCTCGGCTCGGCCGCGACGATGTTCGTCACGACACCCGCGCAGTTCTACGCGTGTCGCTTCCTGCTCGGCGTGTTCGAGGCCGGTTTCTTCCCCGGCATCCTGTTCTATCTCGGCGCGTGGTATCCGCCGCGGCAGCGCGCGAAAGCGTTCGCGCTCTTCATGACCGCGCTGTATCTCGCGGGGCTGATCGCCGGCCCCGTGTCGGGCGCGATTCTGTCGTACTTCGACGGCGCCGCCGGCCTGAGCGGCTGGCAATGGCTGTTCCTCGTCGAAGGGCTGCCGAGCAGCATGCTCGGCCTCGTCGCACTGCGCTTTCTCGACGACCGGCCGGACGACGCGCGCTGGCTGTCGGACGCCGACAAGGCCGCGCTGCGCGCCGCGCACACGCAAGCCGAAGCCGGCACGCCGAACGCGCACGCGGCGCGGCCGCTGCTCGCACACCGCGATTTCTGGCTGCTGTGCGCGGCCAATTTCGCGATCGCGGCCGCCGGCTATGCGCTGGTGTTCTGGATGCCCGTGATCCTGCATCGCGGCGGCCTGCATGGCGCGATGCAGATCGGGCTGCTGTCCGCGCTGCCTTACCTGTGCGGCATCGTCGGGATGCTCGGGATGGGCTGGCGCACCGCACGCCGGCGCGAATGGCGCGGGCACGGTGCGGTCGCGATGCTCGCATGCGCAGCGGCGCTCGCCGGGCTCGCGAGCGTCGCGGGCACGCCGCAGTTGGTGATCGCGCTGTGCATCGCGGTCGCCACGCACGCCGCCGCGCTACCGGCGTTCTGGGTGCTGCCGGGGCTCGCGCTGCCGAAGCGCGCGATGGCGGTAGCGATCGCGGCGATCACGATGTCCGGCGCGATCGGCGGATTCGCGAGCCCGTTCCTGATGGGCGTTCTCAACACGGCCACCGGATCGATGCGCGGCGGGCTCTATTTCAACGCCGCGCTGCTCGCGGCCGGCGCCATCGCGTTGCTCGGCACGCTGCGCGGCGGCGCAGCGGCTCGTCAGGATGCGGGCTGACCGCATCGCCATCTCCTTCCTCACCCTCATCGATTCTCATGAATTTCGAACTCGAACTCGATCACCGGATGATCCGCGACCTCGTCGCACGCTTCGTGAAGGACGAGCTGATTCCGCTCGAAGCGGCCGTGATGGCGCGCGAGGCCGACGGCCAGCGCTTCGGGCTGCTCGACGACGAACGCGCGCACCTCGACGAACGCTCCCGGCAGCTCGGCCTGTGGGGGCTCGACGCGCCGCCCGACGCGGGCGGCGCCGACCTGCCGGCCGTCGCGATGGTCGGCGTGAACGAAGCGATCGGCACGACCGTCACCCCGTACATCCTGCCGCCCGATTCGCCAAATCTGCGGATGCTGTGCGAAGTGGCCGACGACGCGCAGCGCGCGCGCTATCTCGACCCGTACGCACGCGGCGAAACGCGCGCCGCGATGGCGATCTCCGAGCCGGGTGCCGGCTCCGACCCGGGCGCGTTGTCCACGACGGCCGTGCGGGACGGCGACAGCTGGGTGCTGAACGGTCGAAAGATCTGGATCAGCCATGCGCCCGAAGCCGACTGGACGATCGTGATGGCGCTCACCGACCGCAGCAAGGGCAAGCGCGGCGGCATGTCGGCGTTCATCGTCGAGCGCGACACGCCGGGCTTCGTCATCGAACGCCGGATTCCGATGATCGGCGGGCTGGCCACGTACGAAATCGTGCTGGAAGACTGTCGCCTTCCCGGCGCGCAACTGCTGGGCCGGGAAGGCGCCGGGTTCGCGCCGATGCAGGCACGGCTCGCGAACCGCCGGCTGGAGATGGCCGCGTGGTGCATCGGGCGGGCCGAGCGCGCGGTCGCGATGTTGTGCGACCATGCGAAACAGCGCACGACCTTCGGCGTGCCGCTCGCGGATCGGCAGGCGATCCAGTGGTGGGTCGCCGATGCGCTGACGCAAATCCACGCGTGCCGCCTGATGACCTACGAAGCGGCCGCACGCGTGGATGCCGGGCAGGACGCGCGAACGCAGATTTCGATGGTCAAGGTGTTCGCGACCGAAATGGCGTCGAGCGTCATCGACCATGCGATGCAGACGCTCGGCGCGATGGGCATGACGAAGGAAATGCCGTTGCAGCAGATGGCCAGCGAAGCGCGCTTGATGCGCATCTTCGAGGGCCCTTCCGAGGTACACCGTTGGGTCGTCGCACGCAGCGTACTGTGACCGCGCAGCCCAACTCCACGATGGAGCCGCGCGTTGAATACCCTGCATCTCGTCGATCCTGAAATCCGCCCGCTGCTCAGGATCTGGCCGACCGTCACGCTCAGCGCCGACAACCTCGCGCAGTCGCGCGAACGCGTGCTGCCGCTGCCGCCGCCCGACCTCGTCGGCAGCACGCTCGAACACCGCCAGGTGCCCGGCCCGGCCGGCGCGCCGGACGTGCCGGTCCTCGTCTACCGGCCCGAGGCCGGCACGCGCCCGCTCCCGGCGATCGTCCACATGCACGGCGGCGGCTACGTGCGCGGTGCGGCGAAGGATCTCGAAGCGGTGCACCGGTCGCTCGTGACGCAGCTCGGCTGCGCACTGATCTCGATCGACTACCGCCTCGCGCCGGAAACCGTGTTTCCCGGCGCGATCGAGGACTGCTACGCGGCGCTCGCGTGGGTCTTCCGCGAAGCCGATGCGCTCGGCCTCGACGCATCGCGAATCGGCGTGGCAGGCGAGAGCGCGGGCGGCGGGCTCGCCGCCGCACTGGCGTTGCTGGCCCGCGACCGCAACGAATACCGGCTCGCGTTCCAGCATCTGATCTATCCGATGCTCGACGATCGCACCTGCACGCGCGCACCGCATCCACATGCCGGCGAGTTTGTCTGGCATGCGGCCAACAACCGGTTCGGCTGGACCTCGCTGCTCGGTCACGCGCCGGGCATCGACGGCGTGTCGCCGTACGCCGCCGCCGCACGCGCAACACGGCTCGACGGCCTGCCGCCCACGTTCCTGTCGATCGGCTCGCTCGACCTGTTCCTTGACGAAAATCTCGACTACGCGCAGCGCCTGCTGCGCGCGGGCGTGCCGACCGAACTGCACGTGCTGCCCGGGGGCGTGCACGGTTTCGACATCGTGCCCGGTGCGCGCGTGTCCGAAGCCGCACGCCGCCTCAGCCACGACGCACTGCGCCGCTTCCTGCACGGATGACGAAAACGACGCGGGCGGCCGAAGCCGCCCGCGTCCGCACTGCTGAAACCGCCAACGCTCAGAACGCGTCGCCCGGCACCCTCACCCAGCCTTCCATCAGCACGCGCGCACTGCGGCTCATGATCGCCTTGGTAACGGTCCACTCGCCGTTCTCGAGCCGCGCCTCCGCGCCGACGCGCAGCGTGCCCGACGGATGACCGAAGCGCACCGCGTTGCGTTCACCGCCGCCCGCCGCCAGATTGACGAGCGTGCCGGGAATCGCCGCTGCCGTGCCGATCGCGACCGCCGCCGTGCCCATCATCGCGTGGTGCAGCTTGCCCATCGACATCGCCCGCACCAGCAGGTCGACGTCACCGGCATTCACGCGCTTGCCGCTCGACGCGACATAGTCGGCCGGCTTCGCGACGAACGCGACCTTGGGCGTGTGCTGACGCGTCGCGATCTCGTCGAGCGTGTCGATCAGGCCCATGCGCAGCGCGCCATGCGCGCGGATCGTCTCGAACTTCTCGAGCGCCTTCGGGTCGCCGTTGATCGCGTCCTGCAGCTCCGTGCCCGTGTAGCCGATCGCCTCGGCCTCGACGAAGATGGTCGGAATCCCCGCGTTGATCATGGTCGCCTTCAGCGTGCCGATGCCCGGCACGGCGAGGTCGTCGACGAGGTTGCCGGTCGGGAACATCGAGCCGCCCGAGCCTTCTTCCTCGGCGGCCGGGTCCATGAACTCGAGCTGCACTTCGGCGGCCGGAAACGTGACGCCGTCCAGCTCGAAATCGCCCGTCTCCTGCACCGCGCCGTTCGTGATCGGCACGTGCGCGACGATCGTCTTGCCGATGTTCGCCTGCCAGATACGCACGGTCGCGATGCCGTCGCGCGGCACGCGCGACGCATCGACGAGACCGCCGCTGATCGCGAACGGCCCGACGGCCGCCGACAGGTTGCCGCAGTTGCCGGTCCAGTCGACGAACGCGCGGTCGATCGAGACCTGCCCGAACAGGTAGTCGACGTCGTGACCGGGCCGCGTGCTCTTCGACACGATCACCGTCTTGCTGGTCGACGACGTCGCACCACCCATCCCGTCGATCTGCTTGCCATACGGATCGGGGCTGCCGATCACGCGCAGCAGCAGCGCGTCGCGTGCGGCGCCCGGCGCCTGCGCGGCGTCCGGCAGATCCTGCAGCCGGAAGAACACGCCCTTGCTGGTGCCGCCGCGGATATACGTCGCCGGAATCCTGATTTGTGGAATGTGAGCCATGTTTGCGTTGTCCCTGTGTGACCCGGTCAGGCAGCCTGCGACGATTCGAGGAAGTCCTGCGCGAAACGCTGCAGCACGCCGCCCGCGTCGTAGATCGACACTTCCTCCGCCGTATCGAGCCGGCACGTCACCGGCACCTCGACGCGCTCGCCGTTCTTCCGATGGATCACGAGCGTGAGGTCCGCGCGCGGCGTGCGCGCGCCGACCACGTCGAAGGTCTCGGTGCCATCGATGCCGAGCGTCGTCCGGTTCGTGCCCGGCTTGAACTCGAGCGGCAGCACGCCCATCCCGATCAGGTTCGTGCGGTGGATCCGCTCGAAGCCCTCGGCGACGATCGCCTCCACGCCCGCGAGCCGCACACCCTTCGCGGCCCAGTCGCGCGACGAACCCTGGCCGTAGTCGGCGCCGGCGACGACGATCAGCGGCTGCTTGCGATTCATGTACGTCTCGATCGCTTCCCACATCCGCATGACCTTGCCTTCCGGCTCCACACGCGCGAGCGAGCCCTTCTTCACCACGCCGTCGACCACCGCCATCTCGTTGACGAGCGTCGGATTCGCGAACGTCGCGCGCTGCGCTGTGAGGTGGTCTCCCCGGTGCGTCGCGTACGAGTTGAAGTCTTCTTCCGGCAGGCCCATCTTCGCGAGGTATTCGCCGGCCGCGCTGTTCGCGAGGATCGCGTTCGACGGCGACAGGTGGTCGGTCGTGATGTTGTCGCCGAGCACCGCGAGCGGGCGCATGCCCTTGAGCGTGCGCTCGCCGGCCAGCGCGCCTTCCCAGTAAGGCGGACGGCGAATGTACGTGCTTTGCGGACGCCAGTCGTACAGCGGCGCCGCACGCTCGCCCGCATCCGCGCTGCGCGCGAACATCGGTTCGTAGACCTTGCGGAACTGCTCGGGCTTCACGCTCGATGCGACGATCGCGTCGATCTCCTCGTCGGTCGGCCAGATGTCCTTCAGCGTGACGGGCTTGCCGTCCTGATCGTGGCCGAGCACGTCCTTCTCGATGTCGAAGCGAATCGTGCCGGCGATGGCATACGCGACGACGAGCGGCGGCGACGCGAGAAACGCCTGCTTCGCATACGGATGGATGCGGCCGTCGAAGTTGCGGTTGCCGGACAGCACGGCGGTCGCGTACAGGTCGCGATCGACGATCTCCTGCTGGATCTTCGGATCGAGCGCGCCCGACATCCCGTTGCAGGTCGTGCACGCGAACGCGACGATGCCGAAGCCGAGCTTCTCGAGTTCCGGCAGCAGGTTCGCTTCTTCCAGATACAGCTCGACCGCCTTCGAGCCCGGCGCGAGCGAGCTCTTCACCCACGGCTTGCGCGTCAGGCCCTTCGCGTTCGCGTTGCGTGCGAGCAGCGCCGCAGCGATCACGTTGCGCGGGTTGCTGGTGTTCGTGCAGCTCGTGATCGCGGCGATGATCACCGCGCCGTCGGGCATCTCGCCCGCCTTCTCCTCCCACTGGCCGGCGATGCCGCGCGCGGCGAGGTCGGACGTCGGCAGCCGCTTGTGCGGGTTCGACGGGCCGGCCATGTTGCGCACCACGCTCGACAGGTCGAACGTCAGCGTGCGCTCGTACTGCGCGCCGTTCAGCGTGTCGGCCCACAGGCCCGCCGCCTTCGCATAGGTCTCGACGAGCTTCACCTGCTCGTCGCTGCGGCCGGTGAGGCGCAGGTAGTCGGTCGTCTGGCCGTCGATGAAGAACATCGCGGCCGTCGCGCCGTATTCGGGCGCCATGTTCGAGATCGTCGCGCGGTCGCCGAGCGTGAGGCTCGCCGCGCCCGCACCGCGAAATTCCAGGTACGCGCCGACCACCTTTTCCTTGCGCAGGAATTCGGTCAGCGCGAGCACGATGTCGGTCGCGGTGATGCCGGGCTGGCGCTTGCCGGTCAGTTCGACGCCGACGATGTCGGGCAGGCGCATCCACGATGCGCGGCCGAGCATCACGTTCTCCGCCTCCAGCCCGCCCACGCCGATCGCGATCACGCCGAGCGCATCGACGTGCGGCGTGTGGCTGTCGGTGCCGACGCAGGTGTCCGGATACGCCACGCCGTCCTGCACCTGAATCACCGGCGACATCTTCTCCAGGTTGATCTGGTGCATGATGCCGTTGCCCGGCGGGATCACGTCGACGTTCTCGAACGACTGCTTGGTCCATTCGATGAAGTGGAAACGATCCTCGTTGCGGCGATCCTCGATCGCGCGGTTCTTCGCGAACGCGTCCGGATCGAAGCCGCCGCACTCGACGGCGAGCGAGTGGTCGACGATCAGCTGCACGGGCACGACCGGGTTCACCTTCGCCGGGTCGCCGCCGCGCTCGGCGATCGCGTCGCGCAGGCCCGCGAGGTCGACGAGCGCCGTCTGGCCGAGGATGTCGTGGCACACCACGCGCGCCGGGAACCACGGGAAGTCGCGTTCGCGCTTGCGCTCGATGATCTGCTTCAGCGAATCGGCGAGGATTGCCGGATCGCAGCGGCGCACGAGGTTTTCGGCGAGCACGCGCGACGTGTACGGCAGCGTGTCGTACGCGCCGGGGGCGATCGCTTCGACCGCGGCACGCGCGTCGAAGAAGTCCAGCGACGTGCCGGGCAGGGGTTTGCGGTAGGCGGTATTCATGATGTGGGGCGGAAATCGGGGTAAGACGTGCCGCGCGCGCCGGCGGCCCGCATCACGGGCGCCGGCGCGCGCGGCAGGCGTTTCAGCGCTTCTCGATCGGCACGAACTGCAGGTCTTCCGGACCCGTGTAGTTCGCGCTCGGGCGGATGATCTTGTTGTCGATGCGCTGCTCGATGATGTGCGCGCTCCAGCCGGACGTGCGCGAGATCACGAACAGCGGCGTGAACATCGCGGTCGGCACGCCCATCATGTGATACGACACCGCGCTGAACCAGTCGAGGTTCGGGAACATCTTCTTCGCGTCCCACATCACCGATTCGAGGCGCTCGGCGATGCTGTACAGCTTCAGGTCGCCCGCTTCCTTCGACAGCTTGTGCGCGACGCCCTTGATCACCTTGTTGCGCGGATCGGAGATCGTGTAGACCGGATGGCCGAAGCCGATCACGACTTCCTTGTTCTCGACGCGGCGGCGGATATCGGCTTCGGCGTCGTCCGGCGAGCTGTAGCGGCTCTGGATTTCATACGCGACTTCGTTCGCGCCGCCGTGCTTCGGCCCGCGCAGCGCGCCGATCGCGCCGGTGATCGCCGAATAGATGTCCGAGCCCGTGCCCGCGATCACGCGGCCCGTGAACGTCGATGCGTTGAACTCGTGCTCCGCGTACAGGATCAGCGACGTGTGCATCGCGTCGACCCACGACTTCGACGGCGTCTTGCCGTGCAGCAGGTGCAGGAAGTGGCCGCCGATCGAGTCGTCGTCGGTTTCCGTCTCGATGCGCTTGCCGTTGTGCGAGAAGTGATACCAGTACAGCAGCATCGAGCCGAGCGACGCCATCAGGCGGTCGGCGATGTCGCGCGCGCCCGGCAGGTTGTGATCGTCCTTCTCGGGCAGCACGGTGCCGAGCACCGACACGCCGGTGCGCATCACGTCCATCGGGTGGGCCGATGCCGGGATCTGCTCGAGCGCGGCCTTCAGCGCGCTCGGCAGGCCGCGCAGCGCGCGCAGCTTGGTCTTGTACGCGGCCAGTTCGGTCAGGTTCGGCAGCGTGCCGTGCACGAGCAGGTGCGCGATTTCCTCGAACTCGCACGATTCGGCGACGTCGAGAATGTCGTAGCCGCGATAGTGGAGGTCGTTGCCGGTCTTGCCGACCGTGCACAGCGCCGTGTTGCCGGCCGTCACGCCCGACAGCGCCACCGACTTCTTCGGCTTGAATGCGCCTGCGGCGGCCGGTGCTGCTGCGTCTTTCGTCTCGCTCATGTTTCCGTTCTCCAATGGGTATCGGGGGTGTCATGTCAGCCGGGCGCGGCGCGGGTGCGCGCGGGCCGGCTTCATGCAAAGCATTCCGGGAACCGTGTCCCGGCGCGCGGGCCGCGTTACTTCTTGCCCTGCGCGAACAGTTCGTCGAGCTTCTGCTCGTATGCGTGATAGCCGAGGAAGTCGTACAGCTCGGCGCGGGTCTGCATGGTCGGCACCGCAGCCTTCTGCGTGCCGTCGCGGCGCAACGTCTCGTAGAAATTCAGCGCGGCCTTGTTCATCGCGCGATAGGCGCCGCAGCAGTACAGCGCGATGTCGACGTTCGCCTCGCGCAACTCGTCGAGCGTGAACAGCGGCGTCGAGCCGAATTCGGTCAGGTTCGCGAGGATCGGCACCTTCACGGCGGCCTTGAAGCGGCGGTAGTCGTCGAGCGTCTTCATCGCTTCCGGGAAGATCATGTCAGCGCCCGCTTCCACGTATGCGATCGCGCGCTCGATCGCGGCGTCGATCCCTTCGGCGGCAGCCGCGTCGGTGCGGGCCATGATCACGAACTGGTCGTCGGTGCGCGCATCGACCGCAGCCTTCACGCGATCGACCATTTCTTCGGTCGGCACGACTTCCTTGCCCGGACGGTGGCCGCAACGCTTCTGGCCGACCTGGTCCTCGAGGTGGACGGCCGCGACGCCGGCCTTGATGAACGAGCGGACCGTGCGCGCGATGTTGAACGCGCCGCCCCAGCCCGTGTCGATGTCGACCAGCAGCGGCAGGTCGGTCGCGTTGGTGATCCGGTTCGCGTCGATCAGCACGTCTTCCATCGTGCTGATGCCGAGGTCGGGAATGCCGAGC
The DNA here is from genome assembly GCF_001524185.1 of Burkholderia sp. FL-7-2-10-S1-D7. Classification (NCBI taxonomy): domain Bacteria; kingdom Pseudomonadati; phylum Pseudomonadota; class Betaproteobacteria; order Burkholderiales; family Burkholderiaceae; genus Burkholderia; species Burkholderia sp. FL-7-2-10-S1-D7. The sequence goes on along the minus strand of NZ_LOWY01000017.1, from coordinate 171,600 downwards.
GAATTCGCGGCGACGCCGCCACCCGACAGATAGACGGCCTTGAAGCCGACGGCCTGCGCCATCTTGGCTGCATACGCGGTAATCGCGCCGACCACCTGCAGCGGCTGCTCGGCCGCGACTGCCGCGCGGAATTTCGCGCCGGCGCTTTGAAGATGCGTATTGCTCATGAACGGCCTCCTGAAGGAATGCCCATCAACAGCAAGGACCGGGCCAGCTCGCGAAACACCGCTAACCCACTGATTCTTAAGCAACCGGCACGCGCGATGAATCGTCCGGTTATTTCAATTCAGCAATTTCGAGTTTCAAAAATGAAATCGCGCGCGCATAATCGATCGCCATGGACCTCTCCTCGACCAAGCCCGTCGGCCCGGCCGACCGCACCGTTCGCCCGCGCATCTGGGCGATGGGCATCAGCCGCCTGCGCGACCTGTTTCGCGAGATCGCCGGCGAATTCGACGAACGTGCCGACGTGCGCATCGTCACGCGCGCGTACGAAGATGCGTTGAGCGCGATCGCGGAGGCCGGCACCGCGCGGCCCGACGTGATCGTCGCGGCCGGCTCGAACGGCGGCTTCCTGAAAACGCGTGCGCAGGTGCCGGTCGTGGTCGTGTCGCCGACCGGCTTCGACGTGATGCAGGCGCTCGCGCGCGCACGGCGCGATGCCACGCGGATCGCGCTCGTCAGCGCCGGCGAGACGCCGCCCGAAGTGCGTCGCTTCGTCGCCGCTTACGGCCTCGACGTGCAGTTTGCGTCATATCAGTCCGCGCAGGAAGCGGAAGCCTGCGTGCACGACCTGCACGACCGCGGCATCGAGACGATCGTCGGCCCCGGCCTCGTAACCGATCTCGCGGCGAGCGCCGGCATGGGCGCCGTGTTCCTGTATTCGCACGCGTCGGTGCGCCAGGCGGTCGAGACGGCGCTCGAAGTCGCGTACGCGACGCACGCCGAGGCGTTTCGCCGCCAGCGACTCGACAACCTGTTGCAGCATCTGCGCGACGGCGTGGTCGCGCTCGATGCGCGCGGCCGCGTCGAAGCCATCAACGAACGGCTCGCGTCGGCGCTCGGGGTCGAACCCGCGGCGGCCGTCGGCCGCGCGCTGGTCGACCTGCGCCCGGAGTTGCGCACGCTGCGCGGCGAGGACGGCGACGCGCTTGCGACCGTGCGCGGCGTGCGCTACGTCGTGCATCGCGGGCCGCTCGTCGATCGCGGCGTGACGTCGGGCAGCGTGCTGACGTTCCAGGAATCGCGCGCGGTCGAACGGCTCGACCGCGCGCTGCGCTCGCAGCCGAACACGCAGCAGTTCGCGGCGCGCTACACGCTCGACGACGTGATCGGCGCGTCCGCGCCGATGGCGCGCGTGCGCGATCTCGTGCGGCGCTACGCGAAATCCGACGCGACCGTCCTCGTGCTCGGCGAAAGCGGCACCGGCAAGGAGATGATCGCGCAGAGCCTGCACGCGCTGTCCGTGCGGCACAGCTATCCGTTCGTCGCGATCAACTGCGGCGCGTTTCCGGAGGCGCTGCTCGAGAGCGAGCTGTTCGGTTACGAGGAAGGCGCGTTCACCGGCGCGCGGCGCGGCGGCAAGACCGGCCTGTTCGAAGCCGCGCACCGCGGCACGCTGTTTCTCGACGAGATCGGCGAAATGCCGCCGTCGTTGCAGAGCCGGCTGCTGCGCGTGCTGCAGGAGCGCGAGGTGATCCGGCTCGGCTCGACCGAGCCGATCCGCATCGACGTGCGCGTGATCGCCGCGACGCACCGCCCGCTGCTCGCGGCCGTCGAGGACTGCACGTTCCGCGCGGACCTGTATTACCGGCTCAACATCCTTAACATTGGCCTGCCCCCGCTGCGCGAGCGCGCCACCGACATTCCGGCGCTCGCGGCCACGCTGCTCGTGCAGGCTGCGCGGCGCGAACCGCGGCTGGCCGAACGCGTGCGCGAGGTCGGCGATGCGGTGCGCGTGCTCGCGGCGACGCAGGCGACGCTCGCTCGCTACCGATGGCCCGGCAACGTGCGGGAACTGCAGAACGTAGTCGAGCGGATCGCGGTGGAACTGGCCGAGGAAGGCGACGCGGATCCGGGCGCCGCGTGCGCGGCGCTCACGCCCGATGCGCTGCAGGCGATCGCGCCCGAGTTGTTCGCGGCGCCGCCCGACGCGACCGACACCGACGACGCGCAGACACTCCAGGCGCGCCGACGCCGCGCAGAAGCCGACGAGATCCGCGCGGTGCTCGATGCGTGCGGCGGCGATCGCGATCGCGCGTGCGCGATGCTCGGCATCAGCAAGACGACGCTGTGGCGGAAGCTGTCGGCGAAATAGGTTCGGGCGAGACACGTGCGGCAGGTGATGCCGCACCGGACGCGCGCCGCCGTGGCCTACTGCGCGTCGCGCGTGACCTGCCGTTGCTCGCCCAGCCCCTCGACCCCGAGGCGCACGGTCTGGCCGGCCTTCAGGAACACCGGCGATGGCTTGATGCCCATCCCGACGCCCGGCGGCGTACCAGTCGTGATCACGTCGCCCGGTTGCAGCGTCATGCAGGTCGACAGGTAGGCGATCAGTTGCGCGACGGTGAACACCATCGTGCGCGTGTTGCCGTTCTGGTAGCGGTGGCCGTCGATCTCGAGCCACAGGTCGAGGCGCTGCGGATCGGGCACCTCGTCGCGCGTCACGAGCCACGGGCCGATCGGGCCGAACGTATCGAAGCCCTTGCCCTTGTCCCACTGGCCGCCGCGTTCGATCTGCCACTCGCGCTCGCTGACGTCGTTGACGACGCAATAGCCGGCGACGTAATCCAGCGCGCGCGCCTCGTCGACGTCCTTGCATGTCGCGCCGATCACGACGCCCAGCTCGACTTCCCAGTCCGTCTTCACCGAGCCCTTCGGGATGTCGATGCCGTCGTTCGGGCCGCAGATCGAACTCGTCCATTTGCCGAATACCACCGGCTCCTTCGGTACCGGCATGCCGGCTTCCGCCGCGTGATCGGCATAATTCAGACCGATGCCGATGAACTTGCCGACGCGCCCGACGCACGCGCCAATGCGCGGCTCGCCAGGGACGAGCGGCAGCGTGGCCGGATCGATCGCGCGCAGGCGCGCGAGAGCGGCGTCGGACAGCGCGTCGCCAGCAAGATCCGGCACGTGCGCGGACAGGTCGCGAATCCGGCCGTCCGCGTCGAGAATACCGGGCTTTTCCTGGCCCGACGGGCCATAGCGAAGCAGTTTCATCGTGCTCAACCTCTGTTGTCGAATGTGACAGGATACCGGCCGACGCAGCCGTTGACGGCCACTCGCCGGACTGAATGTCGATCGTCGATGACGCGCGTCGGCGCCGCATCCGGCAGGCCAATCGACACGCGAGGCTCGCGCAGGCGCAGCGATCGCGGCGCCGCACCGGAGTGCGACGCGCATCGAACGGGCGGCCGCCGGTCTGCGCATCGGCGACGACGGCCCGGCATTCGCGACACGTGCCGGCCTGTGCTGTGCCGGCCGGCTTCACGCGCGGCCGCGCCGTCGCTGGCCCGCCGCTCTTTGTACCATCGGCGGCCCGCCGTGAAATGGCGCGCGACGGATACCGACTATTGGTGCGCCTATGGAGGTTGCACCGCAGCATCGGGCCTGCCGAACCGTTCGGCTTCACGCCAAAAGACGCCGTCCGTCGACACCCAAAGATGAATTGCGAATATTTATTATGAACCTGTCATCGGGAACGATATGTAATCCGTTCTTGCTGGGTAACGATCGGTAAAAAGACGCTGCATTGCACACTGAATGTTTGTTGTTAAGCTCGCGCGGATGGCAGTCACATCCGCATGCGGCTTCACGAATTCGCGTGCAAAACCGGCCAGCGTGCGTCGCCAACCGATTGGCAATCCCCGGACTTCCTACCCCATGATGCAAACGACCAATAATCCGCTCCCCGGCAGCGACGCACGGGGGTCGATGGGCCCAGCCGACCGCTATCGCGCACCCGCGCTCGACAAGGGTCTCGACATTCTCGAACTCCTGTCGGAACAGAAGGAAGGACTCACCCGCACCGAAATCACGAAGGAACTCGGCCGCAACGCGAGCGAGATCTACCGGATGCTCGAGCGTCTCGTCGCACGCCGCTACGTGATGCGCTCGAGTGGCGGCGACCGTTACACGCTCAGCCTGAAACTGTTCGCCCTCGCGCATCGTCATCCTCCGATGAACCGGCTGATCGCCGAGGCCTTGCCGCTGATGCAGCGCTTTGCCGACGTGGCGGAACAGTCGTGCCACCTGACCGTCTACGATCGCGGCAACCTGCTCGTGATCGCGCAGGTGGACGGCCCCGGCCCATGGGGTGTGTCGGTGCGGCTCGGCTCGCGCGTCGGGCTCGCCGATACGGCGTCGGGGCGCGTGATGCTGTCGTTCCAGGGTACCGAGCAGCGTGCGCACATGCTGGCCGAGCATCGCAAGGTCAAGGGCGAAACCCCGATGAACGAGCAGGAACTCGCGCACGCGTGCCAGTCCATCCGCCAGTCGGGTTACGTGCGCCAGGACAGCCGCCAGGCATACGGCGTGACCGACCTGAGCGCGCCGATCCTCGGCCCGTCCGGCCATGCGATCGCGGTGCTGACGTGCCCGTACATGCGCCGGATCGACGCGCATCTGGCGCCGTCGGTCGAGGTGGTCTTCGCAGGACTGCGCGATACGGCAGGCCAGTTGTCGATGCACCGCGCGGAGACTTGCTGAACGTTGCGGAACGGTCGACCGCGCTGAAGGTGGCAGACCGTTCGGGCGCGGGCGATCGTTCGGTCATACGGCCAGCGGATCGGGCAGGCGGGCGGGCGCGACTCGCGTACGCGGAGTGCGATGCGTGCTGGCCACGCGGGCTCTCGTACCGGCATCCGGCAGACCGTTTCCGGATGCGCGGACGCCGCGCTACGCTAGAATAGCGGCCCTCTCAAAAACGACGACGGCCGGCTGTCGCGGCCGTCGTATCCGATGGATGTCATGGCCAAACTTCTGAACGATCAAGAATTCCAGCGTTTCTCCGAACTTCAGCAGAAGCAGGCGAGCTTCACGATCACGCCCGAGGAAGCGGACGAGCTGCGCGACATCGTCGCGCGCGCGCAGAAGAAGCGCGACGACCGTGCCGAAGCGATGCGGGCGATCGAGAACTACATCGAGCAGTTCGACATCACGCCCGACGAACTCTTCTCGCCCGAGCAGATCGGCGACGCCGCGCGCACCTACGGTCTCATCACGGCCACCAAGAAGGAGCGCACGCTGCCGCCGTCGATCACGTTCAACGGCAAGCCGTACCAATGGACCAAGACGCTTCCGGACGACGTGCGCAGCGCGCTGTTCGATGCATTTACGTCCGGCGAATCGGTCAAGCGCTTCATCGCGATGCCGAAGGACACCGCGCGTTGCGCCCTGACGATCGCCCGCCTCGAGCGCGAAACCGGCGGCGTTTATGCCGACGCGCACCTCGAAGAACTCGCGATTTCGCGTGACCAGGTGAACGACGCAGCGTCGAAACTTGCTGCATAAATGCGATCGCGGGCACGGTTCATGCGTGCCCGCACCGGCGCGGACGCCGGCCGAAACCCGCGCCGCGCCAGCCGGAGCACTGCGTCCGCAGGCTCCCGAAAAGTCTCACCGAAGCATCCCGTAAGCGCTCACCTGAGCATCCCGTAAAAGCTCACCTGAAGTTTCCGGAGACGCTCACCAGCCCCTCCCGAACGTCCTCACCGACGCATCCCGCAGACGCTCACCACCCCTTCCCGGAAAGGCTCACCGGGGCTTCCCGCAAGGGCTCACCGGCAGCTCCCGCGAAGGCTCACCGGGTGCTTCCGTATCGACTCACCCCATTGCTCCCGGAAAAGCTCACTTTCGGCTCCTGAAAAATCTCACCTTTGGTCCGCTTTCGATGCTGGCGGTACGCAAGACGGGCGTCAATGCGCTCGAATATTGCGCCGGAACCGGCGATACGCGGAGGTCGCCAGCGTACGCAACCGCCCACCGCGGGCGCTGTAACTCGACGAGATCGCCCTTTCCCGCCGGTCGCAAAGCGAGCGTCGTACCGATCCGCACAGTGAGGCGAAAGTGTCGAACGATCTGCATTCCGAACTACAATTCGCCCGGTCGCGGCTGCGCATCACCGGCATCGCGCGTTCCGTAGCGGCTGCGCACGACACCGCCGAACGTTCAGGCACGCTCGCCGACGCGATTACGGCTGCAGCTTCATCCTGAATCCCACCACGCCGGGTTCCTCCGTTGTCGACACCTCGAAACCGCAGGATTTCGCCAGCGAGATCATCGCGGTGTTCTCGCGCAGCGCCTCGCCGACCATCCATGCGGTGCCGCGCGATCGCGCGTAGTCGATGATACGCGCCATCATCAGCCGCCCGAGCCCCTTGCCCTTCTGATCGGGCCGGACAGCAATCGCGAACTCGGCCGTCTCGTTGTCGGGATCGGCAACCGCGCGCACCACCGCGAGTGTGTGCGACCGGCCCGATACGTCGGTGAACGACACGATGAAGGCCATCTCACGGTCGTAGTCGATCTGAGTCATGCGCGCGACTTGCGAATGATCGAAGCTGCGCACGGCGCCAAAGAAACGCATCCGCAGATCGTCCGGCGTCATCGCGCCCAGCAGTTCGTTGTGCGCTTCCTCGTCTTCCGGACGGATCGGCCGGATCGTCAGGGTCTCGCCGTGCCATTCGAGCGTCTGCTCGAGATGGCGCGGATACGGCATGATCGCGAGCCGGCTGCGCCCGGCCGCCAGCGTGATGCGCGGCGCGACCACGTATGCCCGGTCGGACAGCACGCGCAGCGTGACCGACATCGCGACGACCTCGCGCACGTCGCAAACAACTTGCGACAGCGCCGTCAGCGCATCGAGCGTGGGTTCGACGGGCGTGCGGCGCGCATAGGGTGAACGCTCCATCACCGCGCGGGCGAGCACCGTATTCAGCGGTGGCAGCCCGTACACGACGAACGGCGCCGATACGCCGTCGGCCGGCGGCACGGCATAACGAAACACCGGGCCGAAGTTCGAATCGTCGTACATGTCGACTGTGACGTCGACGACCCGGGTGCCCACCGGCGCATCGGCCGGCTCGCCGTGCACGCCGAAGTGCGACAACCAGCGCAACGCTGCTTCGCCGGCCAGTTCATGCTCGCCGGCCTCGACCATCCGTCGGGCCTCGGCCTGCGCGGACGCAACGCACTCGGCCGGCTGCAGCGGCGTGCCCTCGGGCGTCTGCATCAGCAACTGCCGCCCGAGGTTGTAGTCGACGAGCCGTGCGTATGCGCGCGCAAGCCGCTGCGGTGTGGTGTGCACCGGAATGCCGTTCGCGTGCAGTGCGTCGCGCGTCGCCGCGTCGACCGCACCGAAGAAACACGCGAGGATGCCGCGGTGCGCGTACTGCCGCGATTCGATCAGCGTGCGCGCGACCGCGTCGGCCGGCGCGCTGTGGGACGTCGAATGCACGACGAACAGCGTGCCCGTTTGCGGAAACGGCGCAAGCGCCTTGATGGCGGCGCCGAAATGCTCGGGGCGCGCATCGTCGCCGAGCGTCAGCGGATTGCCGGGCCCGGGGAGATGCGGCAGCGCGGCCGCGACCGCCGACGTTGCCTCGGCCGGCCAGTCGACCAGCACGTCGCGCACCTCCGCGACCGCATCGACCGCGAGTTTCGCGACGCCTGCGTCGCTCGTCACGAGTGTCGCCGCGCCGCGCGCGGTGACGCGCCCGACGCCGAGCGTCTCGATCTCGTCGAGCAGATCGTCGAGCGCATCGACACGCACCATCCCCGCACGCTGGAACGCCGCCGTGTAAAGCGCATCACCGGGATCGGCGCGCCCGGTGCGCAGCGCGAGCACCGGCTTGTTGCGCGCCGCCGCACGCGCTGCCGACATGAACTTGCGCGCGGCACACACGGTGTCGAGCTCGAGCAAGATCGCGCGCGTGCCGGGATCGCTCGCGAGGTAGTCGAGCACATCGCCTGCATCGACGTCGGCCTCACTACCCAACGCGACGACATGCGAAAAGCCGAGGCCTCGTGCATCGGCCCAACCGAGAACCGCATTCGTCAGCGCGTTCGATTGCGACACCCAGGCGACGCCACCCGGTCGCACCGTATAGGCCGGCGCGCCGAAATGCGCATGCCGCGCGGGCGACAGCACGCCGAGACTGCCGGGCCCGACGATACGGAGCACGAACGGCTTCGCGGCCTTGAGCGTGCGATCGAGCGCGGCGCGGTCGGCGTCGGTGCGGGCCTCACCGACAATCACCGCGACACGCGTGCCGATCTCGCCGAGCTTGCGCACGATGCCGGCCCACGTGGCAGGCGGCGTGCAGATCAAGGCGACCGAAAGCGGTGCGGGCAGCCGGTCGACATCGGCCACGACCGCGTGCCCGTTCAGCTCGTGATACTTCGGATTGACGGGCCACACGGGCCCCTCGAACGCGCCGTCGAGCAGGCGCGCCCACACCATCGCACCAATACTGCCCGCGCGCGACGATGCACCGACGACCGCAACGGACCTGGGCTGGAACAACGCATCGAGATGGCGGACGGTCACATCGGCTCCACACGGTAACGAATAACGACCCGACCGGCACACGAGCCGAATGGCCGTGCGCTGGTCGACGCGAACTCCAAGCATAGGCGAACCCGATGCGGCTGCCTATATGCCAAACGGCCAACTGTGCGACGCGCATCAATGCCCGCAACATGGGCCGGTCACCAACGTCTTTGCACGACGCAACGGGCGAAGGTGACACGATGCGCCCATCCGGTCGCCGTTTCGAAGGTGAGGATTTACAGGAGGCATGGTGAGCAAGTTCGGGAATAGCAGGGCACGCCGCGCAAGTGCGCGAGAGGTGATCGCAATCGGCGGTACGCCTGCACCGCTAAGATCGAGAACGCCAATGCGCGCATGCCGCGAAATTGCGGGGTTGTTTACGGGAATTCACGGCGATATCCGGTCGAATCGCGGCGAATTCGCAAAACGATATCCGTTAATCGCGCGGCATTGGTGTTCAACTCGCGATTTTGAGTCGTGCCGCGGCTGCCCAAAAACAAAACGGTGCGACGGCCACATGGCCGTTCGCACCGTCAGTCAGCGCACGAAAGGTGAGGATTTTCGGGAGTCAGTCCTTGATCAGGAAACGCGCGCGGTTCTTGCCGAGCCATGCCGGCGCCCGCCCGCGGCCACTCCACGTTTCGCCCGTCTTCGGGTTCAGGTACTTCGGCGGCAACGGACGCTTCGGCTTCGCGGCAGCAGCAGCGCCGATCGGTCGAAAACCGAGCTCTTCCGCGGTAATGTCGAATTCCTCGATTTTTGCCCGAATGGCGGCAATCGCATCGGCAATCGCCTTTTCGCGTTCCTTGTCGATCTTTTGCTGAAGTCTTTCGAGCTGCGCTGTCAGTTGCCTGTAGGTCGCCATATGGATGGGACTCCGTGAGTGATATTCATGAAAAATAGCCGACTCCAAGCGAATAGAAAAGCGTCTCTCCCGATTACGGTCTCTTTATCCGGTCATGTCGGGATCAATAACCGCTTTTCTTCTTGCATGCGAAGAGAAGATTTCGCATTGCGTCATCGGTGGATTGCTGAAGGACGTCGAATTCACCGTTGCAGATGGCTCGGGCATTGTCCGTGCAATTGCTCCAGTCGCTACCGGTGCACTGCACCTGCGTGGTCGGACGCCCATCCGAAGTGAACAGTGGCGCCCCGCCGCCGCACCCGCCGAGCCCCGCAACGAGGGCCAACAATCCGGCCTGACGCCAATACATTCCAGGCCACCGACAGACCGACGCAAGCATGTGTTTCATTGTTCTTTCCGTCAACCGATTTTTTAATGCCGCGAGTATGCCATGCACCGTCGTCACGCGTTCAGTCAGGCGCCCGGTCCGGCCGTCCGCGCGTCTTGTACGGCACGGCACGGTGCGGATCGTCGGTGATGCGAACGAACACCTGCTCGACGTCGGGAAGCGCGCCGAGTTCACGCTCCAGCGCCTTCCGATCGAATGCCGGATCGGCACACCCTTCGACATAGATGAAGCGCCGCTGCACGGTGATCCACAGGCTCGTGCCCTGCAGCCGATCGGTGCCCGCGAAATGCGCTTTCGCCGCCTCGGCGATCGGCGCGTCATACATATACGAATTCGGTTTCGTGCAGCGGTGGGCGAGCCAGCAGGTGGTCCCGCGCTCGACGCGGTAATGCGCGTCGTCTTCCATCTCGGCGCGCGTCATCCACGGGCCGAGCGGCAGCGGGCATTCGGCGAAGCCTCGCGACAGCGCGACGAACGGATCGTTGTACCAGTTGCGCCGTACCGCGGGTGCGTCCGCATCACCCGCCTGTGCGAGCGAGGACGTCGCCACCAGTACGGCCAGCCATCCGGCAATTGCGATTCGCTTCATCGTCGTCTCCTGTCGGGCACTTCACCGGTGCCGCTCCTCATGTCCGGGCGCATCCACCGCCGCGTGCTACCGGTCGATCCCGAGCGCCGTCAGTTTCTTGTACAGCGTCGCCCGGCCGATGCCGATGCGCGCGGCCGCTTCGACCACCTTCCCGTCGCAGGCCGCAAGCGCGTCGATCAGGAACTGACGCTCCCACGCGGCCAATGCATCGGCATACGAAACGACCGGCGCACCAGGCGCCCCCGCTGCATCGCCCGCATCCCGGCCGACCGGCGACGGAGCAGCCCGCGTGCCCGCCGGCACGCTATCCGGCACCACGCGCACCGGCCCGAGGAACGGCGCGAGCGCACCCGCATCGATCACCGAGCGATCCGACAGCATCAGCGCACGCTCGAGCGTGTTGCGCAGCTCGCGTACGTTGCCGGGCCACGGGTACGCGCACAGCATCCGCAGTGCATCGTCGGTCAGTTCGCAGTGCGCAGCGCGGCCGTGCTGCGCGGCCAACTCCTCGAGCGTCGCGTAGACGAGCGCCGCGATGTCGGACGCGCGCTCGCGCAACGGTGGCGCATGAATCGTCAGCACATTGAGCCGGTAATAGAGATCCGCGCGAAAGCGGCCGGCCTCGACCAGCGCGGGCAGGTCAGCCGACGTCGCGGCGATGATCCGCACGTCGGCACGCACGATCCGGTTCGAGCCGACCGGTTCGAACTCCTTGTCCTGCAACACGCGCAGCAGCTTGCCCTGCAGCGGCAGCGGCATGTCGCCGATCTCGTCGAGAAACAGCGTGCCGCGATCGGCCAGCTCGAACTTGCCGACGCGTCCCTTGCGATCGGCACCGGTATACGCGCCCGGCGCCGCGCCGAAGAATTCGGTTTCGAGCAGCGTGTCGGGAATCGCGGCCACGTTGACGGTCACGAGCGGCTGGAGCGCGCGCGCCGACGCCGCGTGAATCGCATGCGCGAGCAGTTCCTTGCCGGTGCCCGTCTCGCCGAGCAGCAGCACCGGCGAATCGACCTGTGCGGCGCGCCGCGCCTGCCGCTTGGTTTCGAGGCTTGCGGCGCTCGTGCCGACGAAACTCGCGAACGTGTATTTCGCACGGCGTGCCTGCGCGAGCGAACGCTGCGTCGCGATCAGCTGCTGCTGAAGCTGCGCGTAACGGGAAAAGATCGGCGTGAGCGTCTTCAGCTGGTCGAACAGTGCGAAGCCGATCGCGCCGACCGTCTCGCCCGCCTCGTTCTTCAACGGCAGGCGTGTGACGACGAGCGGCTCGCGGCCCGTCTCCATGATGTCGAGCAGGATCGGCTGTCCGGTCGACACGACCTCACGCATCAGGCTGTTCGGAATCACCGCCTCGCAGTCGAGGCCGACTGCCTGCTGCGGATCGGCGAACCCGAAGCGCGCCGCATAACGCTCGTTCATCCACACGACGCGCGCATCGCGATCGACGACCACCGTGCCCGCGCTCGAATCCTCGAAAGTCCGAAACAGCGACTCGGCGGCGCGCCGCAGCACATCGCCGTAATTGACGGGCAGGCGGGCCCAGTCGTTCATCATCGTGTCGTTGTCTCCGCGTATGCTTGGCCGGATATCTCCAGAACGAGACGCAGTATCTCATTTCGGAGACATCCCGGAATGCCTTGTCCGGGAAAGCCCTGCCCGATTCAGAGGGCAGTTTCGGCGACCGAATCGTCTCCCGATCGAGACGATTTATGTAGAATCTTCAGACATTGGCCGGCGCGGGCCCGCCAGCCAGCGCCGGATCCACGTCCGGCGGCGCAATCCGGCCGATGGCACGAAACCTGCACGAACCTGAGCCGGTTCGCGGCGCGTCCCGCGATCGAACAACAACCAAAGCCATTCCAAGCTATTAGGAGACTCCCTTGTCTTTCGTGATCGTCCTTGCCGCGCTGGCGTTCCTGATGTTCGCCGCGTATCGCGGCTACAGCGTGATCCTGTTCGCGCCGATCGCCGCGCTCGGCGCGGTCCTGCTGATCGAACCCGCCGCCGTCGCACCGGTCTTCTCCGGCATCTTCATGGAGAAAATGGTCGGCTTCGTCAAACTGTATTTCCCGGTCTTCATGCTCGGCGCCGTGTTCGGCAAGGTGATCGAACTGTCCGGATTCTCCGAGTCGATCGTCCATGCCGCGATCCGCTACATCGGCCGCTCGCGTGCGAATGCAGTGATTGTCGCGGTGTGCGCGCTGCTCACCTATGGCGGCGTGTCGCTGTTCGTCGTGGTGTTCGCCGTGTATCCGTTCGCGGCCGAACTCTATCGCCAGAGCAATATTCCGAAGCGGCTGATGCCCGGCGCGATCGCGCTCGGTGCGTTCTCGTTCACGATGGATTCGCTGCCCGGCACGCCGCAAATCCAGAACATCATCCCGACCACGTTCTTCAAGACGACCGCCTGGGCCGCACCCGCGCTCGGCACGATCGGCTCGCTGTTCATCATCGTCGTCGGCCTCTCGTATCTGGAATGGCGCCGCCGTTCGGCAATGGCGAAGGGCGAAGGCTACGGCACGTCGCTCGTCAACGAGCCGGAGCGCGTCGAAGCGACGGCACTCCCGCATCCGGCACTGGCGATCCTGCCGCTGATCCTCGTCGGCGCATCGAACTTCACGTTCACGAAACTGATTCCGCAGTGGTACGGCGCCGCGTCGTACACGGTCGCGCCGGACGTGCTGCCCGGCGTGCACACGCCGGTCACGACGTCGATCAAGACCGTCGTCGCGATCTGGTCGGTCGAGGCCGCGCTGTTGCTCGGCATCGTGCTGGTCGTGCTGACCGCGTTCAAGCGCGTCAGCGACCGCTTCGCGGCCGGTTCAAAGGCCGCCGTCGGCGGCGCGCTGCTCGCCGCGATGAACACGGCGTCGGAATACGGTTTCGGTGGCGTGATCGCCGCGCTGCCGGGCTTCCTCGTCGTCAGCGACGCGCTGAAGAGCATTCCGAACCCGCTGGTGAACGCGGCTGTGTCGGTCAGCTCGCTCGCCGGCATCACGGGTTCGGCGTCGGGCGGCATGAGCATCGCGCTCGCCGCGATGTCGGACCTGTTCATCAAGGGCGCGCAGGCAGCCAACATTCCGATGGACGTGCTGCACCGGGTCGTCGCGATGGCCAGCGGCGGCATGGACACGCTGCCGCACAACGGCGCGGTCATCACGCTGCTCGCGGTCACGGGCCTCACGCACCGCGAGTCGTATCGCGACATCTTCGCGGTCACCGTGATCAAGACGCTCGCGGTGTTCTTCGTGATCGCCGTGTACTACACGACGGGCCTCGTGTAAGCCCCGCATCGGGCGGCGTTCCGAACGCCGCCGCACCTCGGCCGGCCGCATCGCCGCGGCCGGCGCAGCTTCCTTCCTCTGCACGCCAGGGCTGGGCAACCGGCCCGGCATCGTCGAAGCAGGCAGCGCAACGCTGGTCGCGACGCGCCGCACCTTCCCGACACCTCCGCGCGCAAACCGGAGCGGATCGCCGGGGTTCCCATCCGCCGGTTCGTCCCCCGTCCGACCGGAGCCGCTCGGGCGCTACATCGCCGCGCGGCCCGACGCCCGTCACGCACCGCCATCCGGCACCGTCCGCGTCCGCGTCCACGTCCACGTCCACGTCCACGTCCACGTCCACGTCCACGTCCACGTCCACGTCCGCCATCCATTGTTGCCGGCGGCAGAACACTGAGTTGGGCGCGATCGCATTTTTCGCGCCCGCGGCCGGGCCTACACTGCTTTCAACCGCCGCCGCTCCGTCGAACGAAGGCCGGCCGCACGGATGGAAACATGGAGGTCACGATCATGAAGCGCCTGATTCACGCAGTTGCCGTTGCCCTGGCCGTATCCGCGCCGCTTGCCGCGCAAGCGCAGTCGAACCCGCCGCTCACGCGCGCGCAGGTTCACGCCGAAGTGAAGGCGCTCAAGCAGGCCGGCTTCCAGCCGAGCGATTGGTTCTACCCTGCCAGCATCGTTTCCGCCGAAGCGAAGATCGCCCGTCAGCAGAGTGCCGGGTATGGCAGCGACCAAGGTGCATCGTCGGAGTCGAGCCACTAATCGCCGTCACGACGCGGCCGTCCCGTCCGGCCGCTTCCGCGCAAGCCATCACGCCTTCACCGGCTCGATCAGTTTCGCGCATGCCGCTGCCTGCGGATCGCCCGCTGGCAACTTCGCGCACACCCCGTCGAACTGCTTCACGACCGACCTGACCGACGCATCGTGCGCGCCGCCGCCGCGCCAGCGATTCAGTTGCGTGACGACCTTGGTCAGCGCGCGCAGGTTCGCCCCATAAAACGCATCCTTGGTCTTGCCGGCCTGCGCGAGCACGCTCGCGGCGATCGCTTCGATCCGCGCCGAATCGTCCGGCGCCAACGCGACCGCATTCGCGAAATAGGTCGCGCCCCAGCGCAGCTTCGTCGCCGGGCCGCTCGCCGAGTCGTACGCCTTCCGGTACCAGTCGAGCGCCGCGGCCTTGTCGCCGCGCGCCTTCGCATTCGCCGCCAGTCCCGACATGAAGTAGTACGGCGTCGCCGAACGCGACAACTCGGCCTTCAGCAAGACGTCGGATTCGTCGTACAGCCCGGCGTCGGTCAGCGTGTCCGCCGCTTCGCTGACGAGCGCCTGCCGCTCGTACGCGTTCGCGGCGCCCTGCACCGATGCAGCGATCTGCTTGCGTGCGGTATCGACCAGCGCCGGCGCGGCGAGCGGCGCGCCGTCGTGCGCATCGCCGCGCGCGAGCAGCACGCGGCCGTGCAGCGCCATCAGACGGTCGATCGACGACAGCGTCGTATCGGTCGACAGGCGCGCGAGCGCCGTGTCGTATGCGCCGCGCAGCTTCGTGCGCTGCGCGGCGTCGGCGCCGAGGTACGCGACCACGCGCGCGGGCGCTGCGACGAGCACGTCCGAATCGGCACGCGCCAGCGCCGGCTCGCGCAGCACCGCACGCAGCGCGTCGACGAGCGCCGCCTTGTCGAGCGCGCCGGCTTGCGCGGGATCGTCCGATGCCGCCACCACCGCCGACTTCAGCGCTAACCGCGCGGCGTCCGCCTTTGCGCCGGCCGCACGCGCACGTTGCGACAGCGTCTGCAGTGTCACCGCGATACGGTCGGACGGCACCGGCAGCGCGCCGTCGGTGTCCCAGGAATAGTCGGCCAGCAGATGCCATTCGGCCGGCGTCAGTGACGCGCCGTCGTTCAGCGCGGTCGCGAGCGTCTGCCGCACCGGATGCGCGGCCGTCATCCCGAGCGACAGCGCCTGCATGTAGCGGTCGAGATCGGCCTCGCCCGGCAGCCGCGTCACTTCGGTGCCGTCCGGGCGGAACAGGATCATCGTCGGATAGCCGTGCACCTTGAAGCGCTCGCCGAGCTTCTGCGCGCTTTCGGTATCGCCGTCGAGATAGACGGGCACGAAGAACGACGAGCGGGTCTTGAATGCCTGCTGGCTGAAGATCGTCGACTTCACCTGATTGCACGACGGACACCACACGGCGCCCCAGTACAGCAGCAGCGGCTTGCCGGTGCGCTTCGCGAGCGCGAACGCGGCATCGACGTCGCCCTGCTGCCAGGCGATGCCGGGCGGCAGATGCGCGCTGTCGGGCGATGCGTTCGCCACCGGGGCGCCCGCGGGCGCGGCAGCGGCAAGCGCCGCACTGGCGGCAGCGAACAGGCAGGCGGCGGTGAGATTGCGAAGAGCGGTTTTCATCGAAGCGGGTTCCGTTGAACAAGACGGTTTCAGGGGGATGCCGCGCACGCAACAAGGGCCGTGAAGCGATGACGATGAGGCCGGCCGACATGCAGCGCCGCGCATGCATCGATACGGAAAAGCGAAGCCGGCCGCATCGACCGGCAAATCGTTCGACGATACGACGGGTACAGCCGAAGGAAAACGAACGAATTCTCGATTGAATATGACGCGCGGCCTCGCGGCCGCGTGCCGTCACGTCCGCGACGGCCGGTCCTTCACTGCCGCGCCTTGATCCGGGCCATGTGATACACGGACGCATGCACGCCGTCGCGCAACGCGTAATCCGGCGATTCGCCCTCGATGCGGAAACCGTGTTTCTCGTAGAGCGCGATCGCCGCGTGGTTGTCGGCGAACACGGTCAGCTCAAGACGCGTGATGTTCAGCCAGTTCTCCGCGAGATCGATCGCGGCCGCGAGCAGCCGGCCGCCGATGCCGCGCCCGTGACGGGCCGCGTCGACCATCATGCCGAGCGCCGCCGCGTGGCGCCGGCGCGGATTCGGCTCGGGATGCAGGCCGAGATGGCCGACCACCGTGCCGTCGATTTCGGCGACGAGGCTCACGCCGTGCTCGCGCACGTTGTCGAGCCGCTTCTGCCATTTTTCGAGCGACGGAAACGGCTGCTGCAACGTATTCATGTACACCGCGGGATGCGCGGCGATCTGTCGGATCGCGTCGACGTCGCGCGTCTCGCTGTGCCGGATCGTGATATCGGTCATGGGTGGGCCGGTTCCGAAAAGGCGCTCCGAAGGCGCGGACTGCGCAGGCGCGCAGCAACGCATCGAGCTTAGCCGATTTCACGCATTTGAAACACGGGGATCACGCCGTTGCACGTCAGGTTGTATCCGCAACGAAGCGCGCTCGCGCGATCCCCGCCCGTCCGGAAAATTCTGACCGGTCACGCGTGCACCGATCGGTAATTCTTTACTGTTTTCAATCTCGCATCGCGCTCGAACTAATCGTTGCGCACGCAACGTCATGCGAGCGACATGCGATGTCGTTTGTTCATCACGTCGACGTCATGTCGCCTCCCTAGACTGGACGCCGCTCCATCCCGGCACGCGCCGGTCCGGTGTGTGCCGACACCTGCCCCGCGCATCACGAGCGCGCGGCACGCACGATCGCGACGGCGGCCGCGGCATCCGCGCGACGTCGCGCATCGCCGCGATACGCGTCCGATGCCCCGAACGCGCACGCACAGCCGATCGTCCCGGGGCGGGACGATGCCCGATCACCGCCAGACGAACTCGCGAACGGTCCCACCCTCACAGGATCCAAGCGCCATGACGTCACGCCGCAAACTCCTTCAGCCGACCGCCGGTTCCGGCCCCGTCGCCGCCTGCACTGACCACCGGCGTGCGCCCGTCGCGCGCGTTGCCGTACGAGCTGCATGCGAGCGCGCAGGTCGATGCCGGCAAGGGCACCGTCACGCTGAAGTTCGCGAACACGGGCCTCACGGCCGCGGTGTTCCACGTCTACGACAAGCTGCATCTCGACCGCGTGCCGCGCCGCTACGTCGTCGAACCAGGCAAGGTGCTGCGCGGCGACTGGGCGGCGCTGACCGACGACGGCGGGGGCACGGTGAAGTCGAACAAGGTGTACGGCCAGTTGTCCGGCTACTGCGCGAACCACGACCGCGGTCACGGCAACGACACGGGCACGACGTGGACCGTCGCGGTACACGCCGGCGGCCAGTCGGCACTGCACTGGAAGCTCGACTCGACCGGCCATGGGTACGACTTCGCCGTCACCGCCGACAGCGACGCGCGCTTCCCGCGCCGCATGGCCGGCCGCGTCGAAACGGGTCGCCACTCGGTCAGCGACCCGGCGATGAGGTTCGCCGCCCGCTTCCGACGGCACCAGCGCCCGCCCGGCCCGAGCACCGGCCGGGCGCCTGGCGCGGCGCGGTCCGATCCGGCTGAAACGCCCGCCCGGCGCGGCTCAAACATCAGAAGGATAGGTGGTGCAGCCCTCATTTCATGTCCACGAAAATGCTCCGTGTTGCGGCCCGTTCGCGTTAAACTTCGGCAAGCTGCATTCAACAACGACATCTTCGCCAATCTGGCACACACGACACGAGGATAGGTTCGATGCGCACTACCGGCTCATCCGGGGCAATGACCCTGCTCACCGAACACGACCCGGCCGACGGCCGCGAATTGCGCTCGCTCAGGCTCGAATCGACCGCCGACGGCAAGAGCGTGCTGCTGATCGAGATCGACGAACGCAAGCCCGGCATTCACCGCGAGGTCCGCTACGAGATCACGCCGGCCGAACTGATCGCCGCGATCCGCTCGCACGGCGCCGAGTTGCCCGGAGAAAACCACGGCGCCGCCTCGCTCGCCCGCTCCCCTTCCTGACGTCCGACGGTGAGCCACGTGCAACGCACTGGCTCACCGTTCTGCCCGCATTTCCCTGCCGCCGTCAGGCGCTTTCCGTCATTCCCCTCCGCCCGGTTGAAAATGGCCGATAATCGGCCAATCCGCGCATCATCCTCACGCGCTTCCTTTTCGGCCAGCCGTCATGCTTCGTGACCTCGTCGCCCAATACGGGCCGCTTCTCGTCTTCGCCAATGTACTCGCGGCGGCCATCGGCCTGCCCGTGCCGGCGATGCCGACGCTCGTGCTGTTCGGTGCGATGGCCGCGATGCAGCCGGCGATGATCGGCTCGCAGCTCTTGACGGTGCTGGCGCTGTCGGTCCTCGGCGCGCTGATCGGCGACACCGTGTGGTACATCGCCGGGCGGCGCTACGGCGGCACGACGCTCAAGACGATCTGCCGGCTGTCGCTGTCGCGCGATACCTGCGTGAGGAAAACCGAACGCTTTTTCGGCCGCTACGGCGTGCGCGTGCTCGCGGTCGCCCGCTTCATTCCGGGGCTGTCGCTCGTGTCGGTGCCGATGGCCGGTGCGCTCGGCACGCGCTATCGCACGTTCGCCGGCTACGATGCGCTCGGCGCCGCGCTATGGACGACCGTCGGGCTCGCCGCGGGGCTCGTGTTCTACCGGCAGATCGACTGGCTGTTCGCCGGCGCGAGCCGGCTCGGCCGCGCGGTGCTGCTGGTGATCGTCGCGCTGCTGGCCATCTATGCTGCCGTGCGCTGGATGCGCCGCCGCGCGCTGATCCGCCAGCTCGCGAGCGCGCGGATCGGCGTCGACGAGCTCGACCTGCTGCTGCGCGACGCGGCCGCGCCGGTGGTGCTCGACGTGCGATCGCCCGAGCACCGCAAGCTCGACCCGTTCACGATTCCCGGCGCGCAATTCGCGGACGAGCGGCACATCGAGGACATCGTCGCGCGCTACCCGTTCTCGCAGAAGTTCGTCGTGTATTGCTCGTGCCCGAACGAAGTGACGGCCGCGCTGATGGCCAAGCGCCTGCTCGATGCAGGCTTCACCGACGCAATGCCGCTGCGCGGCGGCCTCGACGCCTGGCGCGACACGGGCCGCCAGCTCACGTCGCTGCTGGAAGACATCCCCGCCGCGAACGATCCGGTGGCGGGGTTGCACAAGCCGGCCTGATCGAACTGATCGCAGGCCGGCCGCGCGAGACAAACAATGTCGAAGGGGGCGTTGCGCCCCCCCTCGATCAGAACGCGTGCAGCGGCACGTTCACGACCAGGCGGTATTCCTTGTTGGTCGCATCCGAGTAGTGCGCGGAACCGTTGTGCCACATCGCGATGAACGTGACCTTCGTGTCCTTCAGCTTGCCGCTCTGGAACGTGTACGACGGGATGAAGCCGAACTCGTGGTGACGGCCCTGCACCGGTGCGCCGTTGCTCCAGTAGATGCTCGACTTGCTCGGATCCGCCGCCGCGCCCGCGCTCGCATCCGCGCCCCAGCCCGTCACGCCCCAGACCATCGCCTTGAAGCCCGGCAGGCCCGCTTCCTTGCCGTAGAACGTGTAACGCAGCTGCAGCGACTTTTCGTGCGGCGCGTTGTAGTCGACGTCCATCGAGTTGGTCAGGAAGATGCCGTTGGTTTCATTGAGGTAGTCGAAGAACTGGTCGCCGAGCACTTGCTGATAACCGAGCAGCAGTTCGTGCGGACCGTGCTGCGCGGCCACCGACAGGCTGTACGCGTTGTTGTTGATCTTGCCCTGCAGCGCGTCGCCCGTATCGTGCGTCGAGTAAACGTTACCAAAGCCGGTCCACTTGATCGACTTCACGTCGCCGATGCTGTGCTTCACCGACGCGTAGTACTGGTGCCACACGTCATCGGCCTGGTTTGCGTACAGCGCGACTTCGCCGTTGTCCGAATAGTCCCACGTGCCGCCGACGTAGGTCAGGCGATTGATGCGCGTGCCGCCATACTGCGTCGTGAGGTTGGTGAGCGTCGTGTGGCCGCGCGCATCGGTCTTCGTGAAGCTGCCGGCCTCGAGCATCACGTTCTTGAATTCGTTGCTGACGATCGTCGCGCCGAGAAACGTCGGCGGCAGCGCGCGGTTGTCATGCTGCTCCATGAACGGGTTGTCGACGGCCTGCAGACCGTACTTGACCACCGTGTTCGAGATGCGCGCCTTCACGTCGTAGATGCCCGGATAGGCCCACGCGAGCTGGTTCGAACCGCCGCCACCCTTCGCGATGTGCACCATGCTGCCGGCGCCGGCGCCGCCGTCGAGCTTCAGCGCCGCATACAGCGACGCGTCGAAGCCGATGCCGATCAGGCCGGTCGTGTAGCCCGACTCGAAGTTCGCCATCGCGCCCTGGACCCATGCGTGACGATGCGGTCCGCCCTTGTTGTCCAGCGTGTCCGCATAGTTGCGGAACAGGAAGTTCAGGTGGCTGTCGGCGATGAAGCCGTTCGACTTCGACTGCGCCGAAGGCTCATCGGGCGGCGTGACGGCCTGGTTCGCCTCGGCGTTGATAATGGCGTTCGGGGTCGTTGCCTGCGCAACCGACGTGCTTGCGCCGGCGGACGGCGCGGCCTGCGCGACCGTCAGCGGTGCGGGAGCCGCGTCGTCGGCGTGCGCGACACCGCTCAGCGATACGCCGGCAAGCGCAGGCAAGCCCCATGCAAGCAGCATCTTCGATGCCGTCCCGATCGTCTTTTGCTTTTTCATCGTCATTCTCGTCTTGTGTTGATGTCGTCCACGCCGGTTGCGATCCGCTTCCAGCCCCCCGGCGAGCCCGGTTAAGGACGCGCCTTTACCCGCGACGCGAAGATCGTTCGCGCCGCACCCTACCCCTGTTGACCTGCCTGGTTATGTTTGCTGCGTCACTTCACGCCGCCGCGCCCGCCCGGATGCACGCGACACGCGCCGCCGAGCCGTGCCGCACTTCCGGCAGCGGCACGTCCTGCGCACACGCGTCGATCGCGACCGGGCAGCGCGTGCGAAACGCGCAGCCGGACGGCGGGTTGAGCGGCGACGGCATCTCGCCCGCCAGCAGCATCGGACGGCGAGCACGCTCGCGCGCCGGCTCCGGCGTCGGCGCCGCATCGAGCAGCGCCTTCGTGTACGGGTGCTGCGGCACGCCGTACACGTCATGCCGCGTGCCGAACTCCATCACGCGGCCGAGATACATCACGAGCACGCGCTGGCTGATGGCCTTCACCACCGCCAGGTCGTGCGCGACGAACAGATAGGACAACGACAGTTCGCGTTGCAGATCGCGCAGCAGGTTCACGATCTGCGCCTGGATCGACACGTCGAGTGCCGATACGGGCTCGTCGCAGATCACGAGCTTCGGCTCGCCGATCAACGCGCGCGCGATACCGACGCGCTGGCACTGTCCGCCGGAAAATTCGTGCGGGTAACGCAGCAGGTGATGCGCGTTCAGGCCGACACGCTCGAGCATCGTGACCACGCGGCGGCGCACTTCGGCGCGGCCAAGGCCGGCGTGGTGCGTGACGAGCGGCTCCGCAACGATCTGTTCGATCGTCATGCGCGGATCGAGCGACGCGAGCGGATCCTGGAAGATCATCTGCACTTCGCGGCGCATCGCGGTGCCGCGCAGGTGATCGGGCGCGACGGCTTCGCCGCGCCAGCGCACCGTGCCTGCCGTCATCGGCACGAGGCCGATCAGCGCACGCGCGAGCGTCGACTTCCCGCAGCCCGACTCGCCGACGAGCCCGACCGTCTCGCCGCGCTTCACGTCGAACGACACGCCATCGACCGCGCGCAGCGTGCCCTTCGGCGACCACGGATAGCCGCCGAGCGGCACGCGGAAATGCACCTTCAGATCCTCGACGGACAGCAGCGTGTCGCCCGTCGCGCCGGCATTGCGGCGTTCATCGACGCTCATCGCAGACCTCCCGTCAGATCGGCCAGCGGCCGGTGGCACGCGCGCACCGCGCCCGCGGGGCCATAGGTTTCGAGCGCGGGGCGCGCGGCACCGCAGCGCTCCTCCGCATACGTGCAACGTTTCGCGAACGCGCAGCCGGCCGGTGCGGTGCCGGGCATCGGCGGATTGCCGGGAATCGCGACGAGCGGCGCGTCGTCGGCGTCGGTCAGGCGCGGCAGCGCGTTGAGCAGACCGATCGTGTACGGATGCGACGGCGCCGCGAAGATCGATTCGGCCGGCGCGTATTCGACGGTGCGGCCCGCATACATGACCATCACGTCGTCCGCGAGGCCGGCGACCACGCCCATGTCGTGCGTGATCAGCACGATCGCGGTGCCGCGCTCGCGGTTCAGCTCGCGCAGCAGATCGATGATCTGCGCCTGCACGGTCACGTCGAGCGCGGTGGTCGGCTCGTCGGCGATCAGGATTTCCGGCTCGGACAGGAGCGCCATCGCGATCATCACGCGCTGACGCATGCCGCCGGAGAATTCGTGCGGATACATGCGGATACGGCGCGCCGCATCCGGAATGCGCACCGACTCGAGCGCCTCGATCGCGCGCCTGGTCGCCTCCTTGCGCGACAGCTTGCGATGCAATTGCAGCGTCTCGGTCATCTGCCGCTCGATCGTCAGGAACGGATTGAGCGACGTCATCGGATCCTGGAAGATCATCGCGATCCGGTCGCCGCGCACCGCGTTCAGCGCGCGCGTATCCATCTCGAGCAGGTTGTCACCGCGATAGCGCGCGGTGCCCGTCGTCGTGCCGTTGCCGGCCAGGAGGCCGAGCAGCGCCATCACGGTCTGGCTTTTGCCCGAGCCCGATTCGCCGACGATGCCGAGCGTCTTGCCGGCTTCGAGCGCGAACGACACGCCGCTCACGGCGTCGATCGGCGGCGCGTCCTTGCGCGTGAAGCGCACGCCGAGGTTTTCAACTTCGAGCAATGCGGTCATGTCAGCCTCCGCCGGGCCGTCCCAAGGAGGCTGACCGCCCCCTCGGGGGGAGCCGTGCATGGGACCGGAGTAAGCGCTGAAGCGCCAACTCCGGTCGACAGAGAACGTAGTGAGCGTGGGGGTTGTTTCATCTCAGCGATCCTTCGGGTCGAGCGCGTCACGCAGGCCGTCGCCAACGAAGTTCACGCAGTAGAGCGTCACGCACAGCATGACGGCCGGGGCCAGCAGCAGCCACGGCATCGATTCCAGTTTCTGCGCGCCGTCCTGGATCAGCACGCCCCAGCTCGTCATCGGTTCCTGCACGCCGAGGCCCAGGAACGACAGCACCGATTCGGTCAGCACGATGTTCGGCACCGAAACAGTTGCATACACAACGACGACGCCAAGCAGGTTCGGCACGACGTGGCGCACCACGATCGATGTCGGCGACACGCCGATCGCGCGCGCCGCGTCGACGAACTCGCGGTTGCGCAGCGACAGCGTCTGGCCGCGCACGACGCGCGCCATGTCGATCCACGAGAACGCGCTGATGGTCAGCACGACCAGCATGAACGAGCGGCCGAACAGGGTCATCATCAGGATCGCGATCAGCAGGTACGGGATCGCGTACATCATGTCGACCACGCGCATCATCGCGGAGTCGACGCGGCCGCCCGCGAAGCCGGCGGTCGCGCCCCACGCGACGCCGAACAGGCCGGACACCAGCGTGCCGAGCAGGCCGACCTCGATCGACACGCGGCCGCCGATCAGCGTGCGCACGAGCAGGTCGCGGCCGAGCTCGTCGGTGCCGAACCAGTGCTGGTTCGCGAGCGTCGGCGGCAGGCTGATCGCGCCCCAGTCGCTCGCGGCGGGATCGGCCGCGAGCAGCCACGGGCCGACGAAACACGCGAGCGTGATGAGCGCGAGCAGCACGAGGCTGAACACGGCCGCGCGGTTGTGAAGGAAGCGCGCGAACGCGAGCGCGAGCGGCGAGCGCGAACGCGGCGGCGAATCGGTCTGCACGGGCAGACCGACGACAGGAGTAGTCGGAGTCATCGCGGTGCCTCGCTCAATAACGGATGCGCGGATCGAGCCACGCATACGCGAGGTCGACCAGCAGGTTGAACAGCACGGCGCAGACGGTGGTCAGCACGACGAGGCCGAGCACGAGCGTGTAGTCGCGGTTGATCGCGCCGTTCACGACGAGCTGCCCGAGCCCCGGCAGCGCGAACACCGATTCGGTAACGACGGCCGCCGTGATCGACGTGATGCAGACCGTGCCGAACAGCGACACGACCGGCATCAGCGCGGGCTTGAGCGCGTGGCGCAGCACGATCGTCGAGCCCGGCAGGCCCTTCGCGCGCGCGGTGCGGATGTAGTTGCTCGACAGCGTCTCGATCATCGAGCCGCGCATCACGCGCGCGAGCAGCGACACGTTGATGAAGGTCAGCAGCACGATCGGCAGCAGCCGGTACTGCCAGCCGCCGTCGCCCCAGCCGCCGGCCGGCAGCCAGCCGTTGCCGGCCGACGTCTTCAAGAGGATCGCGAAGATCCACACGAGCACCGGGCCGAGCACGAACGGCGGCACGACGTTGCCGAAGTTGCCGATCAGCATCACGAAGCGATCGATCACGCTGTCGCGGCGCACGGCCGCGACGGTACCCAGCAGCACGCCGAACACGATCGAGATCGGGATCGACACGCCGCCCACGCCGAGACTGACGGGCAGCGCCTTCTTCACGAGATCGTTCACCGACCAGTCGACGTAACGGAACGACGGGCCGAGATCGCCTTGCAGCAGCGAACCGAGATACAGCAGGTACTGCTTCCACAGCGGCTCGTCGAGGTGGTACTTCGCGTTCAGGTTCGCGAGCGTCGCCGCGGACAGCTGCTTCTCCGTATCGAACGGACCGCCGGGCGTGAAGTGCAGCAGCAGGTAGCAGACGGTGATGACGGCGAGAATCGTCGGCACCGCCCACAACGTGCGTCTCAATGCGTAGGCCAGCATGATCGCTCCACTCAGTGCTTGATCAGGTACATGTCCTGCGAAGCACGCATGTCGATCACGTTCTTCAGCGAGTAGCCGCCCACGTAGGGCTTCACGAGGCGGTCGGCCGAGTACTGGAACAGCGGCACCATTGGCGTGTCGTTCATTGCCGTGTCGTGCGCCTGCGTGAGCAGCGCGGCGCGGGCCTTGTCGTCGAGCTTCTGGTTGCCGTCGTCGACGAGCGTGTCGACCTGCTTGTTGCAGTAGCCGACGGTGTTCTGCGAGCTGCCGCAGCGGATCAGGTCGAAGAAGGTCATCGCGTCGTTGTAGTCGGCGAACCAGCCGTCGCGCGCGATCTGCACCTTGCCGTCATGCCGTTCCTTCATCAGCACCTTGAACTCGACGTTCTCGAGCTTGGTGTTGATGCCGAGCTTCGTGCGCCATTCCGATGCGGTGAACAGCGCGACCTTCTTGTGCAGGTCGTTGGTGTTGTACGTGAGCGTGAACGACAGCGGCTTCGCGTCCGAGTAGCCGGCCTGCTTGAGCAGGTCCTTCGCGGTCGAGATGCGCTTGGCCATCGGCCACGACGCCCACTCCGGCGTGAACGGCTGCACGCCCTTCGTGCCGTTCGGCATCAGGCCGTACATCGGCTTCTCGCCCGCCTGCGTGAGCTTCGACGTCAGCACGTCGCGATCGATCACCATCGACAGCGCCTGGCGCACGCGCTTGTCCTTGAGCGCCGCATCGCTGTTGTTCAGGTAGTAGTAATAGGTCGCGAGCTGCAGGCCCGGGCGCAGTTCGCCGCCGAACTGCTTGCTGACCTGCTGGAAGATGCCCGACGGGATCGAGTAGCTGTAGTCGATCTGGCCGGCCTGGTACATGCGCATCGCCGTTTCGTCGCTTTCGATCGGCAGGTACGTGACCTTGTTGATCACGACCTTCGGCGCGTTCCAGTACTTCGCGTCCTTCGAGATCACGATGCGGTTGTTCGGCTGCCAGTCGACGAGCTGGTACGCGCCGTTGCTGACGATGTTGCCCGGGCGCGTCCATGCGTCGCCGAACTTCGCGACGGTGTCCTTGTTCACCGGCGCGAGCGGCACCATCGCGGTCAGTTCGGGGAAGAACGCGACGGGCACGTCGGTCGTCACTTCCAGTGTGTACGGGTCGACCGCGCGCACGCCGAGCGTCGTCGGCGCGGCCTTGCCGGCGATGATGTCCTTCGAGTTCTTCACGAACTCGACGAGGATCGTGTACTTCGAGCCCGTCTTCGGATCGACGAGGCGCTGCCATGCATAGACGAAATCGGCTGCCGTCACCGGCTGGCCGTTGCTCCACTTCGCATCGTGGCGCAGCTTGAAGATCCACGTCTGCGGCGACTTGCGCTCCCACGACTGCGCGACGCCCGGCACGACCTGGCCGGCTGCATCGATGCGGGCGAGGCCTTCGAACAGGTCGAGGCCGATCGTGTTGCCGGTCCACGACTCGATGTGCGCCGGGTCGAGCGACTCGACTTCGGCGGGCACCTGGCGCGTCAGGTCCTGTTGAGGAGCGAGCGCGACGTTCGACGGAACGGTCACGGCGTGAGCGGCGGGCGTCGTCAGGGCGAGCGCGGCCAGCACGGCCGACATGGCATGCAAGGATTTCATCGTGGCAGTCTTGAGAAGGTTGTTCGGTGAGCGATGCGCGGCGAATGCCGCGGTTACGCTTGAGACGCTGACGGGTGCAGCGATTGAGGAGGCCCGTGATTCTCGTATTGCATCTTAGTATTCCTTACGTTTCTTTCGACAGGTATTCCGTCTCCGAAACGAAGGAATACCTGTGCGTTAGAACAGCCGCGGTGTACCGACCCAGACCACCACCGACTCGATCGTCGCGGTGTTGACCCAGCTGTGCGGAACCGTCGACTGATAATGCGAACTGTCGCCGGCCTGCAGGACGAACGTCTTGCCTTCCAGCGTCAGCGACACTTCCCCTTCAATCACATACAGGAACTCCTCTCCTGCATGTGTCGTCACTTCCGACCGCTTCTGCCCCGGCGGCATCCGCACGAGGATCGCCTCGAGCTGACGCCCTTCGGTCACGTTGGTCAGCCTCGCGAACAGGTTCGCCGAATCGGCGAATCCGAAGAAGCGCAACTGATCGCCTCTGCAGACCGAGCGTTCCTCGCTCGGCGTATCCACGAAGTACTGCACCGTCACGCCGAGCGCCTGTGCGATACCGGCCAGCGACGTCAGCGACGGCGACGCCAGCCCGCGTTCGACTTGAGACAGAAACGGCTTCGAAATCCCCGCGGCGGTAGCGGTGTCGTCGAGCGTGCGCTTGAGTCGTTGGCGCAACGCGCGGATCTTGCTGCCCAGTGCTGCGGCAGCGTCTGCCGACTGCGAGTTTTCAGTGGGGGGAACCATAGCAGGCCGAAAAGTGGTCGTCAAAAAATGTTTGATGGAAAGTAACTAAGTTAGATCGATTTGGCTTAGTCTTCTGGTTCGCACACGTCTTCGGTGTTGAGCCCGGTGCACTAAACAGGGCACGAAGCGAGCGAAACGACGCGCTATCTTGCCAGACTCGCCCGCTTCACAGGCAAGCTGCAAGCGGCTCTCCGGGAATTTGCGGAGGACGGGCGCGATTCTTACAAATAGATGATGAGACGAATATTCCTGAAAGCTGCTGCCATATCGGGAGTTTCCCTGAGTGGCGCAGACCTGACGCACCGGACCGGCAAACGTTACCATTCGCGCGCCGGTCGGGGTCGTGCACCGCCTTGCCTGGCGGCGTCCGACCCCGGCCCGGGCTAACCGCCCGACTGCTCCATCGCCGACGCAAAGCCTACCCGGCCACAGTGCTCCGGCGCCAGTTCGACCCCAAGGCGACGCGCGATCCGCGCCGTCCGTTTCAAACGAGATTGATGATGCACGCACCTGTTTCACAGACCCGATCGTTTACGACGGTCTTCCTTATCGAAATGTGGGAGCGCTTCGGCTACTACGGCATGGCCGCGCTCCTGGTTCTCTTCATGGTCGACCGGCTCGGTTTCACCGACAGCCATGCGAACCTGACCTGGGGCGCGTTCACCGCGCTCGTCTACGCGTCGCCGTCGATCGGCGGCTGGATCGGCGACAAGGTGCTCGGCGCCCGTCGCACGATGATCATCGGCGCGGCCGTGCTGTGCGCCGGCTACCTGATGCTGGCGGTGCCGAACGACGCGCTGGCATACATGTATGCGTCGCTCGGCGTGATCGTCGTCGGCAACGGCCTGTTCAAGGCCAACGCGGCGAACCTCGTGCGCCGCATCTATGAAGGCGACGATGCGCGCATCGACAGCGCGTTCACGATCTATTACATGGCGGTCAACATCGGCTCGACCGTGTCGATGCTCGCGACGCCGTGGATCAAGGATCACTGGGGCTGGCACACCGCGTTCGCGGTCTGCTGCGCCGGGATGCTGCTCGCAATCCTGAACTTCATGCTGATGCACCGCACGCTCGCGCACATCGGCTCGCAGCCCGACGACGAGCCGATCCGCTGGAAGCGCCTCGGCGGCGTGGCGGCAGGCGGCGTCGCGCTCGCGCTGATCACGCTGTACGTGCTGCAACACAAGCAGCTCGCGGTCGCGAGCGTGTGGACGGCCGCATTCGCGATCCTCGCGATCTTCGCGTACATGATCGCGAAGTCGGAGCGTTCGGAGCGCGCGGGCCTGATCGCGGCGCTCGTGCTGATCGGCCAGGTGATCCTGTTCTTCATCTTCTACGTGCAGATGTCGACATCGCTGACGCTGTTCGCGCTGCGCAACGTCGATCCGCGCTTCATCCTGTTCGGCACGACGCTGTTCACATGGAGCGCCGCGCAGTTCCAGGCGCTGAACCCGATCTGGATCATGATGCTGAGCCCGGTGCTCGTGTGGATCTACAACGCGGTTTCGAAGAGCGGCCGTGACCTGCCGGTCGCGGCTAAGTATGCACTCGGCTTCGGCGCCGTGGCTGCCGGCTATCTGGTGTTCACGATCAGCGGCCGCTACGCGGTGGACGGTCGCGTGTCGTCGTGGTTCATGGTGTGGGGCTACGGCCTCTACTCGCTCGGCGAACTGCTGGTGAGCGGTCTCGGCCTCGCGATGATCGCCCGCTACGTGCCGGCGCGCATGAGCGGCTTCATGATGGGCGCGTATTTCGTCGCGACGGGTGTGTCGCAGTATCTGGGCAGCGTCGTCGCGAACTTCGCGCAGATGCCGTCGCACGACCTGCCGGCCACCGAATCGCTGCCGCTCTACCTGTCGCTGTTCGAGAAGCTCGGCTGGCTCGCCGCGATCGGCATGCTGCTCGCGCTTCTGCTGCTGCCGATGATGAACCGTCTGTCGCGTCAGCATCAGCGCTGCGCGGAAGAGCGCCGCGAGGAAGAAGCGGTACAGGCGCAGGCGATGGCCTCGGCGCAGTAAGTACTATCCCTCGGCGTGCGGCCTGCACGCCACATTCTCCCGCCAGCGCGGCCAGCACGTCCTACACTGGTTGCAACGGCGCATCCGCTCCGTCGCGATGCGCACTGGCGGGAGAAGATCATGAAAAGCAAAACGACTCGGCTCTTGAGGATACTGTCGGACATCCGGCACGCGCAGCGCTGCACCGCATTGCGCGCCGCCCGGGCCGCGGCCGAAGCCGACGCGGTGCTCGCGGAGCAGGACGATCCGAAGTCCGACGAACGCGACGACGCTGAATCCGACGACGCGACCGCCGTCCCCCGCTCCCGTATCGGCTCACCTCACTGACCGCACCGACGCCGCGCGGGACGCTGCGTGCCGCCTCCGCGCTTCCGCGTTTCCCGTGCTTCCGCGTTGCCGGTACTTCCTCGCCGCTCATGCGGCCGCGCCGCGCCCGCGCGCGAACCACGTTCCCGAACCCGCCACGGCCATCATCAACCCGATCGCGCATGCGTCGGCCGCGAGACCCACGCCGATATGCCGCACCTCGGCGCCGTTCGCAACCGGATGCAGCAGCGAATCGATGACGAGCGAGATCGCCGCACCCGCGACGAAGCAGATCAGGCCGCGCCGGCCGACCGCGACGACGGGATGCACGGCCTGCGCGATGCGCGCGATCCAGCCGCGGCGCGCGCAATCGGCCATCAGCCACGCGATCGCGGCGAAGCTCACGATACGCGGCAGCGCGAGATCGCGCTTGAGCACGCCTTCCGGCACCGGCAGCCCCGAGAACAGCTTGTAGCTCGCGCAACCGAGCACGATCGCGCACGCGACGCCGGTCGCCGCGGCGCCCCAGCGCCCGAGCGCGACGTGCCGATAGAACGGCTGGCAGCGCGCGAGCACGCCGGCGACGAACATCAGTTGCCATGCAAACGGGTTGAAGCTCCAGCGGAACCCATCGGTGTCCAGCAGCTCGGGGCCGAGCCAGCCGGCCGCGCCCCACGACGCCGCGCTCAACGCGACGAGCAGCCACGGACGGCGGCGCGCGAACGGCACGAGCACCGGCGACGCCAGCGCGAACAGCACGTACATCGGCAGCACCGACGCGAGATACGGCTGGCGCTGAAACGTGAGCAGCTCGGCCGCGCCCGTGAGCGGCGACGCGAGCATCACGCTGACGTCGTCGAGCGCGAGGTTGGGCGCGTCGATCCCGTAATGGTCGAGCACGGCGGACACGACGAGCATCAGCGTCGACGTCGCGAGAAACGCGCGATAGATCTGCATCGCGCGGCGCACGAACCGCTGCTGCGCGGCGCGCGCGCCGTGCCGGTCGGCGATCGCGCCGTACGCGCTCGCGGTAGCGAAGCCGCCGAGGAACACGAACACCTCGGCCGCGTCGCACAGCGCGAATGCGTGGAGTGTCACGCGCGACAGCATGCTCGCGCCAATGTGATCGACGACGATCATCAGCAGCACGATGCCGCGGAAGAAATCGACTTCGATCAGGCGGCCGCCGCGCGCCGGCGGCACCGAGACGGCGGGCGGCATGCTCAACGACATGGCCGCACCTGCGCGACGCCGGTGCGGCACGCGCCGGCGGAGGATTCGGAAGGGAGAGGGCGAGCGCGATCGGCGGCGATGCGCGTATGCTCGCATCGCGCCAACCCGGCCGGCCCGGCACGGAGATGACCGTTCATGGAAAAGCCGCATACGAAGAGAAGACGGTCAGGTCAGTCTAGCGGCCGGCGGGGGGATACCCTAAGTAACAAAGTGCAACGGAATCTTCTGTTCGATTACAGGCGAGACGTCGGCGATGCCAAGCTGGCAACGCCGCCAGCCGGACGTCAGCGCGATGCCAGTCCGACGCCAGCATCGCGAGATTCGACGCAACGAACACACGCCGCGCGGCACGTTCGTTGCCGCCGTCGCGCCGCCGAGCGACGGCGCTCAGCCGCGCATGGGCAAGCGCCGCATCAGCAGCGCGCTGTGCCACGCGGTCAGCGCGACGGCGGCCCAGATCGGCCCGTACGTCGCGAGCTGCGCGACGCTCAGGGCCTCGCCGAGCAGCAACAACGACACCGCGACGAGCAGCACCGGCTCGACGTAGCCGAGGATCCCGAACAGCGCCATCGGCAGCATCCGGCTCGCCTTCAGGTAGCTCGCGAGCGCGAGCGTGCTGAGCACGCCGAGCCCCGGCAGCAGCATGGCCCACAGCAGCGGATGGCTGGCGACCGGCGTCGCACTTGTCGACACCATCGCGAGCGCGACCGGGCACAGTAGCGCGATCTCGAGCGCGAACGCGGCGAGCGAATCGGCGTTGATCCGGCGACGCAGCACGAAATACGGCGGATAGCCGAGCGCGACGACGAGCGTCGGCCACGCGAACGCGCGCGTCGCCCATACCTCGTGCGCGACGCCGAGCGCCGCGCACGCGACCGCTGCCCATTGCAGCGGGTCGAGGCGTTCGTGATAGTAGAAGCGGCCGACGAGCACCATCGTCAGCGGCAGCAGGAAATAGCCGAGCGACACTTCGAGCATGCGCCCGTGCAGCGGCGCCCACAGGAACAACCACAGCTGCAGGCCGAGCAGCGCCGCGCTCGCCGGCAGCGCGATCAGCAGGCGCCAGTCGCGCACGCTGCGCCGCACGAGCTCGACGAGCGCCGGCCAGCGGCCGCGCAGCGCGATCAGCGCGAGCGCGCCCGGCGCGGTCCACAATATGCGCCACGCGAAGATGTCGAGCCCCGTGAGCGGCGCGAGCAGTTTCGCGTAGGCGGACATCAGCGCGAACAGCGTCGACGCCAGCACCGACAGCAGGATGCCGCGCCCGGCCTCCGGATACCCCGTCATGTCGTTTTCGCCTTACTGCTGCTGGAAGCGCTCGAAACGCTTTTCGATCGGACGCTCCTCGAACGTGACCTCGGTCACGCGTGCGGACGGCGGCCCGTGGCGCAGCCACGCGAGCATCCGGTCGATCTGCGCGCCGGGGCCCTGGATCATCGCCTCGACGCTGCCGTCCTCGAGATTCGCGACCCAGCCGCGCAGCTTCAGCGCGTGCGCCTCGCGCACCGTCGCGTGACGGAAGCCAACGCCCTGCACGACGCCGCGCACCCGCACGTAGTAGGTCTCGATCCGTTCGTCCAGTTCATTACGGCTCATCGCGTCGCCCTCCCGTAGCATTCAAGCCCGGCATTGTAGTCGCGTCGGCCGCTTCGCACACGTGCCCGGCAAGCCGGCCGCGCGCGGCGGCCGTCGCCCGCTGCGGCCGCCGTGCGGCGCTCGCGTCGCAGGGCGCGCCGACCACGTACAATCTCGCCGACGCACAACCGCCGCGCCGCCCGCGCGCGGCCCTGAAGGAAACGCATGACTGATACCCCCCGCGATCTCGTTCTCGTCACCGGCGCGTCCGGTTTCGTCGGCTCGGCCGTCGCACGCATCGCGCAGCAGAAAGGCTATGCGGTGCGCGTGCTGGTGCGCCCGACCAGCCCGCGCACGAACGTCGCGGATCTCGACGCCGAGATCGTCACCGGCGACA
Source organism: Burkholderia sp. FL-7-2-10-S1-D7 (assembly GCF_001524185.1). Taxonomy (NCBI): domain Bacteria; kingdom Pseudomonadati; phylum Pseudomonadota; class Betaproteobacteria; order Burkholderiales; family Burkholderiaceae; genus Burkholderia; species Burkholderia sp. FL-7-2-10-S1-D7. The sequence goes on along the minus strand of NZ_LOWY01000017.1, from coordinate 138,347 downwards.
TGCGCGACGAGACGTCGATGCGCGCTGCGCTGCGCGGCGTGCGCTACCTGCTGCACGTGGCGGCCGACTACCGGCTGTGGGCGCCGGATCCGGACGAGATCGAGCGCGCGAACCTCGAGGGCGCGGTCGCGACGATGCGCGCCGCGCGTGCCGAAGGCGTCGAGCGGATCGTCTACACGAGCAGCGTCGCGACGCTGAAGGTCACGAGCGCAGGCGATCCGTCCGACGAAAACCGACCGCTGACCGCCGAGCAGGCGATCGGCGTGTACAAGCGCAGCAAGGTGCTGGCCGAGCGCGCGGTCGAGCGGATGATCGCCGACGAAGGGCTGCCGGCCGTGATCGTCAACCCGTCGACGCCGATCGGCCCGCGCGACGTGAAGCCGACGCCGACCGGCCGCATCATCGTCGAGGCCGCGCTCGGCAAGATTCCCGCGTTCGTCGATACCGGCCTGAACCTCGTGCACGTCGACGACGTCGCGCACGGCCACTTCCTCGCGCTCGAGCGCGGCCGCATCGGCGAGCGCTACATCCTCGGCGGCGAGAACCTGCCGCTGCAGCAGATGCTGACCGACATCGCGCAGATGACGAACCGCAAGGCGCCGACGATCGCGCTGCCGCGCTGGCCGCTCTATCCGCTCGCGATCGGTGCGGAGGCCGTCGCGAAGTTCACGAAGAAGGAGCCGTTCGTGACCGTCGACGGCTTGCGGATGTCGAAGAACAAGATGTATTTCACGTCCGCGAAGGCCGAACGCGAGCTCGGCTACCGCGCGCGTCCGTACCGCGAAGGACTGCGCGACGCGCTGGACTGGTTCGCCTCGGCGGGCTACCTGAAGTAACACAAAGCGGCGTGCTTCACGCCGCTTTGCGCACTTTGTTACACGTCGCTGACGGACCGGCACCGGCGCAGCGGTTAAAATCGCGGGTCTTACGCAGAGAAGACACGCATGAACCTGAACGAACAGATCGATTCGCTCAACGCGGGCGTCGATCGGCTCCTCCACGATCACCATGCCGCGCAGCAGGCGGCACGCAGCGCGGAAGCGTTCGCGCGCGCCGCCGCCGCGGAAGCCCAGGCCGCAGCCGAACGTCACGCCGCCGCCGAGACCGAAGCATTGGCCGCCGCGCAGCGCCACACGGCCGCAGCCGTCGACGCCGAGGCCGCGCAGCAGCGCCACGCCGACGCCACCGCACAGGCCGAAGCCGCCGCCCAACGCCACATCGAAGCCGCCGCACAGGCCGAGGCCGCCGCCCAGCGGCACGCCGAGGCGACCGCGCTGACCGAAGCGCTCGCGCAGCGTCATGCGGATGCCGAAGCCGCGTCGCAGCGTCATGCGGCCGCGATCGCCGAAGCCGAGGCCGCCGCGCAGCGTCATCACGCCGCCGCGACCGAAGCGGATGCCGCCGCGCAACGTCATGCAGCGGCCACCACGGAAGCCGAAGCCGCCGCGAAGCGCCACACAGCCGCGATCGCCGAGGCCGAGGCACTCGCGCAACGTCACGCGCAGGCGATCGCCGAGGCCGAGGCACTCGCGCAACGTCACATGCAGGCGATCGCCGAAGCGGAAGCCGCCGCGCAGCGCCATGTCGAGGCAACCGCCGAAGCACAAGCCGTCACGCTGCGTCACACCGAAGCGATCGCGCAAGCCGATGCGGCCGCGCAACGCCACGCGGCGGCGACTGCCGAGGCCGAGGCCGTCGCGCAACGCCACGCCGAAGCGATCGCACAGGCCGAAGCGGCCGCCGAGCGTCACGCGAAGGCGATCGCCGACGCGGAAGCGCTGGTCGAAGCCGTCGTGAAGGACGCCGCGACGAACGCGGCGGCTGTGGCAGCCACCCCGGCCGTCGCGGCTGAAGTCGCAGAGCCGGTTGTCGAATCCGCTGTTGAATCCGCTGTCGTGGCCGTGGCGGACGCAGCCACGGCACCGTCCGCCGAGGCCGGCACCGCTGTCGTCGCGCCGGCCGCCGGCACCGCAATCGAAGTCGCCCCCGCTGCCGAAACAGCGGACGCCGCCGCGGACAAGCCGACGTTGCACGTCGCCCGCCCGTCGCAGAACGAACTGACGCTGACCGTCAACGGCCAGTCGATCACGCTGCACCCGGAGCAGGTCGGCCAACTGATCGAGGAACTCGCGCATGCGCGCGCGTCGATGCAGCCGGAACCGCCGCCGGGCATCCCGGCCGGCTGGCGCTTCGTGACGACGAAGAACCCGATGATGGCCGTGCAGAAGCAGTCGAACGGCGACCGCCTGCTGGTCGCGCGCCACACCGGCTACGGCTGGGTGCCGTTCACGTTCTCGCCGGACGTCGTGATCCAGATGTACATGATGCTGACGCAGCGATAAGCACGCGTGGCGACGCCGTAAACGACAAAGCCCGATCGACTCACAATCGATCGGGCTTTTTGCTTGCCGAAATCCGGAGAAACGACCGGCATCCGCCGGCGCCTGTCAGCGCTCCACCGGCGCCTGCACACGCGCCTTCCACTGGCCGCCCTTGCCGCGCCAGTAGCGCCACGCCGACGCGAACGTCGCGCCGACGTAGAACAGCGCGACGAGCGGCAGCGCTGGCGCCCACAGTGGCGAGCGGCGGTAGTAGCGCAGCATCGGCGCATAGGCGGTGCACATCGACGCCCATGCGAGCCACGCCGGCCAGGCGCGCGCGCCATACGCGAGCGCGGCCACGGGCGGCACGAGGTAGATGATCGTCATGCCGAGCAGCGTGCCGGCGAGCAGCAGCGGCGAATAGTGGAGCTGCGTGAACGCGGTGCGCGCGATCATGTTCCAGATGTCGCGCCAGCTGTCGTACGGACGCAGCGACACGCTGCGGTCGGCCAGATCGAGCCGGATCGGATGCCGGCCGCTGCCGCGATGCTTGATCTGCGCGGCAAGGCTGCAGTCGTCGATCAGCGCGCCGCGGATCGATTCGATGCCGCCCGCCTCCTCGAGCGCGCTGCGCTTGACCAGCATGCAGCCGCCCGCGGCGCCAGCCGTCCGGTTGCGCGGATTGTTGATCCACGAGAACGGATAGAGCTTCGCGAAGAAGAACACGAACGCCGGAATCAGCGCCTTTTCCCAGAAAGAATCGCAGCGCAGCCGCACCATCAGCGATACCAGATCGCGCTGTTCGGCCTGCGCACGCGTGACGAGCTGGGCGACGGCGTCTGGCGGATGGCCGATGTCGGCATCGGTCAGCAGCAGATAGTCGGCCGGCAGCCCGAGCGTGCGCACCGCGGCGATGCCCTGCGACTGCGCCCACACCTTGCCCGACCAGCCGGCCGGCAGCGGCTTCGCGGCCAGCACCGTCAGGCGGTCGGCGCGGTTGATCGCGAGCGCGGCGGCGCGCGCCGCGTCGGCGGTGCCGTCGTCGCTGTGGTCGTCGACGATGATCAGATGGAAGTCGCCCGGATAATCCTGCTCGAGCAGCGACGTCGCCGCGCGGGCGATCACGTCGGCCTCGTTGCGCGCCGGCACGACCGCGACGACGGCCGGCCAGCCTGCCTCGGCCGCGGCGCCGCGCGCCTCGGGCGGCAGCGCCCGCGCGGGGCGCGCGCGCCAGAAGCCGCCGCGCGCAACGAGCAGCACGATCCAGATCAGCAGCGACAGGCCGGACACCAGGAAGGTAATCGCCAGCATCATCGGCACGCCTCCTGCCGGATGCCCGCGCGAACGGCACCGGATCGTCCCGCCATAATCAGGGTCGGAGTTAAAACACCCAAGACCGCATCGGCGGCAGGGCAACATGCGTAATAATCGACGGTCATCGAATGGCCTTGAAATGAGCGCGACGCCGGGCAGCCGGACAGACTGCCCGCGAAACCGCGCAGTTTACCGGGTTCCGCGCGCGCGAGCGCCGACGCGGCTCTGCGGCGAATGCAACACGGCCGATACAGCACCAGAGCAAGGACGGCGCGATAGGGTTAAAATGCGCGATTAATTCGGGGTTCCGGGGCCTGGCGTGGCCGGTTCGTTTCCTGCCTTAATAACATCAAGCCGGGGCGAGCGAGCAGTGCCAGCTCCTCGAACCCCGGCGTCTGTCGTCGGAGTTCGCTCACTTATGCGAGTCATCCTTGCCCAGCCCCGCGGCTTTTGTGCGGGGGTTGTCCGTGCGATCGAGATCGTCGATCGCGCGCTGCAACAGCACGGCGCGCCGGTCTATGTGCGTCATGAGATCGTGCATAACCGGCATGTCGTCGAAAACCTGCGTAATAAAGGGGCACGATTCGTTGAGGAGCTCGACGAGGTGCCGCATGGCGCTGTGGCGATCTTCAGCGCGCACGGCGTCGCCCAGACGGTCGAACGCGACGCCGAAACGCGCGGGCTCGACGTGCTGGACGCTACCTGCCCGCTCGTCACGAAAGTGCACGTGCAGGGCCGCCAGTACGTCGCGGCGGGCCGCCGGCTGATCCTGATCGGCCATGCGGGCCATCCGGAAGTCGAGGGCACGATCGGCCAGATTCCGGCCGAGGTGATCCTCGTGCAGAGCGAGGCAGAAGTCGCTACGCTGACGCTGCCGGTCGACACGCCGGTCGCGTACGTCACGCAGACGACGCTGTCGGTCGACGACACGCGCGGCATCATCGAAGCGCTGCAGCGCCGGTTCACCGACATCGTCGGCCCGGACACGCGCGACATCTGCTACGCAACGCAGAACCGCCAGGCCGCCGTGCGCGAGCTGAGCAGCCAGGTCGACGTGTTGCTGGTCGTCGGTGCGACGAACAGCTCGAACTCGAACCGCCTGCGCGAGATCGGCACCGAAAGCGGTGTGCCGAGCTATCTCGTCGCCGACGGCTCGGAAGTGAAGCCCGAATGGTTCGCGGGCGTGCAGACGGTCGGCCTGACCGCCGGCGCGTCGGCGCCCGAGGAAATGGTTGAGGATGTAATCGGCGCGCTGCGCGCGCTGGGGCCCGTCGATGTCACGACGATGGCGGGCCGTGAGGAAAAAGTCGAATTCAAGTTGCCGGCGAAGCTTACGCAAGCTGTCGCCCGCGAAGTTTAAGGAGGACAACTCTTGTCTATTCCGCTGCTCCAGCAAGTCCGCGTCGGCGCATACATCATGCGCCAACACCTGTCCGGCAACAAACGCTACCCGCTCGCGCTGATGCTCGAGCCGCTGTTCCGCTGCAACCTCGCCTGTAACGGCTGCGGCAAGATCGACTATCCGGACCCGATCCTGAACCAGCGCCTGTCCGTCGAGGAATGCCTGGAAGCCGTCGACGAATGCGGTGCGCCCATCGTGTCGATCGCCGGTGGCGAGCCGCTGCTCCACAAGGAGATGCCGGAGATCGTCAAGGGCATCATGAAGCGCAAGAAATTCGTGTACCTGTGCACGAACGCGCTGCTGATGGAAAAGAAGATGGACGACTACCAGCCGAATCCGTATTTCGTCTGGTCGGTCCACCTCGACGGCGACAAGGAGATGCACGATCACTCCGTGTCGCAGGATGGCGTGTACGACAAGGCCGTCGCGGCGATCAAGGAAGCGAAGCGCCGCGGCTTCCGCGTGAACATCAACTGCACGCTGTTCAACGATGCGATCCCCGAGCGCGTTGCGAAGTTCTTCGACACGCTGGGTCCGATCGGCGTCGACGGCATCACCGTGTCGCCGGGCTATGCGTACGAGCGCGCGCCGGATCAGCAGCACTTCCTGAACCGCGACAAGACGAAGAACCTGTTCCGCGAAATCCTGAAGCGCGGCGAAGGCGGCAAGCGCTGGTCGTTCAGCCAGTCGTCGCTGTTCCTCGACTTCCTGGCCGGCAACCAGACGTACAAGTGCACGCCGTGGGGCAACCCGGCGCGTACGGTGTTCGGCTGGCAGAAGCCGTGCTATCTGGTCGGCGAAGGTTACGTGAAGACCTTCAAGGAACTGATGGAAGACACGAACTGGGACAACTACGGCGTCGGCAACTACGAGAAGTGCGCGGACTGCATGGTCCACTGCGGCTTCGAAGCCACCGCCGTGATGGACACGATCGCGCATCCGCTGAAGGCGTTCGCCGTGAGCCGCAAGGGCATCAAGACCGAAGGCGCGTTCGCGCCGGACATCTCGATCGCGAAGCAGCGCCCGGCCGAGTACGTGTTCTCGCGCCACGTCGAGATCAAGCTCGAGGAAATCCAGCGCGCCGGCAAGGGCAAGCTGCAGAAGCCGGCGAAGCCGGCAACGGCGGCTTAAGCGCGTATCGCCGCACGGAGGTTCGCGCCTCCGCTGCGGCCCGCATCGAAGAAGCGCCACGGAGTTCGCTCCGTGGCGCTTTTGTTTGTCGGGCGTCGTCGCAAGGCCGCGTGCATTCCTGCATGCACGAGCATGCGAACGCCCGCACGCCTAGTGTCTCGACTCCGCCGCCGCGATCAGTTGCCATGCGGTCGGCCCGCGATCGAGCAGCGGGTCGGACGGCGGATCGAGATCGTGCCGATGCGCGTCGTCGGACGGCAACGCTTGCGACTTCGCGATGCCGATCTCGTCGCCGCAAACGGTGCATCGATAGATGCCCGCAACCGGCGTCTCGCTTCCCGGCGGCAGGTTCTCGTTGAATGCGCGGCCGCTTCCGCACGTGAAGTAGCCACCGATCCTGTATAGCGCCATCGCGCCTCCTGACTGAAACGAATGCACTCGCGGCGACACGCACGATCGCCGCGAACGCGAGGATGGATCGTCATCGACCGAAGCCGTTCGGCTCGTGTCGTGACATTGGGCGGCGAGCGGCAGCCCCGGGGACCGGAACACGCATGAAACGCAGCCAGGGTGCCGGCTGCGTTGCCACCGCTCAATGCAGTACGGCCGGTTCCCGCATTCGGGCCGCCGCCTGCGCGACCAGCCCCGGCTGCTCGCTGGACGCGAACGCGCACACGTGGCGCCACAGCTCGGCGAGCCGGTGCCGCGTGAGCGTCGCGACGCACGCGTCGTTCGCGGCGAGCAGACGCTCGAGTGCCGCGCACTCGTCGTCGTGCAGCGTCCATGCGCCGCTTTGCGCGGCGCGCGCCATGCTCGCGTCGAGCACGCGCTCCGCGTCGACGCACAGGTCGATGTTCGCATCCGGGGATACCGCGTCGTCGAGCGCGAGGAACACCAGGTAGACGCTCGTGCGCAGCCGCATCAGCAACGTTTCGCTGCCGTGCTCGCCGCGCAGCGCGACGAGCGCCATGTGGCATTTCAGCGAGATGTCGCGCACATGCGCGGGCGGCAGCGGCAGCAGCCACTCGCGCGTCAACGGCGTGCGGCGACGGCCTTTTCGAGCGGCCTTCATGATTCGCCCTCGCCTGCCGCGACGTCGTCCACGTCGAATGCCGGCCACGCGGTGCGGCACGCGACGGCGCCGCGGCGCGCGTCGCGATGGCCGTTCGCGCGGCGTCGCGCGCCGCCGCACACGTCGCACCGCCGCCGCGTCGCGCACGCCTGGGGTAACCGGCGAATCGCGGATGCGCGCAACACGTCGGGGAGTCGGTCAAGGCATGCCATGCTCTGCTCCTGCATCAGAACGTGTTCTCGCCCTTCAGGTAGTACGCGGTCTTCACGAAGAACGCCTTCACCGGATGGCCGCTCTGCGCTGCGCTGGCCGCGCGCGCTTCCATCGCGGCCTTCTCCTCGCGCGAGCGGTCGGGCACCGGGTACCTCACGCGTTCGATCGCACGCTGCATCGCGAGCGGATAGTTCTGGTTGCCGGCTGTCGTCGCACGATAGCCGGCGCGCGTCATCTGCGTCAGTTGCATATCGGTTTCGGCACGCGCCGCCGACCAGGTCAACGGCGCGACGTTCGACTGCCACTCGGTATCGACGGACTGCGCGAAGCTCGCGGCGGGCAACACGGCAAGCGCGCCGGACAGGAAAGCAAGGGAAACAACGGATCGCATCATGGCCTCCAGATGGTTGTGTCCGCATCGATCGTCGTCGATGCGGTGCAATCATCGTATGTCGCGAGGCCACGCGCTTGAATAGCCGATTCCGCAATGGATATTTTCGGCATCGACGGACGGGGTGCGATCCACGCGATTCGCCAATGCTGCCTGAGCGGAATTTCTTTATTTCATTCAACTACCTGATCGCGTTTTTGCAGACGAATCGACGAGGCACGTCAATCGCTTTTGCGGTTTTTGAAATGACGTATTGCCGATGCGATTTCGGTACAAGCCCTGCCAGGCTAGGCTTTCGGCACGATGCCGCACACGCCGGCACAACCGGGAAACGATTCGACGAATGCACCGGATTCCCTGACACACGACAAATCCACCGCGCCGATTTACCGCTTCGCGACGAGACGTGTCCCGCGAGGACGCGAGATAATTGCGCATCGCGCCGTCAGGCGCGGCACTTATCCGTTCCCTATTCTTCTCTCGAGTTCCACCATGGCTGCCATCGACACCACCGCCATCGACAGTTGGCACGCACACGTCTACTTCGACGCCGCGAGCCGCGACGCAGCATGGGCGTTCCGCCTCGTCGTCGAAGAACGATTCGGCGCGATCATCGAGCTCGGCCGCTTTCACGAGCGTCTCGTCGGCCCGCATCCGGCGTGGTCCTACCAGATCGCGTTCGACGCCGCGCAGTTCGACACCATCGTGCCGTGGCTCGTGCTGAATCACGGCGCGCTCGACGTCTTCCTGCATCCGAATACCGGCGACGATCTGCGCGACCACCGCGACAGCGCGGTGTGGATCGGCAAGTCGCATGACCTGAATCTCGGCGCGCTGGCCGGCTGACGGGCGGCACGCGGTCGCGTTCGGCATACGCGACATCCACGTTTCGGCCCGGGCTGAAACGTCCGGCGGCACGGTGTCGATACAGTGGTTCCGTTACCCACGTTTGCCGGAAGCCGCCATGACACAAGCCGACACCGATGCGCAACGCGTCCATCAAGACTGGCACGCCGCCGTCGTCGCGCGCGACCTCGATGCGCTGATGGCGCTGTATGCGGACGACGCGATACTCGAAACGCCGCTGATCGTCGTCACGCTGCCCGATCACGGCTCCGGCGTGCTGCACGGCAAGGCCGCGATCGGCGCGTTCTTCGCGGCGGGCCTGCGCAATCCCGGGAACAAGCTCGGACGCTGGTATCGAACCGGGCTGTTCTTCTCGAACGGCCGGCAACTCACGTGGGAATATCCGCGCGAAACGCCCGAAGGCGATCAGGTCGATCTCGTCGAGGTGATGGATCTGCGCGACGGGCTGATCGCGCATCACCGCGTGTACTGGGGATGGGTCGGGTTTCACGCGTTGACGGCCGCCGCCGCCGCGCGCGAGCGCGCCTGACGGACGCGGCACGGCACCGGTCGGCCACTGCCTGCCGCCACTCGGCCGCGTGCCGCGCTGCGCGTCAGACCGTGAAAAGTCGCCCGAACTGCGGCAGCGTATCGTCGACCCCGCCAAGCCGCAGCGCATGCCACGCCATCGCGTGATTGCTCGACGTCACCGGCTTGCCAAGCTCACGCTCGATCCCGGCAACGTGATCCGCCAGCCGAAGCGACGTGCATGACACGAATACCGCTTCGACGTCCGGATGACGGCCTATTTCGAGAATCGCGCGGCGCACCGACGCAGCGTCGATGCGTGCGACCTCGTTGTCGTCCGAATGCTCGAACGAGCCCATCCGCACGACGTCGATGCCGCGCTGCGCGAGATAGTCGCGCAACGATTCGTTGATGGTCCGCAGATACGGCGTCAGGAGCGCGATGCGGCGCGTGCCGAGCGCATTCAACGCGACCCTCGCGGCCGTGACCGGCGTCGTGCACGCGACGTTCGGGCGCGCCTCGCGAATCCGCTCGATCACCCTGTCCTCGCCGAGCACCATCGATGCGGACGTGCAGCCGAACGCAACCACGTCGAGCCGCTCGCCCGGCCGGATCACGGCGACGCCCGGCGCGATCCGCGTATCCATCTCGCGCAGCGTCTCGGGCGTGATGTCGGCCGAATTGGCGATACGGCTTTCATAGAAGCCGACCCCGTCGAGCGCCAGCAGCTTGCGCCATTCGTATTCGATCGTATGATCGGTCGCGAGCACGACGAGGCCGATCGCCGCGCGACGCGCAATGCCGTCGTCAAGCGAGAAATCCAGTCGTACGTATCGTTCCGCAGATTCCAGGATGTCCATGTGCAGGATGTCCGTTCAAGTGTATGCCGTGCGCCGCCAGGCCGGCAGCGGTGCCGGCGCCGGTCGGCGCGCCCGCCTGGCTATGCCGCCGCGATCACCGCGATTTCGACCGTGTATTGCGGAAATGCCAGCTTCGATTCGACACAGGCCCGCGCGGGCGCGTGTCCGTCCGGGACCCACGCATCCCAGATCGCGTTCATGTCGTCGAACGTCGTGTAATCGGCGAGCCAGATGCTGGCCGACAGAATCTTCGTCTTGTCCGACCCGACCTGTTCGAGCAGGCGATCGATTTTCGCGAGGATCTGCGCGGTCTGCCCCTTCACGTCCTGACTCGGATCCCCCGCGACCTGCCCGGCCAGAAAGGCCAGCCCGCCATGTACGACGGCCTGGCTCATCCGCTTGCCGTTTTCGTAACGCCTGATCTGCATTGCGCCTCCTGAAAAGTGTCGATACCACCCACTGATGGTCGACACAGGCTAGATCATTTCACACACATCTGTCGACACTTTTATCGACAAACTCTTTGTTTCGCACGAATATGAGATCCGTCGAAGGACGCGCCAACCGGCATGCGAGGGCCCGAAACAACATGTCACTCAACAACGAGACGTGCCGCCAAGCCCTGTCGGACGGCCCTCCGGGCGCATCGCCGTCACCGCGATCGCGCGATCGCGCACGGTGCGACGACACCGTGCTACCGGGTCGACGTGCTTACCCGCATTGCATTTGCCGCTCGTTAAATATACATTTGTGTCGACACTTTTTAGTGGCGTCATGCTCGTCGCGGAAGGCGGGATCGAAGGTCCGCCAGTCGCTCGCCGCACCGGCATGCAGGAGCCGCATTCAGACTCGAGGACATCATGAAAGCTATCGTGCTTGGCGCAGGCGTGGTCGGCGTCACGACCGCCTATCAGCTCCAGAAGGACGGCCACGAAGTCGTCCTGATCGACCGGCAGGACGTCGTGGCCGGCGAGACGAGCTGGGGCAATGCCGGGATGATCGCGCCCGGTCATTCGTTCGTCTGGTCGTCGCCGAAAGCGCCGATGACGCTGCTTAAATCGCTGTTCCTGAAGGATCAGGCGTTGCGTTTCCGGTTCTCCGCCGACCCGCGCCTCTATACCTGGTCGTGGCAGTTCCTGATGGAGTGCACGGCGGAAAAGGCGCGCCGCAACACGCTGCTCAAACACCGGCTGGCCGCGTATTCTCAAGCGGTGCTCGCACAGATCGTGGCCGACGATCCGCTCGACTACGACCGCAACGAACGCGGCATTCTCTATTTCCACCGCAGCCAGGAAGCGCTCGATCGCGGCGTCGAACAGATGAAGCTGCTCGAGTCGGACGGTCAGGTCATCAAGGTGCTGTCGCGCGATGAAGTCGTCGCCGTCGATCCGGCGCTGTCGTCGGCCAGGGACGGGATCGTCGGCGCGATCTATTGCCCGACCGACGAAACCGGCGATCCGGCCAAGTTCACGCGCGCGCTGGCCGGGAAAATCGCCGCTCGCGGCGGGCAGATCCGGACCGGCGCCACCATTCGCCGCATCGAAACCGCCGGCGACAAAGTGATCCGCATCGATACGGACACCGGCCCGGTCATCGGCGACGTCTACGTGCTGGCGCTCGGCAGCTACAGCCCGTTCCTGGCCCGGCAGATCGGCATCCATCTGCCGATCTACCCGGTGAAGGGTTACTCGCTCACGATCCCGATCGACGGACGGCCGTCGCCGCCCGGCGTGGCCGCGGTGGACGAGCACAATCTGGTCGCGATCTCGCGCTTCGGCGACCGGATCCGCGTCACGGCCACCGCGGAATTCGCCGGCTACGACACCGGCCACCGGCCATCGGATTTCGCGTTCATGAAACGCGTCACGCAGGCGCTCTATCCGGATGGCGCGAACTACGACCGTGCCGAAATGTGGGCGGGCCTGCGGCCGATGACGCCCAACAACCTGCCGTGCTTCGGCCGCCGGCAATATCGCAACCTGTTCCTGAATACCGGCCACGGTCACATCGGCTGGACGATGTCGCACGGCTCGGCGCGCATCACGGCCGACCTGATCGCCGGCCGCACGCCGGCCATTCCCATGCAGGGCCTCGTCGCGTAAACGGGGCGCTGTACGGGCCGCCGCACGCGGCACGCACGGGCTTACGCGCGCGGCAGTCGCCGATCGGCACTGCGGTAGAATACAAACATGCCGACACTTGTGAATCCGGTCCGCCCGAACGCTTCACGGTTCAGCAGTACGCCGCCCGGCCTGCCGGCGCGACGCAGACACGGCCGCGCCGCCGCGCAGCACGACGATCACGACGTACGCGCAGCGGCGATGGCGGCCAACCTTGAATGAACCGGCGCCGACGGCGCCCGAAGGAATTTCGGAACATGGCTGGCTATTCGTCATTGTTGCGCGACGCGCGGCCGCGCGTGCGCGAGACCAACGCTCCCAAGCGGGCCGGTCTGACGGTCAACGAGCTGTATGACCAGTTGAAGACCATGGCGGTCCTCTACACGATCCGCCCAGGCGAACGCATCAACGAACTCGAGCTCGCCGAAAGATTCCAGGTCAGCCGCACGCCGCTTCGCGAAGCGCTCAATCGGCTCGTCGCCGAAAACCTGCTGAATTTCGTCCCCAATCGCGGCTTCTTCATTCGTGAGCTCAACCGACAGGACATCTTCGACCTGTTCGAGCTGCGCCGCAGCATCGAGTCGTCGGCCGTGCAGCTGGCCGTCGAACGTGCCGATGCGAAGGACATCCGCGCATTGCGCAAGTTCTGGAAAGACGTGATGAAGAGCAAGGCCGCGGCCCCCGCGGCCGAGCTGGTCACGCGCGACGAGGAATTCCATGTCCGGCTCGTCGCGCTGTCGGGCAACAACGAAATGGTGCGGGCGCTGTACGCGATCAACGCGCGCATCCACTTCGTGCGCTGGGTCGATCTCGAACAACGCGGGCACGATGCGTTCGCCGAGCATCTGGCGATCCTCGACGCGATCGAGGCGCGCGACCTGAAGCGCTGCCGCGAACTGACCGAGACGCACATCACGTGGCGCATGGAAGAGATCACGAAAGTCGTCGATGCCGGCGTCGTGAAGCTTTATTCGCAATAACGCGACGCAACGCGCGGCTCGACGGCCGGCCTACGCAACCTCCTTCAGTTCGATGACGGCCGGCCGCGCCAGTTGCGCGACGGCGGCCTGCCACTCCGCGTCCACCGACCGGACGTTGCGCGCCTTCACGTGCCCGTATCCGCGGATCCTGTCCGCGATCGACGCCGCCCGCAACACGGCGGACAGATTGCGCGCGTTTCCGCAACGCACGATCTCGTCGATGGTTTGCTCGTAGCGGGCGATCAGGCCGCGCTCCATCCTGCGCTCCGCCGTGTGGCCGAACGGGTCGAACGGCGTACCGCGCAGGAACTTCAGCTTCGCGAGCAGCCGGAACGCCGGCAGCACCCATGCGCCGTATTCCCGCTTGCGCGGTTCGCCGGTCCGTTCGTCGCGGCCGGTCAGCAGCGGCGGCGCCAGATTGAACGCGATCCGGAAGTCGCCTTCGAACTGCTGCTTCAGGCGCTCGACAAATGCCGGCGACGCATGCAGCCGCGCGACCTCGTATTCATCCTTGTACGCGAGCAACCTGAAGTAGGCGCTCGCCACCGCGCGCGTCACCGCATCCTGTCGCGGCGACACGCGCCGCTCCCATTCACGGATCCGGTCCACCCCCGCGCGATAGCGCTGCGCATAGGCGGCATTCTGGTACGCGGTGAGGAACGCGACGCGGCGTTCGATCATCTCGTCGACCGTCGCGGAAATCCGCAGCGAATCGCGCGCGGGCAGTGCGGCGCCGGCTGTCTTGCGCAACGCGTCCGGGAACAACGCGATCCGCCGTCCCCACAGGAACGCTGCCTGATTCGACGACACGGCCGCGCCGTTCAGCTCGATCGCCGCATTGATCGCGTCCGCGCCAACCGGAATCAGCCCGCGCTGATATGCGTAGCCGAGCATGAACATGTTGCCGGCGAGGCTGTCGCCGAACAGGTCGCGCGCGTGCCCCGTCGCATCGACGAATTCGACCTGCGTATCGCCGACCGCATCGACGATGCCGGCGCGCAGGTCCGCCGCCGGAAACGCAAGATCGGGATGCCGCGTGAATTCGCCCGTCATCACTTCGTGCGTATTGACCAGCATGCGCGTGCGGCCGTTGCGGGTCGTTGCGAGCGTCTTGCGGCTGGCCGCCACCACCATGTCGCACCCCAGTACGACGTCCGCGCCGCCGGCCGCGATCCGGATCGCCTTGATCGCCGCCGGATGCTTGCCGAACCGCAGGTGCGACCATACCGAGCCGCCCTTCTGCGCGAGGCCGGCCATGTCGAGGATGCCGCAGCCCTTGCCTTCGAGATGCGCGGCCATGCCGAGGATCGCGCCGATCGTCACGACACCGGTGCCGCCGACGCCCGTCACGATCATCGAGAACGCACGCGCGTCGAGCGAAGGCAGTTCGGGCTCGGGCAGCGCGGGGAACGTCTGCGCATCGAGGCCGCCGGCGCCGGATTTGCGCAGTTTCCCGCCTTTCACCGTGACGAAACTCGGACAAAAGCCGTTATTGCACGTTTCGTCCTTGTTGCACGACGACGGATCGATCTCGCGCTTGCGCCCGAACTCGGTCTCGAGCGGCAGCAGCGACACGCAATTGGATTTCACGCCGCAGTCGCCGCATCCTTCGCATACGAGATCGTTGATCACCAGCCGCCGCGCCGGGTCGGGAAGCTGCCCGCGCTTGCGCCGCCGGCGCTTCTCGGCTGCGCAGGTCTGGTCGTAGACGAGCACGGTCACGCCCGGGATGTCGCGCAGCGTCTGCTGCACCGTCTGCAACGCGTCGCGATGATGCACGGTCACGCCCGGCGCCCAGCCCGCATCGGCCGGATACTTCGACGGGTCGTCCGACACGACCGCGATCCGGCGCACGCCTTCCGCATGGACCTGCGCGGTGATCGCCGCCGGGCTCAGGCTGCCGTCGTGCCGCTGCCCGCCCGTCATCGCGACCGCGTCGTTGTAGAGGATCTTGAACGTGATGTTCGTGCCCGCCGCGAGCGCGGCCCGCACCGCGAGCAGCCCCGAATGGAAATACGTGCCGTCGCCCATGTTCTGGAACATGTGCGTGCGCGTCGAAAACGGCGCTTCGCCGACCCACGCCATGCCCTCCGCACCCATCTGCGTATAGCCGAGTGTGCTGCGGTCCATCGTCTGCGCCATCCAGCTGCAGCCGATGCCGGCGTATGCCTTGCTGCCCGGCGGAATCACCGTCGACGTGTTGTGCGGGCAGCCGCTGCAAAAGTAGAAGCTGCGCTGCATCGCCTCGGGCGCGAGCGCAATCTGGCTCAGCGCCGTCAGGAACGCGACCCGCTCCGCGATCGCGTGGTCGCCGGCAAGATGCGCAATGCGCTGCCCGAGCGCGATCGCGATCTGCACCGAGTTGAGCGACATCTCCACTGGAAACAGCTTTCCGCCCCGTTCGTCGCGCTTGCCGATCACCGCGGGCGCGTCCGGCATCCCGTAGAGGCAGTCCTTGATCTGCGATTCGAGCAGGCTGCGCTTTTCCTCGATCACGATCAGCAGTTCCAGCCCGCCGGCGAATTCGCGCAGCGATTCCGGTTCGAGCGGCCACGTGCACGCGACCTTGTAGATCGCGACGCCCAGCGCCGCCAGCGCCGTTTCCGACAATTCCAGGTCGTCGATCGCCTGCAGCAGGTCGAGATAGCTCTTGCCGTGCGTGACGATGCCGATGCGCGGGCGCGCATTGCCGAGCACGACCCGGTCGAGCCGGTTCGCGCGAACGAACGCACGCACGGCGTCGAGCTTGTGGTTGTGCAGCCGGTATTCCTGTTCCTGCGGCGTATCCGGCTGCCGCAGGTTCAGCCCGCCGGGCGGCATCGCTACGTCGTCGGGCAGCACGATGTCGACGCGCGCCGGGTCAACGTCGACCACCGCCGACGCATCGGCCGTGTCCTTCACGCATTTCAGGCCGACCCAGCATCCCGAGTAGCGCGACAGCGCCCAGCCGATCAGCCCGTAGTCGAGCACCTCCTGGACGCCGCACGGGCTGAGGATCGGAATCGACGCGTCGACCAGCGCCAGTTCCGACTGATGGCAGGTCGTCGACGATTCGCAGGTGTGGTCGTCGCCCGTCAGCACGAGCACGCCGCCGTGCTTCGAACTGCCGGCGAGGTTCGCATGCCGGAACGCGTCGCCGCTGCGGTCGACGCCCGGCCCCTTGCCGTACCAGATCGCGAAGACGCCGTCGTATTTGCCGTCGCCACCCACTTCCGCCTGCTGCGTGCCCCACACGGCCGTCGCGGCCAGATCCTCGTTCACGCCGGGCACGAAGACGACGTTGGCCGCGTCAAGGAATCGCCTCGCCTTGCCGAGCTCTCCGTCGTACGTGCCGAGCGGCGACCCGCGATAGCCCGAGATATAGCCGGCGGTATCGAGCCCCGCGTCGCGGTCGCGACGATGCTGCATCAACGGCAGCCGGACGAGGGCCTGGACGCCGGTGAGAAAGATCCGGCCCGTGTCGAGCGCATATTTGTCGTCGAGGGTCACTTTTCGCAATGCCACGTTCACTCCTTCGCGCGGGGCCGCGCATCGCGCCGCCCTGGTCGTCTCGTTCCGGATACCGGTCAATGGGTTCGCCCGCCGAGGTAGAGCCGGCGCATCTCGTCGCTCGCGAGCAGATCGGCGGCCGTGCCTTCGAGCGCGACCTGCCCCATCGACAGCACGTATGCGCGATCCGAGATGCGCAGCGCTTCCGTCGCGTTCTGCTCCACCATCAGCACGCCGACGTGCTCGGTATCGCGCAACGCGACGATCGCGTCGAAGACTTCCGACAGCATCTTCGGCGACAGGCCGGCGGACGGTTCGTCGAGGAGCAGGAAGCGCGGACGCGGCATCAGCGCGCGGGCGAGCGACAGAATCTGGCGCTCGCCGCCGGACAGGCTCGACGCGCGCGCCGACGCTTTCCGCGCGAGCACGGGATACGCGGCATGCAACTGCTCGAGCCGCAGCCGCCGGTCGCGTTCCGGCATGAACTGCCCGCCCAGCGCGAGGTTTTCGCGGACGGACAGCGTGCCGAACACGTTGTCCGTCTGCGGCACGAAGCCGATGCCGTGCCGGCGGATCTTCCTGAAGACCGGCACCTGCCCGAGATCCGCGTCGTCCAGCGAAACCGAGCCCTGCCTCGGCAACAGGTAGCCGGCGATGGTCTTCAGCAGCGTCGACTTGCCGCATCCGTTCGGGCCGAGGATGGTCACGATTTCGAGTGGCCTGGCGTCGATCGAGATGCCGCGCAGAATGTCGACGTCACGCGAATAGCCGGCTACGACGTTGTTGACCGAAATCATGCTGGGGTCCCCGCTGCCTGATGGTTCAACGGACTTTTCCTGCCGAGATACGCTTCGACGACGCTCTCGTGGCTTTCGAGCTCGGCGGGCAGGCAGTCCGCGACGGTCCTGCCCTTGTCCAGCACGACGCACCGGCTGCACGTCTCGGCGATGAAGTGCATGTCGTGTTCGATGATGACCAGCGTGACGCCTTGCCCGTTGATTCGCTTCAGCGTGGTGACGAGTTCCGCGCGCAGGTTCGGATGCACGCCGGCCATCGGCTCGTCCAGCAACAGCAACGTCGGGTGTCCCATCAGCGCGCACGCGATCCCGAGCAGTTTCTTCTGTCCGCCCGAGATCGACGCGGCAGGCAGATCGGCAACCTTCGTCAGCAGCAGTTCGTCGAGCAGGTGCGCGGCGCGCTCGCGCGTTTCCCGTTCAATCCGGCGCGTCGCGCCCCATCCCGCCAGCGTGCTCATCAGGCCGTGCGCGCGCACCGACGCCGCCATCACGGTTTCCATCACCGTCATCCGCGCGGGCATCGACGGGAGCTGGAACGTGCGGCGCACGCCGCGTTCCGCGATGCGGTGCGCGGCGAGACCGTTGACCGCCGCGCCGTCGATCTCGATCACGCCGCGCTCGATCGCGCAGTAGCCGGTGATCGCATTGAGCACCGTACTCTTGCCACAGCCGTTCGGCCCGAGCAGCCCGACGATCTCGCCGGCGTATACCTGAAAATTCAGCCCAGTGAGCACGTGATTGCCCCCGAACGACTTGCAGACGTCATGCAGACGGAGAATCGCGCTCATCGTGGGCTCCGGATCCGTTCGGGAATCATGCCGCCGGGACGCAGCAGCAGGCAGGCCAGCAGCGCGCAGCCGATCGTGCCGACGCGCACCGCACCGGCGATGTCGCTGCCGATGTCGAAATAGTCCTTCGCGAACGGCACGGCGCTGTAGATCGCCTCGACGAGCAACGCGCCGAGCACGACGCCGCGGCTGTTGCCGAGCCCGCCGATCATCACCATCGTCCAGACCGCGAACGTCTCGGACGCGAGCATGTAGTCCGGGCCCACGAAGCTCATGTAGTGCGCGAGCAGCGAACCGCCGATCGATGCGACGGCCGCGCCGGCCATCGTCGCCTTGATCTTGAGCGGCAGCAGCCGGTAGCCGAAACTCGTCGCGAGCGCCGGCTCCTCCCGCATCAGCCGGATGGCTCGCCCGAACCGGCCTTGCGACAGCCGCGCGTATAGCAGATACGCGGCCGCGGTCATGGCCAGCGCCAGCGCGAAGAACGCGAGATCGCCGCCCGCGTCGGTGCGCGCCGGGAACAGCGGACGCACGCCGCTGATGCCTTGTGCGCCGCCGGTCAGCCAGTCTTCGTTCAGCGCGACGGTCCGGATCAGCTCGGCGACCGCGAGCGTCGCGATCGCCCAGTAATCCGCCGCGAGATTGCGGCCCAGGCCGGCCATCGCGCATCCGATCGCCATCGCAGCCACGACGCCGATCGCGATTCCGACCGGCGCCGGATAACCGTGCGACGACAGGATCGCCGACGCGTACGCGCCGATCCCCGCGAACACGACGAATCCGAAATTGAGCAGGCCGGCGAACCCGGCCTGGAAATTCAGGCCGAGCGCGAGCAGCGCGTAGATGCAGCCGAGCGTGGCCACGTGCAGGACGAAGCTAGACACGGCGGACCTCCCGGTCGAAGATGCCGTACGGCTTGAACAACAGCGCGACGAGCAGGATCACGAACGATGCGGCGCTGACGTACGTGACGGGCACATAGACGTCCGAGCCGCCGACCACCCAGCCGAAATCGACGTTCGTCACGAGCGTTTCCGCGATCGAGATCAGCAGCGCGCCGGCCGCCGCGCCGAGCGGATTGCCAAGCCCGCCGAGGATCGCCGCGGCAAACACGGGCAGCAGCAAATTGCTGCCGAGCCCGACGTGCACCGTCTCCGTCAGCCCGAGCATGGTCCCGCCGAGTGCGGCCAGCACGCCGCTCAGGAACGTGATCCCGTTCAGCACGCGCGCGCCGTCGACGCCGGTCGCGGCGGCGAGCGCGGGATTCGACGACATCGCCCGCATCGATCGACCGACGTTCGTGCGGAACAGCAGCACCGCGAGCAGCCCGATGCAGCCGACCCCGCACGCGATCGACGTCAGCTGGTCGATCGAGATGACGGTCGACCCGACCTGCAGCGGGCTCGACAGCGTCGGTGCGTACCGCCACGGCCGCGAACCCGCGACGCCGAGGACGACCGCGATCAGGATCATCGAGATCGCGAGCGAGCCGATCATCGCGATCGAGCTGCCGGAGCGCAGCAGCCGCCGGAACACCAGCGTGTTCAGGACGACCGCGAGCAGCCCGACGCCGGCGCAGGAACCCGCCAGCGCGAGCGCGAACGGCAGGCCGGCCCGCGTCAGCCCGAGCGTGGCAAACGCGCCGAGCATCGCGTACTGGACGTGCGCGACGTTCGGAAACCGCACGAGCGAGTAGACGACGCTCAGCCCGACCGCGACGAGCATGATGTCGGACGTCCGGATCAGCACGTCGACGAGGAATTGCAGCATGGCAATGCTCCTGGCGCCGCCGGCGCGGCGGCGCGGCTGACCTTTATCGGGACACGACCTTGATATCGAAGCGGACCTTGTCGTACGGCTGTTCCCGGCGCTGGCCGCCGGCATCGAACGCGATCGTGCCGGTCGCGCCGCTGTACGCGCCGAGCGCCCGCATGGCCGCGCGGATTTTTGCGGGATCGGTCGAACCGGCCTGGTTGATCGCGGCGGCCGCGACCATCACGCCGTCGTACGCATAGCTGCCGAACGACGACTTCGGCGCTTCGTTGTACTTCTGCCGATACGCGTCCTCGTACGACTTGCCGCCCTGACCGATCGACGCGACTTCAAGCCCCTCCTGCCCCTGCGCGGCCTGCGGCACCGTATCGCTCGTGCACATCGTCAGATAGATGCCATACCACTTCGTCTTGTTGAGCCCGAGCTCGTAGGCTTCGCGGTTGATCGTGGCCGCTTCCTGTCCGTATGCGCTGTATACGTACGCCTGCGGCCGGGAGCGGCTCATCTGCTGCAGCTCGCGGCGGTAGGTCGACTGCCCTTCGCTGTACAGCACGACCGACGACACCTTGCCGCCGAGCGCCTCGAAGCGCTTCCTGAATTCGGCCGCCACGCCCTGCCCGTACGAGTTGTTCGGCGCGATGAACGCGACGTCCTTCAGGTTC
The DNA here is from genome assembly GCF_001524185.1 of Burkholderia sp. FL-7-2-10-S1-D7. Taxonomy (NCBI): domain Bacteria; kingdom Pseudomonadati; phylum Pseudomonadota; class Betaproteobacteria; order Burkholderiales; family Burkholderiaceae; genus Burkholderia; species Burkholderia sp. FL-7-2-10-S1-D7. Next base: position 117,660 of record NZ_LOWY01000017.1, on the reverse strand, counting down.
TGCGAAAACACGTCGGTCGCGGCGAAGCGCGCCGACAGATCGTCGAGGCCGATCACGCTGAACGACCCGTCGCCGATCTTGCGGATCTGCGGGCTCGACGAACCGATGTTGATATGCACGTCGCCCTGCTGGACCACGTATTCGCCGACCGGAATGGTGATGCCCGACGAGAATTCGCCGAGCACGACCGGGACCTTGTTGACGGACACCAGCTTGCGCGCGGCGCCGAGCGCGGTCGCGGCGACGCCGCCCGAGTCCTCCACGATCACCTGCAGCTTGCGTCCGAGCACGCCGTTGCGCGCATTGACCTGCGCAACCGCGAGTTCGATGCCGCGCCGCTGGTCGTCGCCGACCGATGCGCTCGCGCCGGTCAGCGGCAGCACGGCCCCGACCGAAACGGTCTGGGCAACCGACTTACCGACCGCCGCCGACAACACGGTCGCGGCAACACTGGCATACAGCACTTTCGCAAGCTTCATGGCATCACCTCTTCGCTCGGGATTTATAAACTACACAAGTGTCGACACATTAGCGCAAAAAAAAGGAAGTCAATAAAGTCATTCGGACATGAAACGGTATCGCGCGGCCCGTGTGCATCGCGCCAGCCCGCACCGCGACATGCCGGAGCCCGGTTCGCCGCCAGCGGCGCGGCCGCCCGGCCAAGCCTGATTGCGGCCGCGGCGTCGCCCTGCCTGATCGGGTCTGGTTCGACGCGCCAACCGGGTTCGACCTGATCGAACATCGTCAGGCTATCAGAGTGTCGACACTTTTGTATTCTAGTTTTCCCCGATCCGGAGCAACGCGCGCGCCGCAACGCCACGGAACGGATCGCCGTCACCCGGCCGGCGCCGCACCCCGCTCACGCGACATACATCGCCACGCTGACGAACTGGCACAGGCTCCCCGCCAGCACGAACAGATGCCAGATCCCGTGCCCGTGGCGGATGCGTTCGTCGTTGATGAAGAAGTAGATGCCGACGCTGTAGATCAGGCCGCCGGCCACCAGCCATGCGGTTCCCACCGGCGGCAACGCATGGATCAGCGGGCGGATCGCGACCAGTGCGAGCCAGCCCATCAGCACGTACAGGATCATCGACAGCAGCCGCGTGCGCCGTCCGAGCGTCAGCTCCTGCACGATGCCGAATGCGGCCAGCCCCCAGCTCACGCCGAACAGCGACCAGCCCCACGGGCCGCGCAGCGTCACCAGCGTAAACGGCGTATAGCTGCCGGCGATCAGCAGATAGATCGCCGAATGGTCGCACTTCTGCAGGATCGCCTTCAGGCGCGGGTTGCGCACGCTGTGATACGCCGTCGAGATCCCGTAGAGCAGGATCAGCATCGCACCGTACACGCTGAAGCTCACGATCTTGTAGGGATCGCGGTCGAGCGCGCCCATCGTCACCAGCGCGACCAGCCCTGCCACCGACAACACCGCGCCGACGAGATGGGAAATGCTGTTGAAACGCTCACCGACATGCACGACGGGTTCTCCTGCGCGGATTCTTCGGGAAAAAATGATGCCTCATATGATACCGGCGCCCGGACTTTGCCGCGCTGCACGACGTCAAACGCCGCCGTGACGGGCGCCTCGCGCATCCCGCACCGGCCCGCCAAAGAAAAAGCGCCGCGAATGCCTTCGCGGCGCTTCCCGGTCCGTCAACGGACCGCCTCACCGGCCGGCTGCGCCGGCACGGTTCAGCAACACTTCCCTGCCCCCGACCCGTACCGCGCGTTCTGACGCTCGCGGAAGAACGCCTCGTACGTCATGGGCTCGCGGTCCGGATGGGTTTCGCGCATGTGCGCGACATAGGTGTCGTAGTCGGGCAGGCCGACCATCAGCCGCAACGCCTGCCCGAGGTAACGCCCCGCACTGCGCAGGTCGCTGCCGAGATCGGTGAACATCGCGGCCTCCCGTTATCGTCCGCTGCCGAGCGCCTGCGCGGCCGGCATCGCTTCGTACGGCGTCTCGCGCACGGTCGGCTTCGACTCGCGACGCGCGCGCAGCACGGCGAGCAGGCCGTACCCCGCGATCGCCACGACGACGAAGATGAACAGGCCGGCCAGCGCCGCATCGATGTAGTCGTTGAAGATGATCCGTTTCATCTGCGCGATCGACTTCGCCGGCGCGAGCACCTTGCCTTCGTCCACCGCCGCCTGCAGCTTCGCCGCGTGCGCGAGGAAGCTGACCTTCGGATTCGAATCGAAGATCTTCTGCCAGCCGGCCGTCAGCGTGCAGATCAAGAGCCACGCGGTCGGCACGATCGTCACCCATGCGTAGCGCTCGCGCTTCATCTTGAACAGCACGACGGTGCCGAGCACCAGCGCGATCGCGGCGAGCATCTGGTTCGAGATCCCGAACAGCGGCCACAGCGTGTTGATGCCGCCGAGCGGATCGACCACGCCCTGATACAGGAAATAGCCCCACGCGGCCACGCACAGCGCGGTGGCGACGAGGTTCGCGGGCAGCGACTCGGTGCGCTTGAGCGCCGGGTGGAACGTGCCGAGCAGGTCCTGCAGCATGAAGCGGCCCGCGCGCGTGCCGGCATCGACGGCCGTCAGGATGAACAGCGCCTCGAACAGGATCGCGAAGTGATACCAGAACGCCATCATCGCTTCGCCGCCGATCACCTGGTGCAGGATGTGCGCCATGCCGACGGCCAGCGTCGGTGCGCCGCCCGCACGCGCGATGATCGTCGTTTCGCCGACGGCCTTCGCGGTCTGCGTGAGCATGTCGGGCGTCAGCACGAAGCCCCATTGCGTGACCGTGTTCGCGACAGCTTCAGGCGTCGAACCGAGCACCGCGGCCGGCGCGTTCATCGCGAAGTAGATGCCCGGCTCGATCACGCACGCGGCCACCAGCGCCATGATCGCGACGAACGATTCCATCAGCATCGCGCCGTAACCGATGAAGCGCGCGTTGGTTTCGTTGTCGATCAGCTTCGGCGTCGTGCCCGACGAGATCAGCGCATGGAAGCCCGACACGGCACCGCATGCGATCGTGATGAACAGGAACGGGAACAGGTTGCCCGACCACACGGGGCCCGTGCCGTCGACGAACTTCGTCAGCGCGGGCATCTTCAGTTCCGGCGCGACGACCAGGATCCCGATCGCGAGGCCGAGGATCGTGCCGATCTTCAGGAACGTCGACAGGTAGTCGCGCGGCGCGAGCAGCAGCCATACCGGCAGCACCGATGCGACGAAGCCGTAGCCGATCAGGATCCACGTAAGCTGCGTGCCGCTGAACGTGAACCATGCGGCGAGCGCCGGCGAATCGTGCACGGTCTGGCCGAACGCGATCGACGCCATCAGCAGCACGAAGCCGATGATCGACACTTCACCGATGCGGCCCGGACGGATGTAGCGCGTGTAGACGCCCATGAACAGCGCGATCGGAATCGTCGCGGCGACGGTGAACGTGCCCCACGGCGAATTCGTCAGCGCCTTCACGACGATCAGCGCGAGCACCGCGAGGATGATCACCATGATCAGGAATGCGCCGAACAGCGCGATCACGCCGGGCACCGTGCCGAGCTCCATCTTGACGAGGTCGCCGAGCGAGCGGCCATCGCGGCGCGTCGAGATGAACAGCACGATGAAGTCCTGCACCGCGCCGGCGAACACGACGCCGGCCAGGATCCACAGCATGCCGGGCGTGTAGCCCATCTGCGCGGCGAGCACCGGTCCGACGAGCGGCCCGGCGCCGGCGATCGCGGCGAAGTGATGGCCGAACAGCACGTACTTGTTGGTCGGCACGTAGTCTAGGCCGTCGTTGTGCCGGACGGCCGGCGTCATCCGCAGCCCGTCGAGCTGCATGACCTTGCTGGCGATGAAACGGCTGTAGAAGCGATATGCGATCAGATATACGCAGACTGCGGCGATCACGATCCAGAGGGCACTGACGCGCTCGCCGTGTGCAAGTGCGATCGTGCCGAACGCGAACGCGCCGAGCAGCGCGACCGCAATCCAGAGCAGGGTACTGGAAGCCCGATTCATGGCGTCTCCTGGTCTCCAATGTGTTTTTAAGTGGATCCGGCGAGGCGCCGGACCCGCGTGACGTCGATGCGTCGCGCCGCGTCTCGCGGAAGACACGGCGGTGGGCCGTAGTATTCCGCGCGACGGGGGAGGCTTACAAGCGCATAACTACGTATGCGCGGCTACGTAGAATTACGTAGCCGCATGACGAGAACTCGGGTTGCGGCCGTGATTGACCGACGCGCGGCCGGACACGCCCCGCGATTGGCCATGCCCGGCGCATTGCGCGCCGGGCCGTATGCATCAGTGCTTGTCGTCGAGCTTCTTCGGCTTCGGCGGCGACGGCACCTTCGCGTACTGGAACGCCGGCGTCGCCTTCAGCGCGTCCTTCGTCGCGCCCGGCAGGTAGATGTTGCCATTGCGCACGTCGAGCGATGCGATCGGCACCGCGACGTCATGCGCCGCAACGCCCAGGAAACCGCCGGCCGACACGATCGCGGCCGACACCGAGCCGTCAGGCGCGACGATCAGGTCGCGCACCGTGCCGACTTTCTGGTTCTGGTCGTTGTACACGGCCTTGCCGAGCACGCTCTTCTTCACGCTCCAGCCTTCGAGCAGCGCCTGCGATTGCTCGACGGTGACGCTGAGTGGCTGGGCGCCCGCGATCTGCGCATGAACGTTGATGCTCGATACGAGAACGGCGGCTGCGACGATTGTCTTGGTGAAAGCCATGCTGATTGCACTCCGGTTAGGTTGTTGTTGGTGCCGGGAGCGAAGCGGCGCGGGTGCGGTGGTGAATCGGTGAGCACCCCGCGCTTCGTCGATGCAGCAGCGGCCGGCCGCGCCGCCGCTGCGTGTGCGCGCAACGGGCCCGGATGGGCGCGTTGGGTAGCGCAACACGGGTCATGGTAGCGCCAGTCGCGAAGTGCTGCCATGAGGCTGCATTGCACAGCGGCGTGCGGAAATGAACGAAGATCAATGTCGGCGTAGAAAATGCCGGGCGAGATTCGGAATCAGACGACGCTCACTGTTTCTCGAGCAGCTTGCGGGACGCGAACAATTCGGCATCGCTGCGGATGCCGAGCTTGCGATACGCCGATTGCTTTTGCGCGCTGATCGTCTTGCGGCTGCGGGAAAATTTCAATGCGATATCGGATACCGACATGCCCGCCAGATAACAGCGCAGCACCTCATGCTCGCGCGGGCTCAGGCGCAGATCGGCGGATGATTCCGATTCGGCCGCCGGTGCGTCTTCGCTGACCGCCGGTTTCGCTGCCGCCACACTCTGGACAGGCGTCGCACTCGCCATCACCCTGCCTGCCAATTCGGCACTGATATACGAACGTCCCTCTGCGACCACACGGATTGCATGCACCAGTTCGCGAAGATTTTCGCTCTTGCCGAAGAAACCGAGCGCGCCTGCGCGCATGGTCATGTTGACGGTTGCGGGCGTATCGCTGCTCGACGTCATCAGGATCCTGCAATCCGGAAAGCGCGTACTCACCAGCTTGACGAGATTGAGGCCGTCGATCTCGTCTGGGCCCAGCGTGTAGTCGAGCAGCACGACGTCCGCGTGATTCGACTCGAGCCAGCTGATCAGGTCGCGCGACCTCGCAAAGCTCGCCGCCACTTCGATGCCGGTTCTCTCCGTCAAATAACTGGCGATCCCGTGCTGGACGACGGCATGGTCGTCCAGGATCACGACGCGGATCGGTTGGAGCTCTGGTCTCATTGCTACCCCTTTTCTTTCTGGCGATACGGCCATCAACGGTTGGCCCCTTCTTGCCATCGCAAACCGGAACGGATTATCCGGATTAGCTTACCGGCTTTCTGGATAATTTTTAACCCCGCCGGCTAAACAGCCTATGCGCGAGCAGTCGTGGCAGACACCATGCAATCTGATTCGGCAATCGTGGTCGCGACAGCATGGGGAATGGCCCGCGCGCCCCGTCTCCGCCACCAGAACGGCGTATGTCGCCGGGTGCTGGCGCGACCCGCAACGAATCGCCGACACCTTGGCGCTCGCGTCGTCGAAAGGCACTGTCGACACGTTGCTCTCGTCCGCGCCGCGTTGCGTTGACGCAACAGACCATCCGTGATGACGACCTCGCTCTGCGCATTTCTCACGTCACTGCGGCGCCTGATACAGATCATCCCACGTGCGAAGTTTACGCCTGAGGAGAAAGCATGGATCGCCGCGCATCTGGCCGTGCGCACCTATGTCGACACGCGTTGGCGTCCGTTCGAATTTCGCAAACGCGTGAAGGTCGTTGGTGTCTTGCCGTCATGGCTCGATGCAATTTCGCGAATCAGCGGACTGCGCTTCGAGTATGTCGACGACGCATGATGGAGCAATTCATACCAGGCTCCCATGTCGGGGGAGATCGACATGGCGCCGGGTGCGTCAAGAAGCGCCGACATCTCGCAATACCGCAGCGGCACCATTTGCCAGCCTGCCGTACTTCATCGGCACGATGGTCGTTGTCGCACCGGAGCGTTTGAATCTGTTCGTCGATTTTGAGAATCTGGCAGGCAGGCGAATCGCGATCAAGGGTGGCGGCGGGCTCGAATATGCGATCCGGCATGCCGGAGTGCCCGTGACCCTGTTGACTTGCGACGATGAACGCGACGCGCGTGCGGCCAGTCGCGCACGCGACACCGACGAGATTGCGCGTCAATGGATCGAAACGGCCGATTACGACAAGCCTGGCTTGCAATCGATCCTCCATTACCGTCGCTGGCAAGTCGCGGCGGCCGGCTCGCCGCCGCGTGAACGGCAGTGGACTGGGTCTATCGATCTGTCGCGAACGCGTCGACTTGATGAACGCCGTGGAGTTCGCGAAGCCGCGTTTCGGCTTGCAACGCGACATCGGCGATATCGCCCAGTTTGGTCAGATGCGACGCCCCCGCAATCCGGTGCGCGGCCCGTGCGGCTGCGGCGAAATCGCGCGATAGCAATCCGTTGACAAGGGCATCGAGATCCTTCGCCACTTCGCGGTCGTAGACCGCGCTGAGATCGGCGGGATGCGGCGCCGCCGGTTCAGTCTCGGCATACGCTGGGCACCACATTGCGATCAGCTCCCGCAACGTTTCGAGCCGCAGCGGCTTGCCCAGCACGCCGTTCATGCCGCTGTCGAAACAGCGCTCGCGATGCGCGTCGCCCGACACCGCCGAAATCGCGATGATCGGAACATGTCTGGCTTCGCGTGCCGACTCATCCTGACGGATCATCTTCGCGAGCGCGTAACCGTCGAAGTCCGGCAGATCGCCATCGAGCAGCACGAGGTCGACACGGCCGTGCGCCAGTTGACGCAGCGCATCCTCGCCGGTGCCGGCGACGATGCCGACGCAGCCGAGCTCGTCGCATTGCTGCTGCAGCGCCAACTGCACGGTTTCGTGATCGTCGACAATCAGGACGCGCGGCGAGTCAGGATGAGCGTGCCCGGGCTGTGCGTCGACCAGCACGGGCATCGCTGTGGCTGGCCGCACCGGCAACGGCTCGTCCACTGCCGTGACGGGCAATCGTACCGTCATCGTCGTTTCGACGTGCGGCAGGCTTTGGACGGTGATCGTGCCATGCATCAATGCGACCAGTTCACGGCAGATCGCGAGGCCAAGCCCGCTGCCGTTGACGTCCTGGTGAAGCGAGGCAGGCCCCTGCCAGTATGCGTCGAAGATGTGTTCGAGCCGCTCGGGCGCAATGCCGATGCCGGTATCGCGCACTTCGAGGGTCAGCGTGCCATTTTGCCCGTGGCGGCTCGACACATACTCGACGCGCAGCGTCACCGAGCCGGCGGATGTGAACTTGATTGCGTTGACGAGCAGATTCAGCACGATCTGGCGCACACGGACCGGATCGATTGAAACACGCACCGCCGGCGGACAAGCAAAGTCGAGCATCAGCTCCACCATCTTCTCGTCGGCACGCCAGCGCACCATGTCGACCGTATGCCGCGCCCACGACTCAAGCTCGACTGCCTGCATGGCAAGCCGGACCTTGCGCGATTCGAGGCGAGAATATTCGAGGATATCGTCGAGCAGCGTCAGAAGCGTCTCGGATGCCGAAATCGCCGCATCCGCGCGATTCGCCTGTTGGTCGGTCAACCGCGAGCGCTGAAGCAACTCCAGTGACGACAGGATCGTGTGCATCGGCGTGCGGATTTCGTGACTGACGAACGCGAGAAACGTCGCCTTGTCGCGCTCGCTGCGGATCGCGGCCATCCGCGACTTCCACGACAGGAATGCGAGCATCGCGAACGCCAGCAGCGCGGCGACAATCGCGACCACCTGGGGCGCCCGGTAATGCAGGATCGAACGGATCGTCGGCTTGCCGTAATCGGCCATCTCGACCCAGTCGCGTGTGAGTTCCGCCGTCTTGCTCACGGGAATGGCCGCGAGAGACTTGTCGATGATCGATGCGAGGATCGGCAGGTCTGCCCGCGTGAGCATCGCCAGCGATACGGGGCGGTCTGCAAGCATCCCCGACATGTAAAGCTGCCCGGGAAACTGCCGCTGCACGATCGGCAGCATCGTGACGTCGACGCCGAGCGCGGCATCGGCCTCGCCGTTGGCAACCGCGGCGAGCGCGAGTTCCTCGGTGTCGAACGTAAGCACGTCGAGTATCACGCCGCTGTTGCGCGTGAAATACTCGACCGCGCCTCGCCCCTTGATCGCGACACGCCGGCCTTCGAGCCGCTTCAGGTTGAAGATCATCGCGGAGTCGTTGCGCGTGACGGCGGTCAGCCGCCCGACCAGGTAGGGCGCACTGACGAGCGCACCGGCGCCGACGCGGTCCGGCACCAGCTCGCGCCACACGCCCGGCAGCAGATCGACCTTGTGCGTTGCAAGCGCAGCGTACGCGTGCCCCCATTCCGTGCCCGGCACTGTCTCGAACGTCAGCCCGGTCATTTTCGAGATTGCGTTCAGATACCCAGCGACAAGGCCGGCATGGTTGCCGTTGCGCATGTATTCGATCGGATGCCAGTTCGCCTCGACTGCGATATTGACAACCGGGTGCGCGCGCATCCACTGAAGCTCCTCGTCAGTGAAGGTGGGCTTCCAGCAGGCGGTCGCGCCGTTCGCAGGGAGCGACGAGGCAACGAGCAAAAGGAACATTGCGCGCAAGAGCAGGCGCGGTGCGGTGCGATACGCGATAAGACATCCTTCCATGTACGATGGGGCGGCCGGAGCAGGTGCATTGGAGACCATGCACGGCATGCGCCGTCGGTTGAGGTTTGCAGATGCGTCGACTCTATCCGACGATTCGCAAATCAGCCGTCGATCCAATCCTATTTCAGACAGATGCCTTAAGAATTTGCCTAAATTTTGCCGGCGGCAATCGGATTCGTATCAGCAGGATCGCCCACATCGCGGCCGCACGCGGCGCGGCGGCTCGGGCGCACGCGCCTGGCAATTTTCGCCGCGCCGGTGAGCGGTCGGCGCAACGGTCGCGGCACGACTGGACGTATTTCTCGCCGGCGTCGCCGCGATTCAAGTAATTCGGATGGATACCGCCGATGTGCGGCGTGACGCAGGCCGAACACGCGCACGAGAAGTCTCCGGGTGGCGCGGCATACGGGACACATGAAACAACTTGCTCGGCACCCGTCTCGTCGATGGGCCAACGATGACGGCGGCGGGCCTCAACCCGCCGCCGTGACCTCACGCATTGCGCGAATACACGCGCCGATGCCGCACCGCTTCCGCCAGCACGTCCAGCACCGGCTCCGTCTGCGTCCAGCTCAAACACGCATCCGTAATCGACACGCCATACTGCAACGGCACGCCGGGCTTCAGATCCTGACGCCCGGCCTCGAGATGACTCTCCACCATCACGCCGACGATCCGGTGCTCGCCCTGCGCCAGTTGCCGCGCAAGATCCTGCGCGACTTCGATCTGCCGCTCGTGCGACTTGTTCGAGTTCGCGTGCGAGCAATCGACCATCACCTGCTCGCGCAACCCGCTCTTGCGCAGCACCGCGCAGCTCGCCTCGACGTGCTCCGCGTCGTAGTTCGGCCCGTTCTTGCCGCCGCGCAGGATCACGTGCGCGTCGTCGTTGCCGCGCGTCTCGAAGATCGCGGCCATGCCCATCTTCGTCATCCCCATGAACGCGTGGCTCGCGCGCGCGGCGACGATCGCGTCCGACGCGACCTGCACGCCGCCGTCGGTGCCGTTCTTGAAGCCGATCGGGCAGCTGAGCCCCGACGCGAGCTGGCGATGACTCTGGCTCTCGGTCGTGCGCGCGCCGATCGCGCCCCACGCGATCAGGTCCGCGATGTACTGCGGGCTCAGCAGGTCGAGGAATTCGGTCGACGCCGGGAGGCCGAGCGCGTTGATGTCGAGCAGCAGTTGCCGCGCCGCGCGCAGCCCTTCGTTGATGCGGAAGCTGCCGTCCAGGCGCGGATCGTTGATGTAGCCCTTCCAGCCGACGGTCGTGCGCGGCTTCTCGAAGTACACGCGCATCGTGATCAGCAGGTCGTCCTTCAGCGCATCGGCGGCGGCCTTCAGGCGACGTGCGTAGTCGAGCGCCTGGTCGTGGTCGTGGATCGAGCACGGGCCGACGACGAGCAGCAGCCGGTCGTCGCGGCCGTGCAGGATGTCGCCGATCGCGCGGCGCGTGTCCTCGACGAGCGTCTGCGTGGCGGCCGGCACAGGCAGTTCATCCTGCAGCAGCGCGGGCGAGATCAGCGGGCGCACGGCGCCGATGCGGACGTCGTCGATACGCGTGGTGTCCTGCGTCGCGTCGGCGCTGCCTACCTCGCGATCGTGGGAAGGATTGTCGAGGTTCTGCATGGGGATTCTCCGGGGAGGTCTGGAATGATGTGCAGGCTCGATTATGGCACTCGCGCGTGGCGGCAACGAGGCGCGGCGGGGGAACGGCGACCGGCGTCAAGGCGCCGGATGAAAAAAGGCGATCCGCGAAGGATCGCCCGGCGATTGGTGTCGATGCGCGTGGCGGCTAGTGCAGCGTCTCGGGCGCGAGCGAATTGCTCGGCAACAATGCCGTCAGTGCGCAATTGCTCGGTGCTGCCTTGCCGCCGAAGCGGTCGTAGAGCCAGGGCAGGATTCCCGCCACCCAAGGCGCGATCGCGCCCGCATGTTCGAGCGGATATTCGGTGTACACGACCGGTACGCCGCTGGCACAGAATTTCTGCGCCAGCGCGCGTACATCGTACGCGAGCATCACGCCGTCGCCCACCTGGCTGCCGAAGGTGCCGTCGAGCACGCCGGCCGTGCCCTGACCGATATACATCGGAATCGTCGGCGACGCGGCCAGCCCGGCGTTCACCTTGTTCGCGTAGGTCACGTACGCCGGAATGCTGTTGATGTCGTTCGCGTATCGCGGTTTGAACAGCGTCGCCCAATGCAGCCCCGTATACTTCGGCAGGATATAGGCGAGCGACTGATTCTGGATGTCGTTGAACACGGCGACGCCGCTGTCGCTCAGATACGGCGTCAGATCGAAACCGAAGCCGCGCGACAGCCCGGCGAGCGCAGCCGCCGCGACGCCGCCCCAGACGATGCTGCCGTCGACGTAGCGCAGGTTGTGCGCGGGATCGACCAGCACGCCGCCCTCGGCCGCGCCGACGAGTTGCTTGTTGACGTCCGGCGCATAGCTCGGCGCGAGTTGCGCGGCCCAGTTCGTCGCGATCGCACCGCCGGAATAGCCGATCATCGCGACCTTGCTGGTCGGCGCAAGGCCCGTCGACGGCGTGTTGAGCGCCGCGCGGATCGAATCGAGCGTCGTCATTCCGTATTCGGGGCCGGCGGCGAAGTCCGCCGTCTGGCCTTCCGTATCGGGCACGATCACGTTGTAGCCGAGCAGCAGCAGCGTCGACAGCGGGATCGATTCCGCGCTGTAGAGCAAGGTGCCGACGTTGATGATCTTCGTGACGTCGCGATCGCCGGCGATCACCTGCGACGGTTCGTCGTAAGGATTCAGCGAGTCGTAGGCCGACTGGTACGAGATCGCCCGGCCGTTGCTGACCGGGCTCCGGATCACCGACGTCACGTTGACGACCGGCCGGTTCTGCGCGTCGTTGGTGCGATACAGCAACTGCTGGGCGGTCAACGCCGTCGGCATTCCGGCCACGTGATAGGTGACGGTGCGCGAGTTGAGCACCGTGCCGGGCGGGATCGATTTCAACGGCGTGGCGCCCGTATACGTGTAGAACGGGTCGGTCACGGTGGCTGCGCCGGCGTGAACCGACGACGTGGTGACGGCCAGCACGGCGGCCGCGATCGTCATCAAACGTTTGGAGGACATCGGAGTTGCCCCTGGGGATAACCTGCTTTTCATCGAGGAAGTTCGCTGTGTTGCGACTTGTCCGGATTGCGGCGTCAAGACGGGTTCCTGGCCATCGGTTGTCTCCTTTGAGTGAATTGTCCGTTCTGTTGTCGATATGTAATTTAGTAGGACTGCGAACCGGATGAATTGAAGCACAGCGAGAACGGAATCGATGCGGATTTCCCTTTGTTTGAAGGTAAACGCCTAAACCCGATCGCGACGATCGAAGCCGACGGTCACGACGAAGGCGTGCCGGCCGAAGCGAGGTGCCGTGCTTCCGGACGACCGGCGACAAACCCGTGCGCTTCGAGTTGCGCACGTATTTCGACGACGCGGTGGAAAATGGCCGACGGCAAGATCAACGGCGAATACGAAATGATGAGCCAGGGTGCGATCGTCTATTCGATGACGTACACCAATGCGCGCACCGGCAAGAAGATCGACTTCGCGTGGGCGCAGGACGTCGATGCGTCCGGGAAGACGGGATGCCGCTGGTAGCGCGGATGCGAGCGGTGCCGGGAGGCGCGTTCGTCACCCGGCGCGCCCCCGGCCGCGCCGGTGTCGAGTTGGCTCGGGCCGGCGGTCAGCCGGCTTCGCCTGGGGTATCGACGTCGATCCCGAGTTCGGTCGCCATGCGCTGAACGAGCGCGTTCAACCGCGCCACCTCATCCGCAAGCCGCTTCTGTTCGGCCTTCAGCGCCTCGAACTCCGACGGCGGAACGGAGTCCGCGCCGCCGCCCGCATCCGAACCGGCGAATTCGGCGAGGTTCACCTCGCCGCACATCAGGTGCATCCAGCGATTCTCGCGCGCACCGGGCGCGCGCGGCAGCCGGATGACGAGCGGCTGCGCACGCGCCGCGAGTTCGTCGAGGAACGCCTCGACCGACGAGATGTCCGCGAAGCCGTGCAGGCGTGCGCTGTTCAGGCGCAGTTCGGCGGCCGTCTGCGGGCCGCGCAGCAGCAGGATCGTCAGCAGCGCGATCGCCTGGCTCGGAATCCCGAGCACACGGTTCATGTTGTGCTCGAAACGCGGCACGCGGCTGCTGCTCCCTTCCATCACGAGGCTCAGGTGCTTGAGCCCGTCGAGCGCGGTCGTGACTTCGTCCTCGCTGACGTTCATCACCGGCGAGCGCGCGGTTTTCTGGTTGCAGCCCGAGGTCAGCGCATTCAGCGAGAGCGGATAGGTGTCGGGCACGGTGTGCTGCTTCTCGACGAGCACCCCGAGAATGCGGGCCTCGAGAGGCGTAAGTTCGCGCAGGGCGCGTGGCGTGGGCATGTCCGGCGTGGTGTTCATGGATGCGTCGCAGCGTGCAGCAAGTGAAGGGAAACGGTCGCGCCCCGTCCGGCGTCGCGAACGGGCGAGCCATATGATAGCTCGCGACGTGGGGCCCGGCGCCACTCGCCGCCATGGCGTGCGGACTTGCCGCAGCCCGCTTTCGTCCAACGTATCGGCCACGCGGCGGTGCGCGACGGCGCATGCGTTCGACGTCGCGAATTCACGCACCGCACCTGCGCGCGGCGTCGCCCCGCGTTTGCGCGTCGCGCGGGCCGGCGGTACGATACGCGTTCACTTGGGGATGCGGTGCCGCACGCCGCCGATTTCGCGCGCCACGCCAGCACCGCGCATCGCCCGTCCCGCACGCCGTGCCGCCGCGCATGCGCGCCACGCGTCAACACGGTTCATCCGTTCACTCGTTCACCGCCATGACTGCATCCATCTCAGCGCCGCCCGTGCGCGCCATCGTCACCGGACACACGCGCGGCCTCGGCGCGTCGCTCGCCGAACAATTGCTGCAGGAAGGCATCGCCGTGCTCGGTGTGTCGCGCAGCCGTCATCCGTCGCTCGCCGCGCAGGCCGGCGGCCGTTTCGCCGAAATCGAGCTCGACCTGTCGGACACGTCGGCCATCGCGACGTGGCTCGCCGGCGACACGCTACGCCGCTTCGTCGACGGCGCGTCGATCGTGCTGCTCTTCAACAACGCGGGCATCGTCGATCCGATCGGCCCGCTCGACGCGCAGGACCCGGCGCTCGTCGCGCGCGCGGTCGGCGTGAACGTCGCGGCGCCGCTGATGCTGTCGGCCGCGCTCGTGCAGGCGGCAGCGGCGCCGACCGAATGCCGGATCCTGCACGTGTCGAGCGGCGCCGCGCGCAACGCGTATGCGGGCTGGAGCGTCTACTGCGCGACCAAGGCGGCGCTCGATCATCACGCGCGCGCCGTCGCGCTCGACGCGAACCGCGCGCTGCGGATCTGCAGCGTCGCGCCGGGCATCGTCGATACGAGCATGCAGGCGACGATCCGCTCGACCAGCGAAGCGAACTTCCCGATGCGCGAGAAATTCGACCAGTTGAAGTCGAGCGGCGCGCTGTCGACGCCCGCAGCGGCCGCGCGGCAATTGATCGGCTATGCACTGAGCGACGCGTTCGGTTCGGTGCCGACGGCCGACGTTCGCGAACTGTCCGCGACCTGATCCGGGATAGAATTTCGCGGTTGCCTTTCCCCGAGGATCCCCCGATGGTCACGAAGACCACCGCACCGTTCCAGCAGATCAAGACGCTCGTCCGCCAGCATGTCGATGCGGGCGACTGGCGCCCGGGGGACCGCATTCCGTCCGAACTCGATCTTGCCGCGCAATTCGGCGTCGCGCGCATGACGGTCAACCGCGCGCTGCGCGAGCTGACCGAGGAAGGCGTGCTGAAACGCATCGCGGGCGTCGGCACCTTCGTCGCCGAGGTGAAGCCGCAGTCGAACCTGCTGATGATCGCGCACATCCGCGACGAGATCCGCGCGCGCGGCCACGAGTACCGCTGCCGCGTGCTCAGCCAGTCGCGCGAGCCGGCGTCATTCGACGTCGCGGCCGCGTTCGGGCTCGCGGTCAACACGCCGGTCTTTCACGTGGTGTGCGTGCACGAGGAAAACGGCCGCCCGATCCAGCTCGAGGATCGCTACGTGAACCCGGCCGCCGCGCCCGAATTCATCGATCAGGATTTCCAGGCCGAGCCGCCGTCCGAATATCTGTTCAACAACGTGTCGCACTACGAACTGGAGATCGAGCACGTGGTCGACGCGTCGCTGCCGACGGGCGAACAGGCGCGTCTGCTCGACATGCGCGCCGACGAGCCGTGCCTCACGCTCACGCGCCGCACCTGGACGAACGGACTGCCAGTCACGTTCGTGCACTTCCTGCATCCGGGCAATCGCTACCGGCTCGGCTCGCGCTTCAAGCCGGGCGCCGGGCGGCACCAGACCTGAACCTTCCCCGACGCTCGAAAACGGCCACGCGCGGCGGCCGCTTCATCGCAAAACGGACGCCGCGCGCGCGATCTCACCTGATGGCGTCGCGCTGCGCCGCTTACGCTCAGATCGCCCCGACCTGCCCCGCGCCGCGCGACCACACGACCGGAAACAGCGCATGCTCGAGCGGCGCGCCGTCCGGCAGTTCGTCCGCGAGCCCCGGGAAATCGGGCGACGTCTTCCAGCGGCGCGGCGCGTGACGGATGTCGTCGCCGACGAAGCGGATCGAGAACGCGCGCCGGCGATTCTGCGTGCCGCCCGACGCGTGCAGCGTGAGCATCCGGAAGCACACCATGTCGCCGGGCTCGAGCGCCCAGTGGCGGATCGGGAACGCCGAGCGGTCGGCTTCGATGTCGGGCAGGTCGGCGAGGCTGCCTTCGGGGAACCACTTCGCCTCCTTGTCCATGAACGTGCGCGGCATCAGCCACGGCCCCTTGTGTGAACCCGCGACGAATTCCAGCGTCGATTCGAGCGGCACCGGATCGACCGGAATCCACATGCTGACGTTGTCGTCGCCTTCGATGTTGTAGTACGGCTGGTCCTGGTGCCACGGCGTGCGCTGCCGCGTGCCGGGCTCCTTCACGAGCAGGTGGTCGTGATGCAACCGCACCGTCTGCGTGCCCATCAGCGCGGCGGCCACCGACGGCGCGGGCGAGCGCACGATGAAGTCGCGGTACGCGTCGTTGTGCTGCCAGTTGCAGAAGTCCTCGAAGAACCAGCCCGGGTCGTCGGGCCGGCTCGCGACCTTCGCGCGCGCGCTGGGCTGCGCGAGGTTCGCGTCGATGCCGGCGCGCAGCGCGGCCACTTCGTCGGGCGAGAAGATGCCCTTGATGCAGACCGCGCCTTCTTCACGGAAGGCGGCGATCAGTTCGGGCGTCACGGCTGTCGCGACGCGGTCCTGGATACTCGTCATGGTTTGCCTGTCGATGGAATGAATCACGGAGTCACGGTGCGACGCTCACTGCTTCGCGCCGTAGATGTCGAAGTCGAAGTATTTCGCGGCGATCTTCTGGTACGTGCCGTTCGCGCGGATCGCGACGATCGCGTCGTTCAGCCGCTTCTTCATGTCGGCGTCGCCCTTGCGCACGCCCATCGCGACGCCGTAGCCGGTGATGCGCACGTCGGTCACGTCGGGGCCCGCGAACGCATAGCCCTTGCCGCGCGGCGTCTTCAGGAACGAATAGCCGGCCTGCGTCTTGTCCTGGAAGGTCGCGTCGAGGCGGCCGTTCACCAGATCCTGATACACCTGGTCCTGGTTCTGGTACGACACGATCGTCACGCCCTTGGTCGCCCATTCGGCCTTCGCGTACGCCTCCTGCGTCGTGCCCTGGTCGATCCCGATGCGCTTGCCGGCGAGCGACGCGGCGGTCGGCAGCAGCTTCGAACCGGCCGGCGCGACGAGCGCACCCGGCGACGCGTACAGCTTGTTCGAGAAGTCGATTTGCTTGAGTCGCTCGTCGGTGGCCGTCATCGCGGACATGATCACGTCGAACTTGCGCGCGCGCAGCGCCGGAATCATCCCGTCGAAGCCCTGCTCGACCCACACGCATTTCGCGCGCAACTGCTCGCAGATCGCATTGCGCAGGTCGATGTCGAAGCCGGCGAGCGAGCCGTCGGGCTGCTTCGCCTCGAACGGCGGATAGGTGGGATCGATGCCCCAGCGGATCGTCGCCGTGTCCTGCGCGAACGCGACGAGCGGCGCGAACGCCAGCGCGGAAACGACGAGCTTTGCAGTGCGGTTCATGGTGTGTCCTTGTGGTCTCGACGCGGCGGGCGAGCGCCGGGCGTCCGTTGGGGAGCGTCGTGCCGGCAGGCCCGGCGCGGTACGCGAAAGACTGGGACTTCGATGAAACTGCGATGCAGTCTAGACCGCTCGATATTCGAGCGCAAGCCGAGCGAATGAACGTGGAGCCCACGGGCGGGTATGGCGTGGAGAATTCGCGCGGAAAGAGCGATGTAGCGCGCTCAATACAAATATTTACCCGAAATTTACGGGCGTTCAGGCGTTTACCCGGTAATGCGCACAGTCAGCGGAGAGGGTACGTGATCGGATATCCACAAGCCGGGACGATCAGGAAATCATCCCTCGCGAGTTACCCGCTCCGGATTCCGACCTATACCGCGTCGATGCGACGGCCGAACCGGTTCATGTGATCGGCGTTCATGCCCGCGCGTGCCGGCTCCACATGATTGCCGTGCACCGCGATCAGCCGCGCCGCGCAGCAACGCCTCCGGCGCCGGGCCCGGTCAAACCGCGATTGCCCACGGGCTCGGGCCGTGTTAAAAGTCGTCGCATGTATTTGTAAATGAAATGCTCGACGCCGGAAAAGTGCAAAAATGAATAGACCTTTGTTCGACCTCGACCTGTTGCGCGCGCTCGTGATGGTCGCAGACTGTGGCAGCTTCACGACCGCGTCCGCGCGCCTGCATTCAACGCAGTCGACGGTCAGCCAGAAGGTGCGGCGCCTGGAGGAGATCGCCGGGCATCGCCTGCTCGACCGCGGCACGCGCGACGTGCGGCCGACCGACGCCGGCGTGACGGTGCTCAGCTACGCCCGGCGCATGATCGCGCTGAACGACGAGATGCTGGAAGCGCTGTCGGGCGCGACCGTCGCGCTGACGATCCGGCTCGGCGTGCCCGACGATTTCGCGGCGGGCCGCACGACCCATGCGCTCGCCGCCTTCAAGCGCGATCATCCGCAGGTGAAGCTCGAGGTGATGTGCGGGTTGAGCCGCGACATCTGCGCGGCCTACGATCGCGGCGAACTCGATCTGGTGCTGATCAAGCAACGGCGCGACAGCCGCGAGGCGGTGGTGCGCTGGCCGGAGAAGCTGCGCTGGATCGACAGCGCACAACATCCGACGATCGAGCTCGATCCGGTGCCGATCGTCGTGTTCCCGCCGCGCGGGCTCTATCGCGACGACATGATCAAGGCGATCGAGGAACGCGGCCGCCGCTGGCGGATCAGCTTCACGACGTCGAGCCTGAGCGGCATCCAGGCGGCCGTCGCGGACGGGCTCGGCATCAGCGTGCTGCCCGCGCGCGTGGTGACCGACGACCACGTGGTGCTGACCGAGGAACACGGCGGCTTCGCGCCGATCGAGAACATGGACATCGCGATCCTGCATCGGCCGACGGCCGATCCGATGGTCAGCGAACTGACGAAGGCGCTCGCGGCGATGCTGGAGCAGGAGAAGTAGCAAGCAGGCCGGATGCGGCGGCACCGTGAAGGACGCCGCTGCGCCGCCGGCACGGCCGATGCGGCAAGATCGCGGGCGCATCGAAACGCCGGCGCACCCCATACCCGTCAGAACATCGTGTTCCCGTTCGCGGCATGCTCCGGTACCGGCTGGTTCACGTCCCAGTGCTCGACGATCCTGCCGTTCTCGAGCTTGAAGATGTCCATGATCGCGCTGCCGCGCGTGCCGGGTTCGCGCACCGCGTGCACGTGCAGGATCACGTAGTCGCCGTCGACGAACGACCGCTTGATCTCGCTGTGCGACTGCGGATATTTGTCACGCAGGAACGCGATGAACTTGCGGAAGCCCTCGCGGCCGTCTGCCGCGTTCGGGTTGTGCTGCACGTATCGGTCGCCAACATACGCGAGCGCGGCATCCGCATCCTTCTCGTTCAGGCCTTTCTCGTAGAACGCGAGCACCGTCCGCCGGTTGGCTTCCTGCTGCGCGTCGGTCGGGCCGGCCGCCACCGCATGCGCGGCGCTCGCGGCGAACAGGGCCGCCGCCATCCATCGTGCGGCCCGTGCCGCTGTCGTGCGTCGCATCGTCGTCTCCCGGGCAATCCGGCTGAAAACCGGATCATACCGGGGCGACGCTACGCTCACGCTTCACTCAGACCAGCGCGCCGTTGCGCGCAACGATCTTCCCCGACGACACGACGAGCCGCCGCGTCGGCCGCGCGACGACGGCCTCGGCGAACGTCAGCGCATCGACGAGCACGATGTCCGCACGCTTGCCCGCCTCCAGACCATAGTCGGCGAAGCCGCAACCGCGCGCCGCGCCGTGCGTCACGCAGTCGAGCGCGACTTCCAGCGCATCATCACGACGGAAATCGTTGCGCATGCCGATCAGCATCGCGCGTTCGAGCATGTCGGGCGAACCATACGGCGTCCACGTATCGCGCACGCCGTCGTTGCCGCCGATGACCGTCACACCGGCCGCACGGCACGCGGCGACCGGCGGCACCGGCACCGCGGCCGGCGCGGTCGTGACGATCGCGACGCCGAGTTCGGCCATCCGCGCGAGCAGCGCGTCGCGCTCGCGCTCGGCGATGTCGCCGAGGCAGAAGCCGTGACTGATCGTGACCTTGCCCTGCATGCCGAGCGCGGCAGTGCGCTGCAGGATCAGGTCGAGCGAGTACGCGCCCATCGACCCGCGTTCGTGCAGGTGCAGGTCGAGCCCGCGGCCGTGACGCTCGGCGATCCCGAACAGCACGTCCACCGCCTCGACCGGATCGCCTTCGATCGCGCACGGGTCGAGCCCGCCGAGCAGGTCGGCGCCCGCGCCCAGCGCGTCGGACAGCAGCGCGGCGGTGCCGGGCCGCTTCAGCACGCCCGACTGCGGAAACGCGACGATCTGGATCTCCACCTGGCCGCGCAGCGTCTCGCGCGTCGCGAGCACGCCGTGCAGATGCCGCAGCCCGGCCTCGGTGTCAACGTCCACGTGCGTTCGGATGCGCGTCGTGCCGGCCGCGAGGAACGCGCGCGACAGCGCGAGCGACGCGGCGCCCGCATCGTGGCCGCTCGTCGCGCGGTAGTTGCGCTCGTTCTCGATGCGGTCGACGAGGCGCGGCCCCACCGCGTTGCGATACCACGGCATTCCCCAGTGCGTCTTGTCGAGGTGCGTGTGGCCTTCGACGAGGCCGGGCAGCGCGATCGCGCCTGCGCCGTCCTCGATCGCGCAGCCGGCGGGCGCGTCGAGCGACGGGCCAATGCGCGCGATCCGATCGCCTTCGATCAGGATGTCGAGCACGGCGCCGGCGCTCGGGCGGACGTTGCGGATCAGCAGGTTCGTCATGTCGGTTCCGGTGTGGTCGGTCACTGCAGTCAGTGCGAAGGGGGCACGGCGCGACCGTTGGCAGGGAATCGGGCCACGATATCGGACGCCGCCGCCCGAGGCCAATTAAATGTCGCGATGCCACACATTCGATTTCGCGATGCGCGTCGCGCGAGACCGCCGGGCCTGGCCTGGCGAGGGGGCGGGATCGCGGTGAAGACGGTGGAAAGCCGATGACCGCGCAGCGTCGGCCCCACCGGAAAGCGGGCGTCCGGAAGCCGCGTCGCGCCCTTGTCGGGTGTCGCCTCGGCGCCCCGCCCGGACGGCGATTTACGCGGCAACAGACTTTACACGTTGTTACCCGGCCGCACCGGACGCGCTTCCGCCCATTCCTTATACTCACGCCGAGTTCGCCACCCGTCCCGGAATTCGTCGGCGGACCCGTTGCCGATGCAGGAAACACCATGATGCGCATGCCTTCCACGAAGACCGTTCTGTTCGCCTCGCTCGTCGCCGTCGCGGCGCTTCCGCTGACCGCCTGCGTCGCACCGGGCTACTACGGCGCGCAGCCGGGGTATCCGCAGCAGCAATACGCGACGCCCGGCTACGCGCAGCCCGCGTATTCGCAACCGGGCTACGTGCAGCAGCAACCCTATCCGAATCAGGCGCCGCAGCCGTACGACCAGTACGGCAACCCGCAGCAATACGGGTCGCAGCAGCCGTATGGCCAATACGGCAACGGCTACGGCACGCAGTACGGCACGGTCTCGAACATCCAGCCGGTCAATGGCTCGGTCGGCCCGTCGGGCGTGGCCGGCACCGTCGTCGGTGCGCTGGTCGGCGGCCTGGTGGGCAACCAGTTCGGCCGCGGCCACGGCCGCGATGCGGCGACCGTGATCGGTGCGCTCGGCGGTGCGGTGGCAGGCAACCAGATCGGCCAGCAGATGGGCGCCGCGCAAGGCCCGAGCAGCTACCGGATCGACGTGCAGGTCAGCGACGGCACGATGCGTTCGTTCGACGTGCAGTCGCCGGGCAATCTGCGGCCGGGTGATCGCGTGCAGATCAACGGCAACCAGCTGGCGCGGTATTGATGCCGATACGGTGCGCCTGACCTGATCGGGCGCATCGTCGCGCGTTCGATATCGTGTGCCGGTTCGGCGCGACGATACGCCTGCTTCACGTCATCCTCATCCTTCGTGCCGGCGCGACGCGCATGACGCGCCGCCGCTACCTCCGCAGTTCCTCCACCTTCGCGTCAGCCTCCAGCGCGACGCGCCGCACGGCCGTTTCGCCGCTCGTCTGCACGGACCGACCGCGTTGCCGTCACACGCGACGCGCACCGAGCGCGATGCGCGCCGACCGCGCGGCCGACCGCGGATGCCCCGAACGCTGCCACGCGTCACCCAGATTCCGATTAGCATAGGCACGATGCAACCCGCGGCCGCAGCAGCCTGCGCCGACATGCACAGCCCTCTGCCGGAATCCCTTCGATGACGATCACGATCCGCCTGCTCGACGCGGCCGATGCCGCCCGTTTCCAGACCCTTCGCCTGCGTGCGGTCGACACCGCGCCCACGTCTTTCCTGCCCACGCTCGATGAGGAATCGCAATTGCCGGTCGACGAATTCGCAGTGCGCATCACGCCGACGCACATGCAGGCCGTGTTCGGCGCGTTCGACGGCGACACGCTCGTCGGCATCACGGGCGTGCGCCGCGATGCGCGCGCGAAGGTCGCGCACAAGGCGACGATCTGGGGCGTGTTCGTCGATCCGGCGTATCGCGGGCGCGGCATCGCGCAAGCGCTGCTCGAAAGCGCGACCGCACATGCTGCGCAAGCGTGGCAGTGCAAGCAGCTGATGCTGTGCGTGAACGAGGTCAACGGCACCGCCGAGCGGCTGTATGCGTCGCAGGGGTTCGTCCGGTTCGGCACGGAACCGCGTTCGCTGTTCGTCGGCGGCCGCTTCTACGACGAGCATCACATGGTCAAGACGCTGGCGTAACGCGTTCAATCAGGTTTGCGTTCGCGTGCATCGACCAACCGCGCGCGAACGCCCTTCATCTTCACCTCACGTCGCCGCTTGTCGGTGATCGTCGTATTGACGGCCTGCCCGGCGATCGTCACGTTCGTCAGCGTCATCTCGCTCACGTTGCACGCATAGCTCGACCTCGGCGACGCAACCGGCGTGCCGAAGTCGCAGTTGCTGATCGTCACGCCGGAAATCGGCTGCACGGCAAGCACCGGCGGCGTGCTGTCGTAATCGAACGCGACCGGCCCCTGCGCGTCGATCGCCGCGAGAAACGCCGGGCGCGAATCGAACGCGCCGGGCGCGGTCGTCAGCTCGGAACCCGAGCTCACCGGCGATTTCGCGACGTTCTTGTACGGCGACGTCTGCGCGACCGTCACGCACGGGCGCGCGCCGTAGTGCGTCACGTCGACATCGCGCCCGCGCAGCGCGAGCCGCGACACGTGCGCGAGCGACGCGGCGATGCGCGCAGCCGCGCCATGCTCGCCCCACACGAGGTCGACCGCCAACGCATTGGGCATGTGGCCTCCCGCAAAGGCCCGGGTCGCCGCAAGCGGTCCGCCGCGCACGGCGGCGCCAGCGAGCGCGCCGGTCCAGCCGATGAACACGCGACGCGACACGCGCTTCAACCAGGGCGATCGGACAGGCGAAGACGAACGGCGGCTGTTTGCTGCCATGGGACGTCCTTCATCGTATGGCGTATCGACGCGCCTGCCGGCGAATCTCTATTTGTACGTCGTCGTACTACAAAGCGCAGTCCAACTGCGATCTTAGCCGAGGCCGTATTTGTCGTTTATCCTTTTTTAACCCAGATAATGCGTCGAATGTATGCGCCCACTCACATCGCGGAATGCAATCCTTGAGATCTGTTGTCGTACATTTATGCGCACAAACTTCACCTTAAACATCCCGGCCGACACCGTCCGCCGGGGCAATGACTTACTCGCCAGCGGCCGCTACCGCACCCGTTGCCGGCTCGCGTCCCGCCGAAGCAGCCGGTTCGAACATCAGCACCAGATCGCCGTGGTAACTTTCATTGGCCGAGGTCGCACCACTGACGGTCGGCGCATGAGCGCTGACTTTCAGGTTGCGCGTTTCGTCGTAGCCGTCAAAGCCGTCGTGACCGGGCTTGACCAGCGTGATCGTGCGAGCGGCGCCGGAGGCGATTTCCGCGTCGCCCGCCTTGCCCGTCAGCACGACCTTCGCGTTGGCCATGTCGTCGCGACCGTTCGACAGCCGCAGCGGCTGCAACAGCGCGACGTTGATATCGGGGTTCGTCGTGCGCACGCGGATCGGCAGCGTCGTAGCGAACGTCTGCCGTGTATCGTCCGTCGCATTCAGTTCGACCACGTCGTACCACGCGGAATTGTCCGGCTTCGACACGAACAGGCTGTCGCCGATATGCGCCGTCAGCGTGATCTTCTTGACGACCGCTTGCGGCGACGTCGGGCCTGCATGCGCGATACAGACCGATGCGCCGCACACGGCGAGTGCGACAAGCTGTTTTCCGATCTTCATGGTGTTGCTCCACATTCTGGATGGATGGTTGAAATCCGATCGCCGAAAAGCCGGCCCGCTTCGAGCCCACGATCCCGCCATTGCTGGAAAATCCGGCATTCGCCTATCTCTAAATTAACAAGCAAATCCCCGCGGAATTCGAAATGTCCGGCCGCATGCACGCGCGATCGAATCGTCCGGATGCATTCGTAACCGCGTATCGGATTCCCCCGTCAGCCAGCAACGACAGACTCGGACGAACACCTCACGCCGCGGCGTGCATCAACGATAGGCCACGAGAACCCGGATAAACATACATGGAAACCTTCACGGTTTATTTTGATTTCCATTCACCAGTGCCATCTTCAAATCAAATAAAACACGCACGGAAAACACCTGCCGTCACTCTCGCCAACGTCATCGTCAATCGCAACGGATATTCGTGCGCCGCCATTCGCCTCGGTAATTCCGCCCCTGTTCAGCCCCCCGCCGCCCGCGCTATCGTTACCCCATCTTCACAGCCCAGGAGCCCCTCTTGCCTTCCCGCCACGGAGTCGACCTCATCCGCGCCCGCGCGCTGTTCGATCGCGAGCGCCGTGCATTCACCGAAGCCATGCCGATCTCCCGCGCGTTGTCCGCGGAAGCGTCCGAGCATTTGCTGTTCGGCGTGCCGTTGCACTGGATGCAGGACTGGTCGACGCCGTTCTCGCTGGTCGTGAAGGAGGCGCGCGGCGCGACGTTCACCGACGTCGACGGTCATCGCTATGCGGACTTCTGTCTCGGCGACACCGGCGCGATGTTCGGCCATGCGCCCGAGCCGGTCGCGCGCGCACTTGCCGAACAGGCGACGCGCGGCTATACGACGATGCTGCCGAGCGAGGACGCCGCGTGGGTCGCGCGCGAACTCGCACGCCGCTTCAAGCTACCCGTCTGGCAATTCGCGTTGAGCGCGAGCGACGCGAACCGCTTCGTGCTGCGCTGGGCGCGCGCGGCTACCGGCCGCAACACGATCGTCGTGTTCAACGGCTGCTATCACGGCACGGTCGACGACGTGTTCGTCGACCTCGTGGACGGCCGCCCGGTGCAGCGCGACAGCCTGCTCGGGCAGTCCTACGATCTGCTCGCGAACACGCGCGTCGTCGAGTTCAACGATCTCGACGCGCTCGAAGCGGCGCTGAAGGACGGCGACGTCGCGTGCGTGCTCGCCGAGCCGGCGATGACGAACATCGGGATGGTGCTGCCCGATCCGGGCTTCTGGGACGCCGCACGCGCACTGACGCGCCGCTACGGCACGCTGCTCGTGATCGACGAAACGCACACGATCAGCAGCGGCCCCGGCGGCTACGCGGCCGCGCACGGTCTCGAACCGGACGCGCTGGTGGTCGGCAAGCCGATCGCGGGCGGCGTGCCGTGCGCGGTCTACGGGTTCAGCGCCGAATTCGCGGAGCGCGCGAAAGAGGCAAAGCTGAACGCGCCGCCCGGCCATTCCGGGATCGGCACGACGCTCACCGCGAACATGCTGGCCATGCACGCGATGCGCGCGACGCTCGCCGAAGTCGCGACCGATGCCGCGTATGCGCACATGTTCGAACTGGCCGCGCGGCTCGCGACCGGGCTCGAACGGGCGATCGCGAAACACGGGCTGCCATGGTGCGTGACGCGCATCGGCGCGCGCACCGAGTTCCAGTTCACACCCGTGCCGCCGCGCAACGGCACGATCGCGGGCGAACAGCTCGACAGCGAGCTCGAGCACATCGTGCATCTGTACCTGCTGAACCGCGGCGTGCTCATCACGCCGTTCCACAACATGATGCTCGTGTGCCCGCAGACGACGACCGACGACGTCGATACGCTCGTCGCGCGGTTCGACGCGTGCCTGGGCGAACTGGCGTGACGTGATGCGGCGGCCGTTCGGCTCGCCCGCAGCGGCAAGCCGAACGCACGCCCGGCGCTACTTCGGCAAATCCGTCGGATCGACCTGCGCGTCGGGCACGCCTGCGGCGCGCGCGCGCTTCAAGCGCGTCGCGCAGCGCCGCACGCCCCGGCGACGATCGCCGCGGCCGCGATGCCGCGCATTGCGTGGGCAACGCTCATGCTTGCTCCTGGGAATCAGCGCGCGCCCTTCCGCGCGCCGGTGATAGTCGTCGACGGCCGCCTGCAGCGACTGCCCCTTCGGCTGCGCGGCGAACGACACCACGGTGGTCGTGCCGCCGCACAGCGCGGAGCGCGTGCCGGACAGGGAGTCGTCGGCCATCTTCAGCCCGTCGGGCATCGGCTGGTCGAGATGGCAGTGCGCATCGACGCCGCCCGGCATCACCAGCATCCCGATCGCGTCGAGCTCGCGCGGCGCGCGCGGGAGCCCGTGGCCGAGCATGGCCGCGCGACCTGCGCAGCGGCCTGCACCGCGTCCTCGTCGATCAGCATGAAGTGGTCGATGCACGGCTCGAGGAAATCCCGCGCGAGCGGCGACGCGTCGCCGCTCGCACGCCCGGCCATCAGTACCACGCGCTCACGCGCGAGCGGTTCTTCGCGAACAACTGCGTGAAGCGGTTCAAGACGCTGGTGAGCATGAGCCGCGTGAAGGTCGGGCTCGAGGTGCCGGTGGAGATCGCCGAGTGACGATCGACGTCAGCGCCGGTCGGCGGCCAATGATCCGAAAAACGTCGCGACCTTGGCCTTGCTCGTCGCCTGCAATCGCGACATGAGCCCGTGATCGACTTGTCGCAGCCCGTAAGTCTCGCCGATGTCGCGCTGCATCCGGCACCACAGATGGCTCGCGATCTCCGCGTCGACCATCGCACGGTGAGCGCGGCCTGCCTTCGGCAGCCGCAGCATGTCGGCGAGGCTCGACAGCCGGTGACTTTGCGCGTGCGGGTAGATGCGCCGCGCGACGAGCATCGTGCACGCGAACGCATGCTCGGCCGCCATGCCGAGCATGCCGAGTTCGGCCTGCCAGAATCGCTTGTCGAAGCCGGCGTTGTGCGCGACGACGGGGTGGCTTCCGACGAATGCGGCAGCTTCCTTCATGACCTTCGACACCGGCGGCGCCGACGCAATCATGTCATTCGTGATGCCGGTGAGCGCGACGACGTCGGACGGAATGCGGCGCCCCGCGTTCATCAGGCTCTGGTAGCGGTCGACGATCTCGCCGTCGCGCAGCAGAATCACGGCGATCTCGGTCGCCCTGTCTCCCATGTTCGGGGAAAGCCCGGTTGTTTCGAAGTCGAGTACCGCAACGGTTTGCATGGTCGAATCAGAGGAAGGATGCCTGGCGAGCAACGTCGATCAGGACGCGTCGCGCCGATGGAAAAGCGCCATAGTATCCCCGGATGCGGCGTCCGGCGGCAAACGCCATCGTCGTGCGCGGCGCATCGCCGTTTCCGTTCAGGCCGGCACGATCGCCGCTTCCCCTGCAAAACAACGGTGAATGCACCGATGCACCCGCGCATCGGTGCATTCACACGCCCGCTACGTCAGCGACAACTGAAGCTCGCCGCCGAATTCACGTCGCCCGACCCGTTGTAGCGCGCGACCTGCGGATACGGACACAGCGGACGCGTGCGCCCCGCTCCCCACGACGTCGGCACGTCCGCATTCGGCACCGCGTTCGTCGTGTCGCGCGCCGTGGCGACGATCGCCTTGGGCGCCTGCCCCTGCTCGACCCACGCGACGAGCGGCGTCAGCATGTCGAACTGGTCGGCTGCCGGCCCGCCCGAGCAGTGGTTCATGCCAGGCACAGGATAGAAGCGCGCGAAGTCCGACGCGTCGCCGCCGTTCACCTGCGCGACCCGCGCATACCAGTCGCGCGTGTCGTCGAACGAGAACACCGGGTCGCCCGTGCCGTGATAGACGAGCAGCTTCGCGCCGCGCGATTTCAACGCGGACAGGTTCGTCTCGTCGGGCGGCGTCATGAACGACCACGCGGATTGCGTGTACACGCCGCTCGTCGCGAAAATTGCCGGCGCGTCGTTGTCCATGTCGAAACCGAGCGCGAAGCCGGACACGTTCGCGAGCACCGCCGTGGATTTCGGCGGCGACGTGAACGTGAACGCCATCGAGACCGGATCGAGCGTGATCGAATTCGACTGCTTCCACGCGGCCCAGCCGCTGCCGGCGATGCCCGGATCGTACGGAAAGCTCGCGTAGAGCGCCGTGCCCGCGCTGTTGCGTGCGCCCGTGAACACGTTTTCCAGTGCGCTCTTCTGCGCGGTCGTCAGGCACGCGCCCGTGCGCGCGCCGTTCGCGCAGGTCGGGATGTCCGTCTCGACGCTGAAATGCGCCTGGCACGCGGCGACGTCCTGCACCATCCCGTCGACCGCGCCGTCGAGCGCATCGCATTTCTCGAGGATCTTCGCGCCGACGAACTGCCGCTCCGCATCGGTGAAGCCGCTGCGGATGTCCGGCAGCCCGTTCGAGCCGGTCGCCGACGCGATCTTCGCGAACTGCTGCGCGCCATACATCTCGCCGATCGCCGCCTTCGGCAGATGGAAGCCCGGGTCGCCCGCGATGATCCCGTCGTAGTCGGCCGGGTTGCGCACCGCCGTGACCATCGCATGACGGCCGCCGTTCGAGCAGCCGCCGAAATAGCTGCGGTCGG
Organism: Burkholderia sp. FL-7-2-10-S1-D7; assembly: GCF_001524185.1. Taxonomy (NCBI): domain Bacteria; kingdom Pseudomonadati; phylum Pseudomonadota; class Betaproteobacteria; order Burkholderiales; family Burkholderiaceae; genus Burkholderia; species Burkholderia sp. FL-7-2-10-S1-D7. Next base: position 88,977 of record NZ_LOWY01000017.1, on the reverse strand, counting down.
GCGCCTTGCCGTATGCGAGCCGGATCACCTGCTTCGCCATCGGCGTGAGCGCGTCGACCGCGCCGTAGCCGTAGTCGATCCGTGCCCGCGGATCGAGGCCGAACAGCGGGTTCTGCGCGGCGCTGTGCCCGGAATCCGAGCTGATCACCGCGAAGCCCATGTTCAGCGCGTCGGTCAGCGGGCCGCCCCCGCCGATCGCGCCGGTCGCGGTCACGACGTTGCCGTCGAGCCCGCCATTCGCCTGGTAGAAGAAGCGACCGTTCCACGCTTTCGGCAAACGCATCTCGAAGCCGATCGCATAGGTCTGGCCATCCACCGCGCTCACGCGCTCGTTCATCTTCCCGTCGATCACGCAGTGCTCGGCGATCGGTTTGCCGGCCACCGTCAGGGCGCCGGCCGCCGCGGTCGTCACCGACGTGAACGACGTGTTCGCATACGCGAGCTTCGCGGCGAGCGCGTCGCAGGTCTGCGCCATCGCGGCCGGCGTCGCGGCGCTCAGGTGCGTCGGCGCGGAATTCACGGAATCGTCGCCGCCGCAACCGGCGAGCATCGCGGCGGCGGACAGCGGCGCGATACAGAGGAATGCAGATTTCCTGATCAAGATAACTCCCGTTCGGTTCGTCACGCCGGTGATTCAGAACATGTGCCGCACGCCGACCATCGCGCCGAGCTGCCCCATCCCAGCGCCGGGCGTCGTGCCGGGCCCGCCGCCGCTGACCGCGTAGCGTGCATGCGCGCTGTTCCACAGATACGACGATTGCGCGTAGACCGCCGTGCGCTTGGTCAGCAGATAGGTCGCGCGCAGCGTGGCCATCGTTGCGCGCGTGTCGTGCGCGCTGTTGACGATCCGGTAGCCTTCGCCGTCGACGAGGAGGTCGGGCTTGATCGCATACGACGCACCGACGAAGAACAGGTCCGAATGCGCGCCGGGCGCGGCCGGCGAACCGGTCGACACGCGCCTGCCGATCCAGCCCGCGCCGATCTTCGCACCGGCCGCCTGCGCATACGCGCTCACGTGCGTGCGCGCGTCCTTGCCGCCGCTGCTCGTGAAGGGAACGGGCGCCACGCCGTCGAAGAAGTTCGCGGCCGCGCCGGTGCCGCCGCGCTGCTCCTCGTACGACGCCGCCGCACCGAAATACGCGCTGTCGTACTTGAGCATCACCGACCAGTTGCGGCACTGGACGGCATCGCCCGGCACCTGCCCCGCGCACGTGCCCTGCCCCGGCGAGTTGCCGGTGCCGGCGCCGTCGCGGCCGAACGAATATGCGGCGCCGAGCGTCACGCCGCGATACGTGCCGAGGTAGGTCACCGCGTTGTCGGCGCGGCCGTTCGGCACGTATGCGTCGAACGAGCCGAGCCCGTAGATGTCGGGGCCGATGATGTCCGCGCCCTGCAGCGCGAGATAGGTCATCGTGTACTGGCGGCCGAACGCGAGCGTGCCGAAGCCGCTCTTCAGCCCGACGAACGCCTGCCGCCCGAACAGCCGGCCGCCCTGCCCGAGATCGCCGCCGCGCACGTTGAAACCGCTTTCGAGCGTGAATACCGCCTGGTAGCCGCCGCCGAGATCCTCGGTGCCGCGCAGGCCCCAGCGCGACGGCAGTTCGCCCGTCACGCCCGGCATGCGCACGACGTGGTCGCCGGCGGCGTTCGCGTGCGACACGAACTCGACGCCCGTATCGATGATCCCGTACAGCGTCACGCTCGACTGCGCGTGCGCAACCGGCGCGGCCAGCGCGCAGCATGCGCCGGCGGCCAGCAGGCCGTTCCTTGTCTTCGTCTTCATTGCGTTGCGTCTCCAGACCTTGGTGAATTGCGCGCTCTGACGGCGCGCATGGATAAAAACGAAACGTCAGTCGTTCGCTTGCGGGCGGCGAATCAGCACCAGCGCGGCGACGGCCGCGACGAGCGTGACGGGGATGCTCGCACCGATCACGACCGGCGCGCTGCGGCCGGCGGCCAGCAGCGTCGCGGCTGCGAGCGGCCCGACGACGGAACCGAGCCGGCCGACTGCCACCGCCGCGCCGACGCCGGTGCCGCGCATCGCGGTCGGGTAATAGATCGCCGCGAGCGCATACAGCACCGACTGCCCGCCGACCACGAACATCCCCGCCGCGAACGCGGCCGCGGCGAGCGACGCGAAGCCGGGCGCGGCCGCGAGCGCGGCGAGCGACAGCACGATCCCGACATACATGCCGCCCACCACGCGCGACGCGCGCATCCGGTCGAGCGCCGCGCCGATGCCGAGCGCGCCGAGCCCCGCGCCGACGTTGAACGCGATCTGCACGAGGCCGACGTGCGCGCGATCGAGCCCGCGCGAGGCCATCAGCGACGGCAGCCAGTTCAACAGGAAGTAGAGGACGATCAGCGTGCAGAAGTAGCTGACCCACAGCGCAACCGTCGACGTCGTGCGGCCGTCGCCGAACAGCGTGCGCGCGACGCTGGTGCGCGCGGCCGGCGTGCCGGCGACGTCGAGATACGCGCGCGATTCCGGCAGGAACAACGCCAGCAGCGGCACGAGCAGCAGCGGCCCCACGCCGCCGACGTAGAAGATGTGCCGCCATTCGGTGTCGCCGGCAAGCAGCACGCCGATCAGCGACGCGATCACGCCGCCGAACGGAATGCCGCAGTACATCGTCGCCACCGCGCTGCTGCGCGAGCGCGGCTCGACCGCTTCGGACGACAACGCGATCAGGTTCGGCATCGCGCCGCCAAGGCCGATGCCGGTCAGCACGCGCACGACGACGAGCATCGCGAAGGTCGATACCTGCGCGGTGGCGATCGACAGCAGTCCGAACAGCACGGCCGACGCGATCAGCACGCGCTTGCGTCCGATCCGGTCGGCGAGCCGCCCGCCGAGCATCGCGCCCGGCAGCAGCCCGAAGGTGCCCGCGCTGAACGCGATGCCCATCTGCGATACGGAAAGCCCGAATTCGCGCGCCATGCGCGGCGCGGCGACGCCGACCGACTGCAGGTCGAGCCCTTCGAGGAGTGCGATCGCGAAACACAGCGCGAGCGTGGTCGCGACCGTGGGTTTTTCGGCAACGTAAGTGTTCATCGTGTCTCCAGTCCCATGTCTTGTAATCGGTCGGCCTGCACCGGCCGACTTTATCAGGCAGCCTGATTCACTGGCCGCAAGAATGCCTGCCGGTATCGTGGCCGGCAGGTCGTTGTTCCTGCTTGCTTCGGTTTGCTTCTGCTTACGCGTAAATCACGTCGGGATCGCGTCGCGCCGGGTCGTACAGCGCGTCGATCGTCGCCGCGCGATGCTTCTGCACGGCCGCCTGGTTCAGCGAACCCTTGTCGGTCACTTCACCGAGATCGAGCGACGGCGGCGTGTCGATCAGCCGGATGCGCGCGACGAACGTCGAACCGCCGCTTGCATGCCGGTTCAGCCCGGCGAGCCATGCTGCGAACGCCGCGCGCACGGCCGGCGCGCGCAGCACGTCGGAAACCGGTGCATCGGCAGCGAGCCCCGCCAGCGCACGGCACGCGTCGATGCGCGGAAACACCAGCAGCCCGATGTCGTCGCGATTGATCCCGGTGACGACCACGTCCTGCACGTACGGTGCGCCGCTCGACACCGCGTTCGCGCGCAACGGCCCGACGCTGACGAAGGTGCCGCTGCTCAGCTTGAAATCCTCGGTCAGCCGGCCGTCGAACAGCAGCCCGAGTTCCGGCCGCGCCGGATCGGCGAAGACGCCCGCGTCGCCGCTGCGGTAATACCCCTCTTCGTCGAACACGTCGCGCGGATCGACGTCGGCATGCCAGTAGCCGCGCATCACGTTCGGCCCCTTGAAGCGCAATTCGTGCTTGCCGCCGCACGGCACGAGCTTCGCGTCGCAGCCGGGCGCGGGCAGCCCGATATAGCCGGCGCGCATCAGCGGCCCGGTCGTGAACAGGCACGACGGCGACGCCTCCGTCATCCCGAGGCCGGCCATGATCCGGATGCGCTCGCCGCAATGCGCGTCGGTCACGCGGTCGAGCCGGTCCCACGCGGCCTGCGACAGCCCCGCGCCGCCGAAGAAATACAGCTTCACGCGCGAGAAAAACGTGTCGCGCAACACGGCATCGCGCTCGAGCGCGGCCGTCAGCTCTTCCCAGCCCTTCGGCACGTTGAAGTAGATCGTCGGCGCGATCTCGCGCAGGTTGCGCACGGTTTCGTCGAAGCGGCCCGGCATCGGGCGGCCGTCGTCGATGTACAGCGTGCCGCCGTTGTACAGCGCGATGCCGAGGTTGTGACTGCCGCCGAACGTGTGATTCCACGGCAGCCAGTCGACCAGCACCGGCGGTTCGCGCGTCAGCTCGGGCATCGTCTGGCGCAGCATCTGCTGGTTGCTGCACAGCATCCGGTGCGTGGTCGGCACGGCCTTCGGCTGCTTCGTCGAACCCGACGTGAAGAGGATCTTCGCGAGATGATCGGGGCCGATCGCTTCATGGATCGCGTCGATCGTGCGCGGGACGGTCGCGAGCAGGCGCGACAGCGGCACGACGCTGCCCGCCGCGCCGGGCTCCGCATCCGCATCGTTCGCGACGATCAGCGCCGCATCGGCCGGCAGCGTCGCGTCGAGCGCACGCGCAAACGGCGCGCGTTCGGCGACGAACACCGCGCCCGGCCGCAGCACGCCGAGCGTGTGACGCAGCTTGCCGTAGTCGGTCGACACCAGCGAATACGCGGGCGAGATCGGCGCATAGGGCACGCCGGCCAGCATCGCCGCGAACATCAGCTGCAGATGCTCGAGATCGTTGCCGGACAGCACCGCGAGCGGCCGCTCGACCGACAGCCCGAGATCGACGAGGCCCTGGCCGAGCGCGCGGGCGCGTTCGAGCATCTGCGCGTAAGTGATCTCGATCCAGCGGCCGTCGGCGCCGCGCCGCGCCGCGAGCACGCGGTCGGGATGCGCGTGCGCGCCGCGCACGAGGCAGTCGGTCAGGCGCGTCGGGTAGTCGCCGAGCGGTTCGCGCGAGCGCAGGTACCACGTGCCGTTTTCCGCGCGACGAATTTCGGCCGAGCCGACCGCGACGGCCGCCGCGCGATAGCGCACGCCGCCCGTGTCGTTCGCCGGCCCGCTCGCGGGCGTCGCAACATTCATCGTCGGCTCGCTCATATCGGGTAGTGACGCGGTGTGGTCTGCACGGTGATCCAGCGCAGCTCGGTGAATTCGGCGATCGACGCGCGACTGCCGAAGCGGCCGTAACCGCTCGCCTTCGTGCCGCCGAACGGCATCTGCGCTTCGTCGTGCACGGTCGGCCCGTTGATGTGGCAGATCCCCGATTCGATCCGGCGCGCGACCGTCATCGCGCGTGCGATATCGCGGCTGAACACGCTCGCCGACAGCCCGAACTCGCTGTCGTTCGCGAGCGCGACCGCTTCGTCGTCGCTGTCCGCGCGCAGGATCGCCACCACCGGCGCGAACGATTCCTCGCGATAAAGCCGCATGTCGCGCGTGACGCCGTCGACGATCACGGGCTGCATCGTCGCGCCCTCGATCCGGCAGCCGAGCGGCAGGCGCGCGCCGTGCGCACGCGCATCCTCGACGAGCGACGCGGCACGCGCGGCTGCGGCCGCATCGACCATCGTGCCGAGCGCATGGCCCGCCAGCGGATCGCCGGCGACCAGCGTGCGCGCCTTGTCGGTCAGCCGTTCGACGAGCGCATCGGCGACCGGCCGCGCGGCGATCACGCGCTCGGTCGACATGCAGATCTGCCCCTGGTTGAAGAACGCGCCGAACGCGATCGCGTCGACGGCCGCATCGAGATCGGCATCGTCGAGCACGAGCACCGGCGCCTTGCCGCCAAGTTCGAGCAGCACGGGTTTCAGATGCGCGGCCGCATGGCGCGCGATGATGCGCCCGACGTGCGTGGACCCGGTGAAGTTGATCCGCTTCACGTGCGGATGCGCGATCAGCCGCTCGACGAGTTCGGGTGCGTCGGCCGCCGCGTGCGTGATCACGTTGACCACACCCGCGCCGAGCCCGGCCTCATCCAGCACCGCGCCGATCAGCGCGTGCACGCCCGGGCACGCTTCGGACGCCTTCAGCACGACCGTATTACCGCACGCGAGCGGCATCGCCAGCGCGCGCGTGCCGAGGATCACGGGCGCGTTCCACGGCGCGATGCCGAGCACGACGCCGCACGGCACGCGCATCGCGAGCGCGAGATTGCCGGGCACGTCGGACGGGATCACGTCGCCGTCGATCTGCGTCGTCATCGACGCGGCCTCGCGCAGCATGTTCGCCGCGAGCGTCACGTTGAAGCCGAGCCAGCCGGGTGTCGCGCCGGTTTCGGCCACGCCGGTCGCGATGAACGCGTCGATGCGCGCGTCCATCAGGTCGGCCGCCTTCAGCAGCCGGCGGCGCCGTTCGGTCGGCGCGAGCGCCGCCCATGCGGGGAACGCGCGGTGCGCGGCATCGATCGCCGCGTCGGCGTCGGCCAGGCCGGCCGCCGGCGCGCGCGACGCGAGCGCGCCCGTCGCGGGGTTGAATCGGTCGAAGGTTCGGCCGTCGCGGGCGGTACACCACTCGCCGGCGATCAGCATCCGTCTGTCGGTCATGTCGTCTCCTGCCTTGCCTGTCTCTGTCGATTGCGTCGGCGCTTGTATCAGCGCTTGTATGCCTGCAGGCCCGGCTTGATCGTCTTGTCGTCGAGGAACTGCTTCAGCCCCTGCTCGCGGCCGCGCTCCGGATCGCGCAGCTGCGCCTGGTCGAGCTTCGCATACAGGTAATCCTCGCACTGCTCCCACGTGAGTTCGCGCGAACGCTTGAAGCCGTGCTTCGCCGCGCGCAGCACGACCGGGTTCTTGTCCATCAGCCGCGCGGCGAGCGCGATCGTCGCGTCGCGCAGGCCGGCCAGCGGCACGCTGCTGTTCACGAGGCCCATTTCAGCGGCCTGCACGCCGGTGAACGTGTCGCCGGTCATGATGTAGTGCAGCGCGCGGCGATGCCCGACCGTGTCCGCCATCGCCTTGCTGACGAGGTTGCCCGGCGGGATGCCCCAGTTGATTTCCGACAGCCCGAACACCGCTTCGTCCGCCGCGATCGCGAGGTCGCACGCGACGAGCGGCGAGAATCCGCCGCCGAAGCACCAGCCGTTCACCATCGCGATCGTCGGCTTGTTGTACATCCGCAGGCGGCGCCACTGCCACTCCGATGCGTCGCGCCGCACCTTTTCCTGCAGCGCGTCGGAGCCGCCGTCGATCTCGCGGAAATATTCCTTCAGATCCATGCCGGCCGTCCACGCGGCGCCCGCGCCGGTCAGCACCAGCACCTTGGCCTCGTCGTCGAATTCGACCGCGTCGAGGACTTCCAGCATCTCCCGGTTCAGCGTCGGGCTCATAGCGTTGCGCTTTTCGGGGCGGTTCAGCGTGACCCACGCGATGCCGGCCTCCACCTTCACTTCAACGGTCTGCCAGCGGTTGTCGTACTTGCTCATGTCTGTTCCTGTCGTTCGTTCCTGTGCGATTCGGTGCGCAGCATTCCTGCTGCGGACGGCTTCATTTAATATCAGGCTACCTGATATTGCAAGCGGCATGAGCGCCGGTGTAAACCCGGAGCGGAATGCGGCGGCAACGATGAAATCGGGGAACGGTCAGGCGACCGGCGAGCCGGCGGGAAAGCGAACACGGGCCGCGCGGGCCCGTGTCGTGGCGGTTCGGGAAATAGGTCAGCCGCGCAGGTTGCGTGCGAACAGCTCGAGCGCGCGCTGCACGCGCGTGGCGTCGTCGATGGAGACGTCGCCGAGCATCCGCGTCTCGAGCGGACGCAGCACGGCTTCGCATTCGCGCAGCATCGCCGCGCCTTCGTCGGTCAGCGTCAGCAGGATGATGCGGCCATGCGACGGGTCGGCTTCGCGCGTGACGAAACCGCGCGCGGCCATCACGCTCATGACCTCGTTCGCCGATTGCGGCGTGATGAACGAGCGCTCCGCCAGCTGCGCGTTCGACGACGCGCCGCGTGCCTCGAGCACCGACAGCGCCGTGTATTGCGCGAGCGTGATGCCGAGCGGCGCGAGCGCGTCGGTCATGTGGCGACGCAGCAGCCGTTCGAGACTGCCGACCACGTAGGTCAGGCGCTGCGGCACGCGGGCCTTCGGCTTGTCGCCCGTCGCACGGGCGGCATTCTTCGCGGCGTTCTTCGCGGCGTTTTTCGGGTTCGCGGGCTTGGTCGGTGCGGAACTCATGGTGCGGGCGAGATGGAATTGCGGGCCATCTTACCAGCACGTCGGGGCGCGAACGGCGTGCTCCAGCCAGCCGGACTGCCACCGTGTGCGCGTGCATGCGCGGCAGACCGCGCGCCTGATCGCCTGGCGCGCCGCGTCAGACGCATCCCATGAACGGGATCCGATACGCGGTCAGCCGCGCGGCGCCCCCGCGAATCGCGCGGTCGGCAGCCCCATGTAGCGCGTCCGCGCGACGAATACGCCGCCGGCATGCGCATCGCTCGCCAGCGCGTCGTCGCTCAACCCGACACGGGCGCTCGTCACATAAAGCCGGCCTTCGCCATCGAGCGTCACGCAGCTCGGCTGCGCAGTCGGCACGGTAACGCGGTCCGTCTCGACGCCGTCCGGCCCGTAGCGCACCACCCGCCGGCCGCCCCACTGCGCGTTCCACAGGCCGCCGTCGCGATCCATCGTCGAGCCGTCCGGGTCGCCGTCCGCATCGGTCAGTCGCGCGAACGGCCGCACATTGGCTACGTCGCCGCCCGCGCCGTAATCGCAGATGAGAATCTTGCGCACCATCGAATCGCAGAAGGTCATCTTCGTGCCGTCCGGCGAGAACGCGATGCTGTTCGCGATCGCCGCCGCCGGCAACGCAAGCCGGTCGAGCGTGAGGTCCGGATTGAGCCGGTAGAAGCCGCCGACTGCGCGCGGCGGGTCGCCGCCTTCGTCCTTCATCCCGAACACGAACGCGCCGAACGGATCGCAGCGGCCGTCGTTCAGGCGTGTCGGCAGATCGGGTTCGACGTCGACTATCCGCGTGAATGCGCCGCTGCGCAGATCGAAGAACGCGAGATGCGTCGCGAGCCCGACGAGCAGCACATTCGGCTCGTTCGTCAGCGCGAAGCACGCGAGCCGTTCAGGCATCGGCCACTGCGCGAGGTCCGCGCCGTCCGCGCGGCAGCGCCACAGCCGCGCGCCTTCGATGTCCGTCCAGTACAGCGCGTGCGTCGCGTCGCACCACGTCGCGCCTTCGCCGAGCGTATTGCGGCTGTCGACCAGCAGCGCCGCCGCGCCCGGATGAATCTGTTGCATGCCGTCTCCCGATGTCTGTCGCCTTCGCGGGCGGCCGCGCGTTCGTCAGGGTCAGATCTTCATCGCGCGCCGCTGGTTGCGACGATACTGGTCGAACAGCACCGCGAGCAACAGAATTCCGCCGCGTATCAGATATTGGTAAAAGGTCGGCACGTTCAGCAGGCTCATCGCGTCCTGCACGGAACCCATGATCAGCACGCCGACCAGCACGCCGGAAATCGTCGCGACGCCGCCCGTCAGCGACACGCCGCCGAGCACGCACGCGGAGATCACGCCGAGCTCGAGGCCGACGGACGTTTTCGGATCGCCGAGGCTCATCCGCGACGCAAGCATCACGCCGGCGAAGCCGGTCACGAGCCCCTGCAGCACGAACACCGCGATCTTGATGCGCATCACCGGCAGCCCCGCGAGCAGCGCGGCCTCGCCGTTGCCGCCGACGGCCAGCACGTTCTTGCCGAACACCGTCTTGCGCAACAGGAAGCCGAACACGACGAAGCCGACGATGTTGCTCCAGATCGGATACGAAATGCCGAGGAACGACCCGCCGCCGAGCTCGAAGAAGCGCTCCTCCGAAATCATCACCGCGTCGCCGTTCGACGTGATGAACGCGAGCCCGCGCACGACTTCCATCATCGCGAGCGTGACGATCAGGGAATTGATCCGCCAGCGCGCGATCAGCACGCCGTTGACGAGCCCGACCGCACCGCCCGCGAGCACGCCGGCCGCGATGCCGAGCACGACGCTGTGCGTCGCGGTGATCAGCGTCGACGCGACGACGCCCGAGAACGCGACGATCGACGCGACCGACAGGTCGACTTCGCCGAGCGCGAGCACGAACATCATCGTCACCGCGATCGAGCCGATCAGCGTGACCGACAGCAGCAGGCCCTGGATGTTGCGCGGCGTGAGGAAGTCCGGCACGGTCAGCGACAGCGCCGCGAACAGCACGAGAAACACCATCACGATGCCGGAACGGTTGATCAGCTGCCACACGCCGCCGCGCGCGCGTGCGGGCACGGCGGCGGCATCGGGGGACGGGGAAGTGCGTTGGGGTTGCATTGCCTGGCTCATTTCATTTGCATCCGGTTGATCGTTGCGGGGCGCTAGCGCGGCAGCGCGAGCTTGATCAGCGCGTCGGGCGTCGCCTGCGCCTTCGCGACCTCGCCCGCGATCCGTCCTTCCTTCATCACGATGATCCGGTCCGACACGCCGATCACCTCGGCCAGGTCGCTCGACACGAGGATCACCGTGCGGCCCGCTTCCGCGAGCTCGTAGAACAGGTTGTAGATTTCCGCGCGCGCGCCGACATCGATGCCGCGTGTCGGCTCGTCCATCAGGAACACGTCGATGCGCTCGGCCAGCCAGCGCGCGAGCACGACCTTCTGCTGGTTGCCGCCCGACAGCGCGCCGATCGGCGTGTCGCCGTCGCGGGTCTTGATCGCCAGCCGCTCGATGTAGCGTTGCGCGAGCTCGCGTTCACGCCGTGCGTCGAGCAGCATCCGCGCCGGGCTGAAATGCCGGCGCGCGCTGATGTTCAGGTTGTCGGCCACCGACGCGATCGCGACGATGCCTTCCTGCTTGCGGTCTTCCGGGCACAGCGCGATGCCGGCACGCACCGCGTCGCGCGGGCTTGCGAACGCGACGCGACGCCCGTTCAGCTCGACGTGCCCCGCACTGGGGCGCGCGGCGCCGTACAGCAGCTTCATCAGCTCCGAACGGCCCGCGCCGACGAGCCCGAAGAAGCCGACGATCTCGCCGCGCCGCGCGGTGAACGACACGGGCTCGGACAACCCGGGCCCCGCCAGCCCTTTCGCCTCGATCAGCACGTCGCCGGCCGTGCGCGGCCGGTAGCCGTACACGTCCTCGATCGAGCGGCCGACCATGCAGCCGATCAGCCGGTCGCGATCGAGATCGGCGACGGATTCGAACGTGTCGATGCGGCGGCCGTCGCGAAACACGGTCACGCGGTCGCACAGTTCATACACTTCCTCCATCCGGTGCGTGACGTAGATGATGGCGCGGCCTTCCGCGCGCAACGCGCGGATGATGCGGAACAGCTGCGTCGTCTCGCGCGCGGACAGCGAGCTGGTCGGTTCGTCGAACGCGATCACGCGCGCGTCGCGCATCAGCGCCTTGCCGATTTCGATCATCTGGCGCTGGCCGATCGACAGATATTTCACCGGAATGCCCGGATCGATGTGCTCGCCGAGCCGCTCCAGCGCATCGAGCGCGCGCACGGCAAGCGCACGTTCGTCGACCACGCCGAGCCGGCTCGGCAACTGGCCGAGCATCAGGTTCTCCGCGACCGTCAGCTCGGGCACCAGATGCAGCTCCTGGTAGATGATCGCGATGCCGGCCTCGAGCGCCGCGCGCGTCGACGCGAAACGCTGCACCGTGCCGTTCAGCGTCAGCGTGCCGGCCTGCGGCTGGTTCACGCCGGACAGCACCTTCAGCAGCGTCGACTTGCCCGCGCCGTTCTCGCCCATCAGCCCGTGCACTTCGCCCGCGCGCACCGACAGCGACACGCCATCGAGCGCGCGCACGCCCGGGAACGTCACCGTGATGCCGTCGAGCGCGAGCAGCGCGCCGCCGGCAGTGGCCGCGTCGTCGTTGCCGGACACGGCCGTCATCGTCTGCATCGTCATCGCGTCGTCGCCCCGCACGCTCAGATGCCGAGCTCGGCGCGCACGGCCTGCCAGTTCGCGCGCGTCATCAGCTTGCCGCTCGTCTGCGTGTCGGCGGGCGGCGTCTTGCCGTTACGGATCCAGTCGACGAGGTTCTGCGTGCTGTCCTTGCCGTGGTTCGTCGAGCTGACCGCGATCGTCCCGTAGAAGCCGGTCGGTTCCTTCTTCTGGAATTCGGCGAACGCCTCGCCCGCGCCGTTGATGCCGACGCCGATCACGTCGGCCGCCGGGATGTGCAGCTGTTCGGTCGCGCGCACCGCGCCGAGCACGGTTTCCTCGTTCAGCGCGAAGACCACCCATTTCTTCACGTTCGGATGGCGCGAGAGCACCGGGAAGGCCGCCTCGAGGCCGCCGCTGTCGTCGGTCGTCTTCTGCGGCGCGTCGAAGATGTTCTCCTTGCGGAACCCGTTCGCGAGCAACGCCTGCGTCGCACCGTCGGTGCGCAGCTTCGCCGTCGGCAACTCGTAGTTGGTGATGCGCAACGCGCCGACTTCCTCAGGCTTCCAGCCGCGTCGCTTCATCTCGTCGGCGATCGCCTGGCCGACCTGGTTGCCGATCTTGGTCGCCGACATCCCGAGGTGCGGCACGTTTGTGAGCGGCTTGCCGGTCGAGTCGACGAGCTGGTCGTCAACCGTCACGAACTTCATGTTGTAGCGCTTCGCGCGCGCGGCGATCGCCGGCCCGAGGCGCACGTCGGGTGCGCAGATCACGAAACCCTGCGCGCCTTGCGAGTTGAGGTTGTCGATCGCGGCCAGCACCTTCTCGCCATCCGGCGTGCCGATCTTCACGACCGAGAAGTTTTCCTTCTGGCCCAGCGCGGACGCCGCGTTCTGCTCGTTGATGAACCATGCCTGCTCGGGCATCTTCACCAGGAAGCCGATCTTCAGCGGCGCGTCGGCGTGCGCGGCGCCGTGCATGCCGAGCGGCGCAATGCACAGCGCGGCCAGCAACGCGCGCAGGGTGTGTCGGCGAAGCGTTCGGTTCGTTCGGTTCATGCGGTGTCTCCTTGTCTGTTGGCTGGGGTCTTCGATACTCGTCGCGCCGGGTCGCGCTCGCTGTGGCGCGCGCCGGCCCGGTGTCAGCGGCCGAACGCGTCGGTCCCGACGCGCCGCCCGAACAGGAATGCGTCGGCGACGAGCCGCAACGGCCGGACGTCGACATCGCTTTCGCCGCGCGCGATCAGCGTGCGGAAATGCGCATACAGCGCCGGATACTCGCGCTCCGGCCCGATCTCGACCGGCGCGCCGTCGATCGACAACTGCGCGCCGCCGCGGCTGATCGCGAGCACGCCGTCCGACGTGTCGACCGCGATCTCCCACTGCTCGACCGGGCCGTGGCGCCAGTCGAATTCCGCACGCACCGGCACGCCGCCCGTGTCCGCGCAATCGAGTTCGGCCGCGATCGGCATCTGCGCGTCGCTCGGCACATAGAGCGTCGCTTCGCGCAGCACGAGTTCGCGCGGCAGGATCCGTGTGACGATCGACAGCGCGTTGATGCCTGGATCGAACACGCCGAGGCCGCCCGGCTCCCAGATCCACTGCTGCCCCGGATGCCAGCGTCGCACGTCCTCCTTCCAGCGCACCTGCACCGCGCGGATCGTGCGCGTCGCGAGCCATGCCCGCGCCGGCTCGACCGCGCTCGCGCAGCGCGAGTGCCAGGTCGCGAACAGCGTGAGGCCGCGTTCGCGCGCGAGTGCGTCGAGCGCGGCCACTTCGCCGAGCGTCGCGCCCGGCGGCTTCTCGAGCATCACGTGCTTGCCGGCTTCGAGCGCGGCGCGTGCCTGCGCGTAGCGAACCTGGGGCGGCGCGCACAGCGACACGGCATCGAGGTCGCGCTCGGCGGCCAGCAGCGCGGTCAGATCCGGATAATTGCGTACCCCGTTGACCTCCGCGTGACGGCTCGCGCAGGCGGTCAACACGAAGCCCGGCTCGGCGGCGATCGCCGGCAGATGCTGGTCGCGCGCGATCTTGCCGATCCCGATCACGCCCAGCGAAATCACCTTGCTCATTTGCGTTTCTCCTTCGCCATTCGCTCAGCGCGCCCAGCGCAGCACGAGCGGATCGAGCCGGCGCGCGATCGCGATCAGCTCCGCGCGCGTGTCCGGGTGCAGTTCCGGCATCGGATGCCGCGGCCGCTCGCACGCGATCACACCGCCTTCGCGCATCAGCGCCTTCGCGGTCAGGATCCCGGACTGGCGGTTCTCGTGATTGATCAGCGGCAGCCACGCCTGATAGCGCGCGAACGCATCGTCGTGCCGCCCTTCGCGGAACGCTTCGAGGATCGGCCGGATGCCGTCCGGGAACCCGCCGCCCGTCATCGCGCCGGTCGCGCCCGCATGCAGGTCGGCGAGCAGCGTGATCGCCTCCTCGCCGTCCCACGGCCCTTCGATCGCGTCGCCGCCGAGCCGGATCAGCTCGCGCAGCTTGTTCGCCGCACCGGGCGTCTCGATCTTGAAGTAAGCGACCTGCTCGATCTCGCGTGCCATCCGCGCAAGGAACGGCGCGGACAGCGCGGTGCTGCTCGCGGGCGCGTCCTGGATCATGATCGGGATGTCGATCGCATCCGACACGCGCGCATAGAAATCGAAGATCTGCGCTTCGGGCACGCGGAACGTCGCGCCGTGATACGGCGGCATCGCCATCACCATCGACGCGCCGAGCTGCTGCGCGCGCAGGCTGCGCGCCGCGCAGACCTGCGTGCTGTAATGCGATGTCGTGACGATCACCGGCACGCGGCCGGCGACGTGCTCGAGGATCGTGCGCGTGAGCGCGTCGCGCTCGTCGTCGGTGACCGCGAATTGCTCGGAGAAGTTCGCGAGGATGCACAGGCCGTCGGAGCCTGCGTCGATCATGAAATCGACCGCGCGCTTCTGGCTCGCGAGGTCGAGCTCGCCGGTGTCGGTAAACGTCGTCGGGACGACGGGGAAGATGCCGCGATAGCGCGGTGTGCTGCTCGATGTCATGGTTCGGTCCTGCGTCAGTCGAAGCGGCGTTCAGCCGGAAAACAATGCGTTCAGGATTCGCCGGCGAACGCGCCTGCGGCCGGCTCGGGCGTGCGCAGCGCGGCGCGGACCACGAACGTCATCAGCACCGCGAACAGCAGCGTGGCCGCGAGAAAGTACAGGCCGGCCGCGAGACTGCCGGTCGATGCCTTGATCAGCCCGATCCCGTACGGCCCGAAGTAGCCGCCGAGATTCGCGAGCGAATTGATCGCCGCGATACCGACCGCCGCGCTCGTGCCGGTCAGGAATTCGCCGGGCAACGCCCACACGACGGCCTGGATCGAATAGAGCGAGAATGCGGTCAGGCAGATGAACATGAACTGCAGCGCCGGTTGCCGCACCCAAGCGCTCGCGGCCATCGTCACCGCCGCAGCCGCCGACACAACGACGATGTGCCAGTAGCGCTCGCGCTTGCGATCCGAATGGCGCGGCACGACGAGCAGGCCGACCACCGCGAACAGGTACGGCACCGCGGACAGCAGCCCGGTCGCCGCATCGCCAGTGCCGAATGCGTGGATGATCGTAGGCAGCCACAGCGACAGCCCGTAGATGCACAGCGGAAACGGCAGGAACAGCGCGGCGAGCAACAGCACCCGGCGGTCGCGCAATGCGGCGAGCGGATTGCCGTGCGAATCGGGGCGATACGTGTCGCGGTCGGCGGCGAGCTGCCGTGCGATCCAGCGGCGTTCGTCGTCGTTCAGCCAGCGCGCATGCGCGGGCGACTCCGGAAGCAGCCGCAGCGTGGGCCATGCGAGCAGCACGGCCGGCAGGCCGCTCACGACGAACAGCGTCTGCCAGTCCGACAGGCCGAACAGCCCGTGCGTGGACAGCAGCCAGCCGGCGAGCGGGCCCGTCACGATGCCGGCGAGCGGCTGCGCAAGCACGAGCAGGCCGATCACGCGGGCACGGTCGCGCATCGGGATCCATTGCGTGAGGAAGTACAGGATGCCGGGATAGAGGCCGGCTTCGGCCGCGCCGAGCAGAAAGCGCAGCACGTAGAAGCTGGTCGGCCCCTGCACGAGCGCCATCGCCATCGTGATCACGCCCCACGTCGCGAGGATGCGCGCGAACCACACGCGCGCGCCGAAGCGTCCGAGCGCGAGGTTGCTCGGCACCTCGCACAGGAAGTAGCCGATGAAGAACAGGCCGGCGCCGAGTCCGTACGCAGCATCGCCGAGGCCGATCGCCGCGTTCATGTGCAGCTTCGCGAAGCCGACGACGGTACGGTCGACGTAGGCGACCACGTAGATCAGCGCGAGGAACGGCACCAGCTTGCGCGTGAGCAGGCGGGTCAGTTGCCGTTCATCGACGGCTGCCTGCGAATCGGACTGTTCCGCCGCGCCGTGCGCGGGCGTGTACTGCGTCGTCATCCTGTCTCCTGTCGGTCTGCGTTAGCGCTTCGGCGCTTGCGTCCGTCTCATGCTTCGCGGTCTGTCTGCGTTTGCGCTTTAGCCCTTACGCAGCGCCTTCCTTCGCGCTCGACCACATCCAGTGCGTCACCTTGTTTCCCTCAGGCCCCGCCGACGTCCGTGTCGGTATGCACCTGCCCGCCGCTCAATGCGAATGGCTCGGCACGTCCGCGCCGCGCGTGCCGACCAGGAAGTCGAGGTCGCACCCCTCGTCGGCCTGCAGCACGTGATCGATATACAGCCGTGCGTAACCGCCCTTGCCGAGCTGCCCGGCCACGCCCGGTGCCGCGGCCGGATCGACATCCGACAGGCGGCGCTTCAGTTCGTCATCCGTAATATCGAGGTGCAGCGTGCCGGCCTCGCAGTCGAGCTCGATCCAGTCGCCGTTGCGCACCGCGGCGAGCGGCCCACCGGCAGCCGCTTCCGGCGCCACGTGCAGCACGACGGTGCCGTACGCGGTGCCGCTCATCCGCGCATCCGAGATCCGCACCATGTCCTTCACGCCCTGGCGCAGCAGCTTCGGCGGCAGGCCCATGTTGCCGACCTCGGCCATCCCCGGATACCCGCGCGGCCCGCAGTTCTTCAGCACCATCACCGAGCTCGCATCGATGTCGAGCGCTTCGTCGTTGATCGTCGCCTTGTAGTGCTCGAGGTTCTCGAACACCACCGCGCGGCCGCGATGCTTCAGCAGCTCGGGGCTCGCCGCCGACGGCTTCAGCACCGCACCGCGCGGCGCGAGATTGCCGCGCAGGATGCAGATTCCGCCGTCCGCGATCAGCGGCCGGTCGAGCGGGCGGATCACTTCGTCGTCGTAGTTCGGCGCTTCGCGCACGTTGTCCCACAGCGACTTGCCATTGACCGTCAGCGCGTCCGGATGCGGCAGCAGCCCGCCTTCGCCGAGCCGGCGCAGCACGGCCGGCAGCCCGCCCGCGTAATAGAACTCCTCCATCAGGAAGCGCCCCGACGGCATCAGGTCGACGATCGTCGGCGTGCCGCGGCCGATGCGCATCCAGTCTTCCAGTTCGAGCGGCACGCCGATGCGGCCCGCGATCGCCTTCAGGTGAATCACCGCGTTGGTCGAGCCGCCGATCGCCGCGTTCGCGCGGATCGCGTTCTCGAACGCGGCGCGCGTCAGCACCTTCGACAGCACGAGCCCTTCGAGCGCCATTTCGACGATGCGAATGCCGGACATGTGCGCGAGCACGTAGCGGCGCGAATCGACGGCCGGAATCGCCGCGTTGTGCGGCAGCGCGACGCCGAGCGCCTCGGCCATGCAGGCCATCGTCGACGCGGTGCCCATCGTGTTGCAGGTGCCGGCCGAGCGCGACATGCCGGCTTCGGCCGACAGGAAGTGGTGCAGGTCGATCTCGCCGGCCTTCAGCGCTTCATGCAGCTGCCACACGGCCGTGCCCGAGCCGATGTTCTTGCCTTCGAGCTTGCCATTCAGCATCGGGCCGCCCGATACGACGATCGCCGGCACGTCGCAGCTCGCCGCGCCCATCAGCAGCGCCGGTGTCGTCTTGTCGCAGCCGGCGAGCAGCACGACTGCGTCGATCGGGTTGCCGCGGATCGCTTCCTCGACGTCCATCGAGGCAAGATTGCGCGTGAGCATCGCGGACGGCCGCAGGTTCGATTCGCCGTTCGAGAACACCGGGAACTCGACCGGGAAGCCACCGGCTTCCGAAATCCCGCGCTTCACGTGCTCGGCGAGCTTGCGGAAGTGTGCGTTGCACGGCGTCAGTTCGGACCACGTGTTGCAGATGCCGATGATCGGCCGGCCGTCGAATTCGTGATCGGGAATGCCCTGGTTCTTCATCCAGCTCCGGTACATGAAGCCGTTCTTGTCGTTCGTGCCGAACCATTGGGTGGAGCGCAGCCTGGGTTTTGTTGCCGACATCGTCAGTCCTGTGGTGACGGGATACCGGCGCAGTCTAGGCAGAATTTTGATAACTCGCTAATGACGTTTTAGGCGATTACGATATCGATTCCGATATCAATATAAACCCGTACGATGACCGAAGCCAGCCCGTGGGGAAACCGCAATCGCCTGAAGACGCGCCAGTTGCTGCTGGTCGTCGCGCTCGCCGACGAAGGCAGCATTCACCGCGCGGCGGCCGCGCTGAACATGACGCAGCCGGCGGCGTCGAAGCTGCTGCGCGAGCTCGAGGAGTCGATCGGCGCCGTGCTGTTCGAGCGGCTGCCGCGCGGGATGCGGCCGACGCTGTACGGCGACGCGCTGATCCGCCACGCGCGCGCGGCGCTCGGCAGCCTCGACCAGGCGCGCGAGGAACTGGCCGCGCTGAAGGCCGGCCATCTCGGGCACGTGGCGGTGGGCGCGATCACGTCGCCGGGATTGCGGCTCGTGCCGCCGGCCGTCGCGGCCGTGAAGGGGACGCATGCGAACGTGCGGGTGTCCGTCGCGATCGACACGAGCAACGTGCTGCTCGAACACCTCGCGCAGGACAAGCTCGACATCGTGCTCGGCCGGCTGTCCGCCGAACACGACAAGCTGCACCTGCGCTACGAGCCGCTGACCGGCGAGCCGGTCGCCGCGGTCGTGCGGCCCGGCCATCCGCTGCTCGCGCAGGCGCCGCTGTCGCTCGCCGACGTGCAGCGCGCCGCGTGGGTGATGCCGCCGGCCGGCAGCGTGCTGCGCCATCGGTTCGAGCTCGTGTTCCAGCGCGCGAGCCTCGCGCCGCCGGCGAACGTCGTCGAGACGGCCGCGCTGCTGTTCATCACGCAGTTGATCGAGCAGAGCGACATGATCGCGGTGCTCGCGGAGGACGTCGCGCGGTACTACGCGCGACACGGGATCGTCACGGTGCTGCCGCTGGAGATGGACTGCCGGATGGACGATTTCGGGATCATCACGCGCACCGACCGGCTGCATTCGCCGGCCGTCGAGGTGATGGCCGACGCGATTCGGGTGGCTGCGCGGGAGGTTTACGGCGTCGCGCTGTGACGCGGCGACGGGGGGTGTGGCCCGCCCACGTTGACTTGTTCGAGCACGAAGCGCTGCGCCAGCGTTCATTGGTTGAGTCGTAGAAAAGCTTCATCGTGCTTTCCATCGCCAACGCGTCACGCGGCTGCAAACTCGATCACCGGTTCGCAACGGATCGGGAAGTTGACCGAATTCGCGATGTAGCACTTCGCGTGCGCATCGTGATGCAGGTGTTCCGCCCGCTCGCGATCGTCACCGGCCTGGATGGTCACGTGCGGGCGCAGCACGATTTCGGTAAAGCGCCCCTGCTCGGGGCTATCGAGCATCGTCCCTTCGGCGTCGTCGACATACGCGAGCACGCGGATGCCGGCTTCCGAGCAAAGATGCAGATACCACAGCTTGTGGCACGCCGAGGCCGACGCGAGTAGCAGATCCTCCGGATTCCAGCGCGCCGCGTCGCCGCGAAACGCCGCGTCCGACGAGCCCGGAATGTCGGGCTTCGAACCGGCGCGGATCACATGGTCGCGACCATATTCGCGATATCCCGACGTGCCGGTTCCGCGGTTGCCGGTCCACTCCACTGCCACGCGGTACTTGTGTTCGCCATGCGCCATCTCGCTCTCCTTCGATATCGGAACGTGAGGCCGCCATTGTGGCATCGGAATACCGTTTGGTATACCATTATTCCAAAATGAGGGACCCAACGGGATGGAAGCCAGACTTGATTCGACTGCGGACGCGGTGGCCGCATCGCTGCGAGAGATGATCGTCAACGGCGAACTGCAGGCCGGCGAGCGGCTCGTCGAGCGCGACCTCGCCGAGCGCTTCGGAATCAGCCGGATTCCGATGCGCGAAGCGATCCAGCGGCTGGAGCGCGAAGGGCTGCTGGAGATCTTCCGCAATCGCGGCGCGGTCGTGCGGATGCTGAGCCCATCCGACGTGCAGGAGATCTACGACATGCGCGCGCTGCTCGAAGGCGACGCGATCTATCGCAGCGTGAAGCGGCTCGACGACGAGACGCTCGCGCGCGCCGAACTCGTGCATCGGTTGCTCGGCGAATCCAATGTGCCGCACCGGCAAGGCGAACTGAACCGTGAGTTCCATGCGCTGCTGTATTCGTGCTGCGGCAACGAGCGGCAGTTGAAGGCGATCGCGGAGCTGCGCAGCCAGGTCGAACGATATGAGCGCCTGCAAGCCACGCTGCTCGCGGACACACCGTCGTTCCAGGTGGAGCACGAGGCGATCCTGCAAGCGTGCCGCGAGCGCAATGCACGCGGCGCCCGCGCGATGACTGCCGCACATCTCGAGTCGGCCCGACGCATCGTGTTGCAGCTCGTCGAAGGCGCGTGACGTCGGCACGTGTCCGGCCACGGTTGCGCGCGCAGTCAGCTGACCGATGCGGGCGGCCCGGTTCTTCGCACTTCCGAGGCGTGCTGCGCCCCAATGGACGGCGCAGCGCCTTATCCACCACTACCGTGAACCGCGCAAGTCGGTGAGCCGTCATTCGGTTCTCCGCGCACCGTTCCCGAATTCGCACGGCGCGAACAATAGCCGCTGGCAACTTCCCCGAATCCCAACACGTCTGTCTCGACGCTACCCGGCCAATCCGCTCGCGCCGCCCGTTCTCTCCCCCGCCCTTTAGCCCCAACGCAACAACGTCAACTTACGATTGCAAATAACTCTCATTTGCATTAAATTTCGGCGCGCAAATGTACTGTTTGGAACACGGTCGCCGGCGCAAGACGGCCCGCGGTGCCCGAACGCGGACCAATTTCTGAAGGACGGGTATGAGCAGGAAGAACTGGGCGGCCGCACCGATGGCCATCGTCGTCGGCACGGCCGGGCTGAGCGCCGCCAATGCTCAGGAGCCGCTGCTGCCCGCGATCGAAATCTCCGGACAGCGCACGAAGGCACCGTTTCGCGCGCCCGAATCGACGAGCGCGACGCGCACCGAGACGGACGTGATGGAGATTCCGTTCGCCGTCAGCAGCGTCGATACGAAACTGATCCAGACCGTGGCCGCCACGCGCGGCGAAGACCTGTACGACTGGGTCGCCGGCGTCGCGCGGCAGAACAACTTCGGCGGGCTGTGGGACAACTACGCGGTGCGTGGCTTTGCCGGCGACGGCAACACGTCCGGCACCGACTACCTCGTCAACGGCTTCTCGTGGAATCGCGGCATCAGCGTGCCGCGCGACACCGCGACGCTCGAGCGCATGGAAGTCCTCAAGGGCCCGGCGTCCGCGCTGTACGGTCGCGGCGACCCCGGCGGGCTCATCAGCTACACGACGAAGCAGCCGCAGTTCGCGCGCTCGAACACGATCGGCGTGTCGGCCGGCAGCTATGGCGCGCTGCGCGAGACGCTCGATTCGACCGGCCCCGTCACGAAGTCGCTCGCGTACCGCTTCATCGCGATGAACGAAGACAACGGCAGCTTCCGCGATACGGTATCGAGCAAACGCTACCTGTTCGCGCCGTCGTTCACGTGGGATATCGGCGCGGACACGACGCTTCACTACGAATTCGAGACCGCACGCCAGCGCGCGCCGCTCGATCGCGGCGTGGTCGCGGTCAACGGGCAGCTCGGCGCGGTGCCGGCATCGAGGTTCATGGGCGAGCCGCGCGACGGCGACTACGACGTCCGCAACTCGGGGCACCAGTTCACGCTCGAACATCGCTTCAATGCCGACTGGTCCGTCAACGCCGGCTTCGCGCAGCGCGACACCGACCTGTCCGGCCGCTCGTCCGAAGCGTTCTCGCTGCAGCCGGACGGCCGCACGCTGTGGCGCCGCTACCGGCAGGTCGCGTTCCACTCGAACGACCTGCAGGGGCGTGTCGAAGTGGCCGGCAAGGCCCGCACCGCCGGCATCGGCCACTCGTTCGTGATGGGCGTCGACGCGTACCGCTTCAACTACGACCAGTTCGTCGCGCGCTCGACGCCGACGGCCGCCGCGCCGTATGCGATCGACATCTTCGATCCGGTCTACGGCCAGCCGGCGCCCGTGCCGCGCACCGCGACGAACCTGCTCGAGCGCGACGACGGCCAGGGCCTGTACGCGCAGGACACGCTCGCATTCGGGCCGCACTGGAAAGTGCTCGCCGGGCTGCGCTGGGACCGCTTTCATCAGTCGGTCGACAATCGGCTGAAGGGCGTGACGACGAGCCAGCTGCAAACGGCGCTGAGCCCACGGCTCGGCATCGTGTACGAGGCCAGCCCCGCGTTGTCGCTGTATGCGAACACCGCGTACTCGTTCCGGCCGAACAACGGCGCCGACGTGAACGGCCGCGCGTTCGATCCGGAGAAGGGGCACGGCTACGAAGCCGGCGTGAAATGGGCCGGCACGCGCTGGCTCGCGACCGTCGCCGCGTTCTACGTGAACAAGCGCAACGTGCTGACCGCCGATCCGGCGAATGCCGGGTTCTCGCGTGCGGCCGGCGAAGTGCGCAGCCGCGGCGTCGAGTTCGAATGGAACGGCGACTTGGGCCACGGGTTGCGCGGCATCGTCAACCTTGCGTACGTCGATGCGCAAGTCACGCAGGACAGCGTGCTGACGCCCGGTGCACGCCTCGTTGACATTCCGCGCTTGAGCGGCAGCGCACTGCTGATGTATGAAACCGCGCTGCCGCTCGTCGACAAGGCCGGCGCGGGCGCGGGCGTCATTTACGTCGGGCGCCGCGCGGGCAATACCGCGAACACGCAGGATGGCTTCGACCTCCCCGCTTACGCAACCGTGCAGCTCAACGGCTACGTGCAGGTCAACAAGCATCTGCGCGCATCGGTCGTGCTGAACAACCTGTTCAATCGCACGTACTACGTCAGCTCGTACAACAGCCTGTGGGTGACGCCGGGCGCGCCGCGCAGCCTGTTCGCATCACTCGCGTACTCGTTCTAGAACGGCTGCCCGCAGCGCAGCGCGGCACGCGGAAGCAACGACGCCGGCAGCCACGCACGCACGTCGATCCCTTGCCCGCAACAGCGACATGCGGCGCGCGTCTGCCACCGCTACACGGCCGTGCGCCGCCGCCGTGGCACCGCGCCCGTCGTCCGCCGAACCACCAGCTGCGGTGCCGACGCGGTCCGCACGCGCGACGCATCGTCGATCTGCCCGCCCGCCTCGCGCAACGCGTTGAGCAGTTCGACCGCGAGCCCCGCCGCCTCGCCCGTCGGGATCGCGACCGTCGTCAACGTAGGCCGCGTATCGCTCGCCAGATGAATATCGGTGATGCCGACGATCGACAGGTCGTCGGGCACGCGTCTGCCGCGATCGGCCGCTGCGTGCAGCGCGCCGATCGCGGGCAGGTCGTTGGTCGCGACCAGCGCGGTCAGCCCGGGATGCGCGTCCAGCAGCTGCCCCGCCGCATGCACGCCGCCTTCGATCGAATCGTGCCCGGCGCCGACGCGTGACGCGTCCAGCCCGGCTTCGCGCATCACATCGACGAAGCCGTCGTAGCGCGCGGCCTGCACGCCGTTTGCCGAGCCGCCGACGATCACGCCGATCTCGCGATGCCCGAGTTCGACCAGATGCCGCGTCGCGATCCGCCCCGCCTCGCGGAAATCCACAGCGACGCACGGCAACCCTTCCGGCGGCGCATCGGGCCGCTCCCACAGACACAGCACGACCGGCACGCCGCGCCGCGCAACGTCGACGAGATCCGGCAGGTGCAGGTTCGCGTTCGTCACCAGGATGCCTTCGGAGATCGTACCGGCGATCTGGTCGAGATACGCGCGCCCCTGCAGCGGGTCTTCATTCGTATTGCAGACGATCAGGAACTGCCCGTTGCGGCGCACCGCGCGCTCGACCGCGAGCGCGAACTCCGGATAAAACGGGTTCGCGATGCTCGACACCATCAGCGCGACCGTCGGCGCGCGCCCTTCCGCCAGTGCCCGCGCGGCCAGATGCGGCCGGTAGCCGAGCGCCTGCACCGCCTCGAGCACCCGCGCGCGGGTTGCATCGCCAACCCGGCCGCGATTGCGCAGCACGTTCGACACCGTCGCGGCCGTTACGCCGGCGCGGCGGGCCACTTCATCGAGTGTCGCCATCCCTTGCTCACTATATGAGACGTTGATCCAGTATTTGCTTCGCACATCGAAGCGGCGCATTATCGCCGCACACCTTGCCGCCCCGTGACGGGCGCGACTCGGCCGCGATCGCTATCGGCTATTTTTTTTGATCGCGATGATTAAGCGCTTAAGCATCGATGAAAGCGCATTAAAACATGGAGCGGAGACAATGGCGAGCATCTCGATGCGGCGCGTGCAGAAAGCCTACGGCGAGCACGCGCCGGTCATTCGCGACGTCGATCTGGAGATCGGCGCGCACGAGTTCTGCGTGTTCCTCGGTCCGTCCGGCTGCGGCAAGTCGACCCTGCTGCGGATGATCGCGGGCCTCGAGGACCTGAGCGACGGCGAGCTCTCGATCGACGGCCGCCGCGTCGAGGACGTGCCGGCCGCCGAACGCGGCGTCGCGATGGTGTTCCAGAGCTACGCGCTGTTTCCGCACATGACGGTCTACGAGAACATGGCGTTCGGGCTGAAGCTCGCGCGCGTGCCGAAGGCCGAGATCGACCGGAAGGTGCGCGACGCCGCACGGATCCTGCAGCTCGATACGCTGCTCGAGCGCAAACCGAAGGCGCTGTCGGGCGGCCAGCGGCAGCGCGTCGCGATCGGCCGTGCAATCGTGCGCGAGCCCGGCGTGTTCCTGTTCGACGAGCCGCTGTCGAACCTCGACGCGGCGCTGCGCGGTCAGACCCGCGTCGAGATCGCGAAACTGCATCAACAGTTCGAACGCGCGAGCGTCGTGTACGTGACGCACGACCAGACCGAAGCGATGACGCTCGCCGACAAGATCGTGCTGCTGCACGCCGGCGCGGACACCGCGCAACACGGCAGCATCGCCCAGGTCGGCGCGCCGCTCGATCTCTATCACCATCCGGTGAGCCGCTTCGTCGCCGGCTTCATCGGCTCGCCGCGGATGAACTTCCTGCCGGCCGTCGTCGCCGCATGCGACGCGCAGCGCACGACCGTCACCGTCGTGCCGTCCGGCGAAACCTTCACGCTGCCGCGCGACGGCGCCGCGCTCGCGCCCGGTGCCGCCGTCACGCTCGGCATCCGCCCCGAACATCTGACGCTCGGCGCCGCGCTCGACGCGACGACGCTCGCGCGCGACGTCGTGCTCGTCGAACGCCTCGGCGAGCAGACCTACGTGCACCTCGATCAGCCCGGCGGCACGCCGCTCATCGCGAAAGTGCCCGGCGACGCGGCCGTGCGCAGCGGCGAGCGCGTGCACGCGCATGCGCCGGCCGCGGCCTGCCATCTCTTCACCGAAGACGGCCGCGCGGTGCCCGCGTGCGCCGAACTTCCCGTCCACCACTACGCATAAGGATCGGGCATGCGCCTCGGAGTCTGTTACTACCCGGAACACTGGCCGGAATCGATGTGGGCCGACGACGCCCGCCGGATGAAGGCGCTCGGCATCGCGCAGGTGCGGATCGCCGAATTCGCGTGGAGCCGCATCGAGCCGTCGCCCGGCGAATACGACTGGGGCTGGCTCGATCGCGCGGTCGACGTGCTCGGCGCGGCCGGGCTCGAGATCGTGATGTGCACGCCCACCGCGACGCCGCCGAAGTGGCTCGTCGACCGTCATCCCGAGATCCTCGCGATCGGCGCGGACGGCCAGCCGCGCAAGTTCGGCTCGCGCCGCCATTACGACTTCTCGTCGCCGACCTATCTGGAAGCATCGCGCCGGATCTGCACCGCGGTGGCCGAACGCTACGGCCGCCATCCGGCCGTGCGCTACTGGCAGACCGACAACGAGCTCGGCTGCCACCAGACGGTCGTCAGCTACTCGCCGGCCGCGCTCTTGCGCTTCCGCGAATGGCTGAAGGCGCGCTACGGGACGATCGACGCGCTGAACCGCGCGTGGGGTACCGTGTTCTGGAGCATGGAATACCGGCATTTCGACGAAGTCGACGCGCCGGTCGGCACCGTGACCGAAGCGCATCCGTCGCACCGCCTCGATTACCGGCGCTTCGCGTCGGACGAAGTCGCGCGCTATCACCGCATGCAGGTCGACGTGATCCGCGCGCATTCGCCGGGCCGCGCCGTCGCGCACAACTTCATGCAGTTGTTCACCGAGTTCGACCACTACGAAGTCGCGCGCGACCTCGACGTCGCGACGTGGGACAGCTACCCGCTCGGCGCGCTCGAGGAGCAATGGTTCGCGCCCGACGTGAAGGCGCGCTGGCTGCGCACCGGCCACCCGGATTTCGCGTCGTTCAATCACGACCTCTATCGCGGCATGTCGAAGCTGCCGTTCTGGGTGATGGAGCAGCAACCGGGGCCCGTGAACTGGGCGCACTGGAACCCCGCGCCGCTGCCGGGCATGGTGCGCCTGTGGAGCTGGGAGGCGTTCGCGCACGGCGCCGGCTGCGTGTCGTACTTCCGCTGGCGGCAGGCGCCGTTCGCGCAGGAGCAGATGCATGCGGGCCTGCACACGCCCGACGACAAGCTCGACGAAGGCGGCCGCGAGGCGCAACGGGTCGCGCATGAAATCGCCGCGGTACTCGACGCCGGCGCGGATGCCGATGCGAACGGCGCCGTGCGTGCGCCCGTCGCGCTCGTGTTCGACTACGAAGCGAAGTGGCTGCTCGACGTGCAGCCGCAAGGCGCCGATTTCCACTACCCGCGTTTCGCGTTCGAGTATTACTCGGCGCTGCGCTCGCTCGGCCTCGATGTCGACATCGTGTCGGCGCACGCGCCGCTCGACGGCTACCGGCTTGTCGTCGTGCCGCCGCTGCCGATCGTGCCGGACGACTTCGCGGCGCGGCTCGCCGCGTCGGGCGCGCATGCGGTGTTCGGCCCGCGCACCGGTTCGAAGACCATCGACCTGCAGATTCCGCCGACGCTGCCGCCCGGCCCGCTCGCCTCGATCCTGCCGATGCGCGTATGGCGCGTCGAATCGCTACGGCCGAACGTGACCGAGCGGATCGGCGGCACGCTGCGCGACGGCTCGCCGCTCGCTGGCGACGCACGCCACTGGCGTGACTTCGTCGAGCTTCACGACGACGCACGCAGCGTCGTGCGTGCGCGCTTCGCCGACGGTCATCCGGCCTGCGTGTCGCACGGCACGCTGCACTACTGGGCCGCGCTGTTCGACGATGCGACCACCGCACGCTTGTTCGCCGACGTCGCGGCCGAAGCCGGCCTCGCACCGACGCCGCTCGGCGACGGCGTGCGCGTGAGCCGGCGCGGCGGCCTGACCTACGTTTTCAACTATGGCGACACGCCGCACACGATCGACGCGGTGCCGCCGTCCGCGTTCGTGCTCGGCACCGCGCAAGTCGGGCCGCAAGACGTAGCCGCGTATCGAAGCCGTTCGTAACCACCGTCACCGGCGCCACGATGCACCGGTGACGTACAACGACACCCAGAACAGGAGACACGTATGACACATCGCCCCCTTCGCGTCGCCACCCGGCTCGCCACGGCCGCCGCTGTCGCACTGGCATCGCTCGGCATGACGGCGCCCGCCGATGCCGGCACGCTGACGATCAACATTGCGTTCAAGGGCGCCAGCCAGCGCGCGGTCTGGCAGTCGACGCTCGAGGCGTTCCACAAGGCCCATCCCGACATCGAGGTGAAGCCCACCTTCGTCGACGAGGAAGCGTACAAGGTGCAGCTTCCCGCGTGGCTCACGACCGTCGCACCCGACGTCGTGAACTGGCACGCGGGCGAGCGGATGGCGTACTACGCGAAGCGCGGGCTGTTCGAGGACCTGAGCGGCGACTGGGCGAAGAACGGCTGGGGCGCAATGTACGCGTCGACGCGCGACGCATCGTCGTACAACGGCAAGCAGTACGCGGCGCCGACCGTCTATTACTCGTGGGGGCTGTTCTACCGCAAGGACCTGTTCCGCAAGGTCGGCATCGCCGACGAGCCGAAGACGTGGGACCAGTTTCTCGATGCGTGCAAGAAGCTGAAGGCGGCCGGCATCACGCCGATCGCGGTCGGCGGCCGCGACGCATGGACCCTCGCCGGCTGGTTCGACTATCTCGACCTGCGCCTGAACGGCAATGCGTTCCACCAGCAGTTGATGGCCGGCGACGTGCCGTACACCGACCCGCGCGTGAAGAAGGTCTACACGACGTGGAAATCGCTGATCGATTCGGGCTATTTCATCGACAACGCGTTGTCCTACGATCTCGACGGCGCGCAGCCGTTCCTGTTCCAGGGCAAGGCCGCGATGATGCTGATGGGCACGTTCATCGCAGCGGGCTTTCCGCCGAACGTGAAGCAGGAAATGGGCTATTACCGCTTCCCGATCATCGACCCGAAGGTGCCGACCGCCGAAGATGGCCCGGTCGAATCGCTGCACATCCCGACCAAGGCGAAGAACAAGGCCGACGCGCACACGTTCCTCGCGTTCGTCGAAACGCCTGAAATGGGCGCGAAGCTCGCGGAAGGGCTGGGCTCGCTGTCGGCCAACAGCAAGTCGCCGGAGCCGGCCGATCCGATCTCGCGGATCGGCTTCCGGATCCTCGCCGACACCCGGGGCGGCGTCGCGCAGTTCTACGACCGCGACATGACGAAGGAAATGGCCGACGAAGGGATGAAGGGGATGCAGCAGTTCCTGGCCAATCCCGCGCAGCTCGATACCGTGCTCGCGCAGCTCGAGCAGACCCGCAAGCGGATCTACAAGAAGTAACCGCGTGACCCCTGCGGCGGCCCTGTGCCGCCGCGTCCGCCCAGGAGGCTTGCCGTGTCCAGTCCGATCACGTCCAGACCCGTCGAAACGCCTGCCGCACCGGCCGCCGCCGCGCCGCCGGCCGGCAGGTCGCCCGCCGCACTGCGCGCGCGCCGGCCCTCGCCAACCGCGCGGCGGCAACGGCGCGCCGCGTGGCTCTTTCTGGCGCCCGCGTGCGCAATGGTTGCCGTCTATGTGGTCTGGCCGATCCTGTCCACGCTGTGGCTGAGCCTCTGCAACTGGGACGGGATGACCGAACGCACGTTCGTTGGTCTCGCGAACTACGCCGAGCTGCTGCACGCGCCGACGTTCTACACCGCGCTGCGCAACAACGTGATCTGGCTCGCGCTGTTCATGCTCGCGCCGCCGCTCGGCCTCGCGCTCGCGCTGTACCTGAACCAAGCGGTCGCCGGCATCCGGCTCGTGAAATCGCTGTTCTTCGCACCGTTCGTGTTGTCCGGCGTGGTCGTCGGCCTGATCTTCTCGTGGTTCTACGATCCGACCTTCGGGCTGCTCGCGCTGATCGCCGGACACGGAATCCCGGTGCTCGGCGATGCGCGCTATGCGACGTTCGGCATCGTGTTCGCCGCGCTGTGGCCGCAAACCGCGTACTGCATGATCCTGTACCTCACCGGCCTCACGTCGGTGAACCCGGAGCAGATCGAAGCCGCGCGAATGGAAGGCGCGCGCGGCTTCGCGTTGTTGTGGCACGTCGTGCTGCCGCAGTTGCGGCCGACCACGTTCATGGCGATCGTCGTCACCGTGATCGGCGCGCTGCGCAGCTTCGACCTGATCTCGGTGATGACGAGCGGCGGCCCGTTCGAGAGCTCGACCGTGCTCGCGTATTACATGTACGACCAGGCGATCAAGTACTACCGGCTCGGCTATTCCGCGGCGATTGCGGTCGTGCTGTTCGCGATCATGCTCGTCTACATCGTGTTCCAGTTGCGCCGCATGCTGCGCAACGAGCAATAACCTGACCGGTGGCCATCATGTTTCCGACTCCCGTTGCTCAATGGAAGCCTGTCTCGCGCAGGCTGTACAAGTTGTCGCTGCCCGTTGCGCTGGTGATCTGGCTGCTGCCGATGATTGCCGTGTTCGTCACGTCGGTGCGCTCGACCGAGGAACTGGTCGAAGGTCACTACTGGGGCTGGCCGCGGCACTTCTCGATGATCGAGAACTATCGCGACGCGCTCACCACGTCGCCGATGCTGCATTACTTCTGGAACAGCGTGCAGATCACGGTGCCGTCGGTGCTCGGGTCGATCACGCTTGCCGCGATGGCTGGGTTCGCGCTAGCGACTTACCGGTTTCGCGGGAATACCGCGTTGTTCGGGACGTTCGTCGCGGGGAATTTCGTGCCCGTGCAGGTGTTGATGATTCCCGTGCGTGATTTGTCGCTCAGGCTCGGGGTATTCAATACGGTCGAGGCGCTGATTCTCTTTCACGTCGCGTTTCAGACGGGATTCTGCACGCTGTTTCTGCGGAATTTCATCAAGCAGTTGCCGTTCGAGCTGATCGAGGCGGCACGGATCGAAGGAGCCGGCGAGTGGACGGTGTTCTGGCGGATCGTGTTGCCGTTGATCCGTCCGGCGTTGGCCGCGCTTGCGATTCTCGTGTTCACGTTCGTGTGGAACGATTACTTCTGGGCGCTGTGTCTCACGCAAGGCGACGAGGCCGCGCCGATAACGGCGGGGGTCGCGGCGCTGAAGGGGCAATGGACGACATCGTGGAACCTGGTCTCGGCCGGATCGATTCTCGCTGCGTTGCCGTCGGTCGCGATGTTCTTCGCGATGCAGAAGCATTTCGTCGCGGGGCTGACGTTCGGGGCGACCAAAGGTTGAACGCGCCCTGACCGCCGATCGCGGATTCGGATCTCCCCCTCTTCATCGAGAGGATTGCCCGCTTCGGCGGGCTTTTTTATGGTTCTTCGTGGATTTCCGTGGACGTCGCTTGCCGACCCGAATACGCCAATGGCTGAATGTGGGCGAACGACTGCAATGGATCGGGACCCGGTCGCGCAGCATTTAGCTCAGCACGAGCGTGCAACGTCCGCGGATTCATCGATCCGACGTACTTGCACTGTCACAACCGCATACGCTCAATACGACGGGTCGGCTTCGGGAAATCGAATATCTACCCGACCATGCCGACCGTGAGGTGGATCATACGACCGTGATAGCGAGTTCCTCCGCATATGCATCCAACCGGTCACCTACCCGCACCTTCAGTACATCGATGAACCGTTTGATCTTCGCGTCGACGAACTGACGCGACGAATACACCGCATATGCGTTGCGCTGAGCGGTGTGGAATTCAGGCAGGACGCGAACCAGCGATCCTTTACGCAAATCGTCGATTGCCGAGAAGGCGGCGATCAGCCCGATCCCCGCGCCCTCCTGCAGCACCGTGGACATCGCATCCATGTCGTTAACGCTGAAGTGCGATCCCGTCGGACGATACGTCGCGTCGCCGGCCCTGCCTTGCAGATGCCACTCGTCCGGTGCGTAATCGACCGTACTCAGGAGCACACATGTGTGATCGACGAGATCTTCCACACATTCGGGAGCCGGATGCCGTGCCAGGTAATCGGGCGACGCCGCCAGAATGCAATGGCTGGCGCCGATCTTCTGGCTCACATACGCCGAGTCCGGCAGCGTGCGCGCAATCACGATTGCCACGTCGAGCTGCTCTTCGAGCAGATTCGGCATCCGCTGCGACAGCATGAGATCGACCGATACTTCCGGATACGTGCTTCGATAGGCAAGCACGGCTTGCGAAACAAGTTGACGGCCTAATCCCGGCACCGCGTGCACGCGTAATACGCCGCGCGGCTCCAGCAACGCATCGCGGGCTTCCGCTTCTGCCCGTTCGATGTCCGAGAGAATCGCAACGCTGCGCTCGTAAAAACGTCGCCCCGCATCGGTGACCACGAGCCGTCGCGTCGAGCGCTGCAGCAACCGCGTGTTGAGATTGTCCTCGAGTACCGAGACCGCTCGGGAAATGTTGCCGACTGTCGTATCGAGGTGGTTTGCGACAGCCGTGAAACTGCCCATCTCGACCACTTTCGCAAACACCGACATCGTGTGAACCTTGTCCATTACGCACCCTGGCTTTGAATTTATCGTCGAATCGCTGCATTTCGGCCCGCGCGAGCCTGTGATCATAGGGCCCGCGCCTGTTTCATGCAGGCAGCGCGCAACCCCCTGTCGTTTTTGCGCATCCTTTCAAAATTCTTTCATATCGGCGGGGGATTTTCTCTCCCGAGACAAGATTCATTCTTTCCGGCCCCTCTAAGTTGCAGCCCGCTTCACGCCTAGACTTGGTCCCGAAGTCAGGCATTCGAAACACGGACGTTCCAACCCGGGCGCCGCGCGCCACGGCGGATCATCCAGATACAGCGTAGCGCAGGTTCCCGTATTCGGTTTTCCTCGAAAACGCATTAAATCGCAATCCTAATCATGAAGACTAATACCATGAACATCACTTACGATGCACTTCATCTTTTCATCAATGGCGAATGGATCGGCGCGGGCGAACGAGAAACAGCGCCGGTGATCAACCCGGCCACGCAAACCGAGATCGGTCGCGTCCCGCTGGCGACGGCAGCCGACCTGGATCGCGCCCTGCAGGTCGCTGCACAGGCGTTCGACGTCTGGCGCAACACCGTGCCAGCCGAACGCGCGCGCATTCTGAAGCGCGGTGCGGAACTGATGCGCGAGCGCGCCGAGCACATCGCGACCATGATGACGCTCGAGGAAGGCAAACCGTTGGCAGAAAGTCGCGACGAAGCCTTGCGTGCCGCCGACTATTTCGAATGGTTCGCCGAAGAGGCACGCCGTATCGACGGCCGCGTGGTGCCATCCAACCGCCCGGGCGTGCAACAGCTCGTGAAGAAACAGGCGATCGGGCCCGTCGCCGCATTCACGCCGTGGAATTTTCCGGCGATCACCCCGGCTCGCAAGCTCTCCGCCGCACTCGCCGCCGGATGCAGCGTCATCATCAAACCCGGCGAGGAAAGCCCAGCAACGGCGCTCGCGCTGGCGCGTGCACTGGACGACGCCGGTTTGCCGAAGGGCGTGCTTCAAGTCGTATTCGGCGTGCCCGACCAGGTGTCGAAGCACCTCATCGCTTCCCCGGTCATACGGAAGGTGACGTTCACGGGCTCGGTGCCGATCGGCCGTCTGCTGTCGGCGCGCGCTGCCGAAGGCGTCAAACCCATCACGCTGGAACTGGGCGGCCACGGGCCCGTCCTCGTATTCAACGATGCGGATGTCGAAAAGGCCGCGGTCGAAGGTGCGGCGAATCGCTTTCGTGGTACGGGCCAGATCTGCATCTCGTCGACGCGCTTCCTGATCCAACGCGAAGTCTACGACGAGTTTGTCGGGCACTTCGTGCGCGCTGCCAAGGCCCTCAAGGTCGGGAATGGCATGGATGCCGGCACGCAAGTGGGGCCGCTGGCGAATCCGCGCCAGCTTGCCAAGATGGAGGAACTCATCGCCGATGCGGTCGAACGTGGCGCAAGGGTCCTCGCCGGCGGAAAACGTATCGAGGGCCAAGGGTATTTCTTCGAACCCACGGTCCTCGCCGACGTACCGAAGGACGCGCGTGTGATGCACGAAGAACCGTTCGGCCCGATCGCGGTGCTGATGCGCTTCGATGCCCTCGCCGACGGGCTCGCCGAAGCAAACCGGTTGCCGTACGGGCTCTCCGCTTACGCGTTCACGAGCAGTGCGCGCACGGCCATCGATGTAGCAGACGGTCTCGAAGCCGGCATGATCGGTATCAATCAGTACCGCATCGTTTCGACCGAACTGCCGTTTGGCGGCATGAAAGAAAGCGGCCACGGCTCCGAGGGCGGCACCGAGGGCATCGAGTACTACCTCACGCACAAGTTCATCAGCCAGGCTTGAAGGAGTATCGCCATGTCTCACACGCATTTCGACAGTCCGCGCGAGGCCGCGCGTGCGTTCACGCCGAAGCTCTCGGCATTCGTCGACGACACGCTCTACCCGCGGATCTGGAGCGATCCGGCGCTCTCGCCGCGCGACCGCAGCCTCGTGACCGTCGCCGCGCTGATCGCGGGGGGCCATCTCGACGAGTTGCCGGCGCACCTTCGCCGCGCGTTGACGAACGGCGTAACCCGCGAAGAACTCGCCGCAGCAATCACTCACCTCGCGTTCTATGCCGGGTTTCCCGCGGCAATCTCGGCATCCGCCGCGGCGCAGGCAACGCTTGGCGCACAACCTCAGTCCGACGATTTCGCCGGCAATTCATCTACGACGCAGGAAGGTTTGAAATGAAAGCCATCACATTCAAAGAATTTGGCGAGGCCGAGGTGCTTCATCTTGCCGAGGTCCAGGCACCCGAGGTTCGCCCCGACGATCTACTGGTACGCGTCCATGCCGCAGGTGTGAATCGCGCGGATCTGACACATCGGCGAGGCGGATACGGCCGGCCGAACTTCGGCGACTCGACCATCATGGGGCTCGAAATCGCTGGCGAGGTGATCGAGACCGGAAGTTCCGTGCAGGGTTACAAGGTCGGTGATCGTGTAATGGGCGTAGTGGGCGGCGGGGCCTATGCAGAACTGGCGCGCATTGACTGGAGAATGGCGATGCCCATTCCGGCAACGATCGACTACGTGCACGCGGCTGCAATACCGGAAGTCTTCGTCACTGCGCACGAAGCGTTGTTGCATCTTGGCCGCTTGCAGCGTGGCGATTCGGTGCTTATTCACGCGGCGGCGGGCGGAGTGGGTTCCGCAGCAGTCCAACTGGCCTACGCAACCGGTGCGACGATATTCGCGACCGCCGAGGCTTCAAAGCTGGAGCGGATCGTTCAACTGGGCGTGGACCATGCGATCGACTACAAGACGCAGGATTTTTCAGAAGTCGTCGCAAACAGGACAGACAAACGCGGCGTCGATGTTGTTATCGACTTTGTGGGGGCGCCGTACTTTTCTAGGAACGTAGCGTCGCTGGCGAACGGTGGCCGGCTGGTGCAGGTTGGCATACTGGGCGGAGGCGGTGACGTGAGCGTCGGTCTCGAACAGATCCTGTACCGTCACCTGCAGATCATTGGCACGGTGATGAAGTCTCGCGACCAGCGCGAGAAACACGCGATGGTTCAGCGGTTTCGCGAACATTGGCTCGACCGTTTTGCGGGTGGCGCGGGCCTGGAGCCGGTCGTCGACAGCGTGTTTCCACTCGCAAACGCCGCGGCTGCTCATCGACGGATGGAGTCGGCCGTGAACGTGGGCAAGATCATCCTGACGATGAACGAAAACATCTGAATCGCACGGCTATGCACTCGAGTGTTGGGCAGCAAAGTGCAGCGAAGCGGTCACTCGGGCGACTTGCGCGAGTGACCGCGTATGGCCGAACACCGACGTTCCTCCCCGGCGTTCCCCGGAATTCCGCGATGAACCTTTTTTATGCGCAATTGCCGCCGAGGTAAAAGAGAAGTTCGGCGGCTTCGGCATGACGAAGCAATGACAGAGATCCCGGAAGGCGCATTTGACTGAGAACCCTCGAATAGCGCCATCCCGCCTGAAACGAGGAAAAAACGTCGTTGACGCCAGCATCGCTTGCCCACAGCGGCGCACGTCAGAGCGACGCGGGCCGATTCATCGCCCCTCCCCTACACGCTCCCCGCCCCCCTCTCCCTCAACCGCATATCCACCGCACCGATATTCTTCTCGTGCGCGACCAGCATCAACGACAGCGCGTGATGAATATCCCGATCGGCTAGCGTCGGCAGCAGCGTCTGCAGTTTGCGCACGACCCAGCGTTGCCCGCGGTTCAGAAACGCCATCCGCTCGGCCAGATCATCGATCGCCATCGCCCTTTCATAGAATGAACCGGTCGCACGCGTAGGCATCGCACCGAGCGTCTGAATCACGTCGGCCAGCACGCCGCACCAGTGCGCCTCGTCCTGCCGAATATGCACGATCAGCCGGTGGAGTTCGGCATCTTCAGTCACCGCTGCCGCCGTCTCGGATGCAACGCGCGCGCCCGCCCGCTCCGCCTCCAGCAATTCATCGAGCGCCGTGAGCAACGCCGCACGCCCCTCATCCACCGCACCAGCCGATGAAGCCGCGCTTGTCTCGACGATCGCCGCCGCATCGCGCACGATCCGGCGCAGCACCTCGCCGGCCGACTCGATCGCTCGAATTCGCCCGGCACCCGTGCCCGCATACAAAGCCATCGCCTCGAAATCACCGGTCATCGTACGCAACGGCGAGTCGGTGCTGAACAGATAGATGGGCCGCCCTTCCTCGTCGCCGATCACCACGCGCGCATCATTGAACGGATCACCGCGCTCGCCACGCGTGACACTCGACGGCAGCACGCGCACCCGCGCGCCGCGCGGCCAGTTGATGTGAAAGATATCGGTCAACAGCGTGTCGCCTTCACGCGCATCGACGATCCGCTGCTGGTGATACGCATGCGCGAACGATTCGTGCGTTGCGATGAACGCCGTACCCATCACCGCCCCCTGCGCACCGAGCGCCATCGCGGCGGCCACGTCGGCGCCGTCGACGATCCCGCCTGCCGCGAGCACCGGCAACCGCGTCGCGCGAATCACTCCAGGCAACAACTCGGCCAACGGCCGATCACCGCGCACGTGGCCGCCCGCCTCGCGCCCCTGAGCAATCAGCGCCTGCGCCCCGGCCGCCTCGGCCGCGCGCGCATCGTCGAGCGAGCCGACCTGATGAACCACCCGCACGCCCGCATCGCGCAGACGCCGCACGACGCCCGGCATCACATCCCAGAACAACGCAACCACGGGCACACGCAACTCGATACACGCATCGATCTGTGCATTGAGCAACTCGGTTGGCGTCGACGCGGGAATCAGGTTGACGCCGAATGGCCGCTCGGTGGCCGCGCGCACCCGTTCGACCTCGCGCCGGATCAGCGCGACCGGTTCGCGCACCATCCCGAGAAAACCGAACCCGCCGGTGGCGCTCACCGCACTCGCGAGCTCCGCCCGCGCGACGCCGCCCATGCCCGCAAGAATGATCGGCCATGCACAGCCAAGCAGGTCGCAGACGGGGCGATGCAGGATCTGGACGGCGCGGGCCTCCGGCCCGTCGCCACGCGTCGGAATCGACATGCAGCGTCCTCCTTCAAGGATTGGCGGCGCGTCACGGTCAACCGCGAAGGCGCGTGTCGCGCAAGGGCGAAACGGGTCGTGTCGGGCCACGCATCGAATGCGTCACATTGTGACATATTGGCCCATGAAACCGCGCGATCAGCACAATATCCCTGATGCACGTCACGGCGCCCGCGGTCACGCCGGCTCAAGCGGCTCAGGTCCATCCTTCGAGGCGCAGCGTCGAGCGCACGAGCCGCTGCTCCTCCGCTTCGATCTCGCGCAGATAATCGACGCACTGCCGGATATGCTCGCTCGCGGCCTTGCGCGCCTGGTCGGGCAACCGCCCCGTCACCGCGTTGTAGAGCCGCGCGTGCTGCCGATCGATCTGCTTTTTCAGTGGCTCACGGTGATAGAGATTGTTCACCGACGCGAACACGGAACTGAGCAGCAGATCGGTCAGCGACTGCAGCGTGTTGACGAGCACCGGATTGTGCGACGCCTCGCAGATCGCCAGATGGAACGCATGATCGAGCTTCGCACGCTCGGCCGGATCGAGATCCTGCGCATCGGCCGCGGTCATTTCCTCGTATCGGCGCTTGATCAGGATGAAGTCGGCGGGCGTGCCGCGCAGCGCGGCGAGCCGCGCGGCTTCGGTCTCGAGCATCCCGCGCACTTCGAACAGGTCGTACAGCGTGCGCGGCTGCGAGCCGAGCAGATGCATCATCGGCGAAACCTCGCGCTGCGGGGTCAGGCTCGCGACGTACGAGCCCTTGCCGTGCGTCGTGTCGATGATCCCGCGCGCGCGCAGCAGCTTCATTCCTTCGCGCACGGCCGTGCGCGACACGCCGAGCTTCTCGGTGAGCCGCCGCTCGGACGGCAGCGCCTGCCCGGCCTTCAGCACGCCGTCGACGATCAGTTGCTCGATCCGCTCGGCGACGACGTCGGCGACATTGCGCGCCGGCGCTTGTCGATCCTGCTTTTCCATACTGGTATGACCACTTTTGGCGAATGGTGTCGATTTTCTCACAATCCCTTGTTTGTATTGAGTTTTTCTCCCCGATCAACTGCCCCCTTCAGGCCTGCTTCGAAAAACTGGTATGACCACGTTGAAGACGTCTGGACATGCCCGCTCCGCCCGCCAAGAATGCCGTCCATCCGGTGCGCCGCGCATCCCGCGGCCGCCTGCATGTTGAAGAGGGTGGAGACGGAGACACACGATGAGTTTCACCTACGACGAACGGATCGACGGCCCGCTGGCGACCGTCGACCGCGACACACTCGTCGCCGCACTGCACGCGGCGGCGCCCGGCCTCGACGTGCTGCACGAACGCGAGGCGCTCAAGCCGTTCGAATGCGACGGCCTCGCCGCGTACCGCACGGTGCCGCTCGCGGTCGTGCTGCCCGACACGGTCGAGCAGGTGCGCGCGGTGCTGCGCGTTGCGGCCGCGCACGGCGTGCCGGTCGTCGCGCGTGGCGCGGGCACGGGCCTGTCGGGCGGCGCGATGCCGCTCGAAAAAGGCCTCCTGCTCGTCATGTCGAAGTTCAACAAGATTCTCGACATCGACCCCGATGCCGGCATCGCGCGCGTCCAGCCCGGCATGCGCAACCTTGCGATCTCGCAAGCGGCCGCGCCGTACGGCCTCTACTACGCGCCCGATCCGTCGTCGCAGATCGCGTGCTCGATCGGCGGCAACGTCGCCGAAAACGCGGGCGGCGTGCATTGCCTCAAATACGGGCTGACGGTGCACAACATCCTGAAGGTCGAGATCCTGACGATCGACGGCGACACGCTGACGCTCGGCGCCGACGCGCTCGACGCCCCCGGCTTCGACCTGCTCGCGCTGTTCACCGGCTCGGAGGGGATGCTGGGCATCGTCACTGAGGTGACGGTGAAGCTGCTGCCGAAGCCGCCGAGCGTGAAGGTGTTGATGGCGAGCTTCGACGACGTCGCCGAAGCCGGCGCGGCGGTCGCGCGGATCATCGGCGCGGGCGTGATCCCCGGCGGGCTCGAGATGATGGACAACCTCGCGATCCGTGCGGCCGAAGACTTCATCCACGCGGGCTATCCGGTCGACGCGCAGGCGATCCTGCTGTGCGAACTCGACGGTGCGGCGACCGACGTCGACGAAGACGCCGAACGCGTCGCCACGCTGCTGCGTGAGGCCGGCGCGTCGGACATCCGCGTCGCGCGCGACGAAGCGGAGCGTCAGCGTTTCTGGGCCGGCCGCAAGAACGCGTTCCCGGCGGTCGGCCGCATGTCGCCCGACTACTACTGCATGGACGGCACGATCCCGCGCCGCGAACTGCCGCGCGTGCTCGAAGGGATCGCCGCGCTCTCGGCCGAATACGCGCTGCCGGTCGCGAACGTGTTCCATGCGGGCGACGGCAACATGCATCCGCTGATCCTGTTCGACGCGAACCGTCCCGGCGAGCTCGACCGCGCGGAGGCGCTCGGCGGCAAGATCCTCGAGCTGTGCGTGGCGGTGGGCGGCAGCATCACGGGCGAACACGGCGTCGGGCGCGAGAAGATCAACCAGATGTGCGTGCAGTTCAACGCCGACGAAATCACGTTCTTCCACGCGGTGAAGGCCGCGTTCGATCCGCAGCGCCTGCTCAATCCCGGCAAGAACATCCCGACGCTGCATCGCTGCGCCGAGTTCGGCGCGATGCACGTCCATCACGGCAAGCTGCCGTTTCCCGAACTGGAGCGCTTCTGATGCGACGCGAACGCGAACCCGAATCGATCGACGACAGCGCGGCGCTCGTCGCCCAGGTCGACGCCGCGATCCACGATCGCCAGCCGCTGCACATTCGCGGCGCGGGCACGAAGGCGTTCGTCGGCCGCGCCGTCGAAGGCCGCACGCTCGACGTGCGCACGCATCGCGGCATCGTCGCGTACGACCCGACCGAACTCGTCATCACCGCGCGCGCGGGCACGCCGCTCGCCGAACTCGACGCGATGCTCGACGCGGCGGGCCAGATGCTGCCGTGCGAGCCGCCGACGTTCGGCGGCGCGGCCACCGTCGGCGGGATGTTCGCGGCCGCGCTGTCGGGGCCGCGCCGCCCGTGGGCCGGCGCGGTGCGCGACTTCGTGCTCGGCTGCCGCGTGATCACCGGCCACGCGAAACATCTGCGTTTCGGCGGCGAGGTGATGAAGAACGTCGCGGGCTACGACGTGTCGCGGTTGCTCGCGGGCAGCTTCGGCTGCCTCGGCGTCGTGACGGAGGTGTCGCTGAAGGTGCTCCCGAAGCCGCGCGCGACCGGCGATCTCGCGTTGCCGCTCACTGCGGGCGAAGCCGTTCAACGCGTCGCCGGGTGGCGGCGCGCGGGGCTGCCGCTCGCGGGCGCCTGCCACGCGGACGGCGTGCTGCGCGTGCGCCTCGAAGGCGGCGAGGGCTCGGTGAAGGCCGCGCGCGACACGATCGGCGGCGAGCGCATGGACGATCGCGACGACGGGTTCTGGGCGCGGCTGCGCGACCTGTCGCTGCCGTTCTTCGACGATCCCCGCCCGCTGTGGCGCGTGTCTGTGCCGGCCGCCGCGCCGCTCGATGCGCTCGCGGGCGCGGTGCTCGTCGACTGGGGCGGCGCGCAGCGCTGGCTGAAAACCTACGCGGCACCGGCCGACGTGCAGCGGTTCGCCGCGCAGTGGGGCGGCCACGCGACCTGCTTCACGGTCGGCACGACGTCCGAGCCGTTCCAGCCGTTCCAGCCGTTGCCGCCCGCGCTGCTGCGCGTGCATCGCCAGCTGAAGGCGCAGCTCGATCCGCATGCGATTTTCAATCCCGGCCGCCTGTACGCGGACGTCTGACGCCAACCCGACTTCGAACCGCCGATGCAAACCAATCTCAGCGAAGCCAGCAAGGCCCTCGACCGGGCCGACGAAGCGGAAGCGATCCTGCGCGCGTGCGTGCACTGCGGCTTCTGCAATGCGACCTGCCCGACCTACCAGGTGCTCGGCAACGAGCTCGACGGGCCGCGCGGACGCATCTACCTGATCAAGCAAATGCTCGAAGGCGAGCCGTGCGGCGAGCGCACGCAGCAGCATCT
Organism: Burkholderia sp. FL-7-2-10-S1-D7; assembly: GCF_001524185.1. Taxonomy (NCBI): domain Bacteria; kingdom Pseudomonadati; phylum Pseudomonadota; class Betaproteobacteria; order Burkholderiales; family Burkholderiaceae; genus Burkholderia; species Burkholderia sp. FL-7-2-10-S1-D7. The sequence goes on along the minus strand of NZ_LOWY01000017.1, from coordinate 47,803 downwards.
CGACCGCTGCCTGACCTGCCGCAACTGCGAAACGACGTGTCCGTCCGGCGTGCGCTATCACACGCTGCTCGACATCGGCCGCGCGGAAGCCGAGAAACGCGCGCGGCGTCCGGCGCGCGAGCGCCTGCTGCGCGCCGGCCTGCGTCACGTCGTGCCGCGGCCGGCGACCTTCGCCGCGCTGCTGAAGGCCGGCCGCGCGCTGCGCCCGCTGCTGCCCGGCGCGCTGCAGGACAAGATCCCGGCCGCCGTGCCCGCCGCCATGCCGCGCCCGCCCGTGCGCCACGCCCGGCGCGTGCTGATGCTGGAAGGCTGCGTGCAGCCTGCGCTGTCGCCGAACACGAACGCGGCCGCCGCGCGCGTGCTCGACCGGCTCGGCATCAGCGTGACGCCGGCGCGCGAGGCCGGCTGCTGCGGCGCGACCGAATATCACCTGAACGCGCAGGATGCCGGGCTCGCACGCGCACGCCGCAACATCGATGCATGGTGGCCCGCGATCGAGGCCGGCGCGGAAGCGATCGTGCTGACGGCGAGCGGCTGCGGCGCGTTCGTGAAGGAATACGGCGACCTGCTGCGCTCCGACCCCGTCTATGCGGACAAGGCGCGGCGCGTCAGCGCGCTCGCGCGCGACCTCGCGGAAGTGATCGCGGCCGAGCCGCTCGACGCGCTGGCCGACACGACGCAGCGCCGCGTCGCGGTTCATTGCCCGTGCACGCTGCAGCATGCGCAGCGGCTCGGCGGCGCGGTGGAGAGCATCCTGACGCGGCTCGGCTTCGATCTGACGAATGTCGCCGACGGCCACCTGTGCTGCGGCTCCGCCGGCACCTATGCGCTGACGCAACCCGAACTCGCCACCAAGCTGCGCGACAACAAGCTCGATGCGCTCGAAGCCGCACGGCCGGACCTGATTGTCACGGCCAACGTCGGCTGCCAGACTCACCTGAACGGCGCGGGCCGCACGCGCGTGCGCCACTGGATCGAACTCGTCGACAACCGACTCGTCAACTGACCGCTGATTCCGGAGGAACACCATGAAAACGAAGCCCGAACTCGAACTCGCCGACGCCGACCGCATGCTCGCCGCCGCCCGCGCGGAAGCCGAACGTCACGGCTGGGCCGTGTCGATCGCCATCGTCGACGACGGCGGGCACCTGCTCGCATTCGCACGCCTCGACGGGGCATCGGCCGCCAGCGCCAGCATCGCGCACGACAAGGCGCGCGCGGCGGCGCTCGGCCGTCGCGAGACGAAGGCGTATGAGGATATGATCAACGGTGGCCGCACGGCGTTTCTGAGCGCGCCGCTGACGGGGTTGCTCGAAGGCGGCGTGCCGGTGACGGTGGATGGCCGCATTGCGGGCGCGATCGGTGTGTCTGGCGTAAAGTCCGAGCAGGATGCGCAGATCGCCCGCGCCGGCACACAAAGCGTCGCGGCCTGATCCGCGCGCGTTTTTCATTCCCCGGGAGGAATCACGATGATCGACCAAGCAGGACTGCAAGTCGCGCCAGCGCTGAGCCAGTTCATTGAAAACGAAGCACTGCCGGGCACCGGTATCGACAAGACCGCATTCTGGAGCGGTTTCTCGGCCCTGGTGCACGACCTCGCGCCGCGCAACCGCGAACTGCTCGCGGAACGCGACCGCCTGCAGCAGGAACTCGACGCGTGGCATCGCGCGCACCCCGGCCCGGTGCGCGACCATGCCGCGTATCGCGCGTTCCTCGAACAGATCGGCTACCTCGTGCCGGCCCCGTCGAACGTCGCGGCAGCCACCGCGAACGTCGACAGCGAGATCGCGACGCAGGCCGGCCCGCAGCTCGTCGTGCCGCTGTCGAACGCGCGTTATGCGCTGAACGCCGCGAACGCACGCTGGGGCAGCCTGTACGACGCGCTGTACGGCACCGACGCGCTGCCGGAGGACGGCGGCGCCGAACGCACCACGGCCTACAACCCGACGCGCGGCCAGCGCGTGATCGACTACGCGCGTGAAGTGCTCGACAACGCGGCGCCGCTCGCGAGCGGCTCGCACCGCGACGCACTGCGCTATCGCGTGGAGGACGGCCAGCTCGCCGTCGAAACCGGCAAGGGCGTCGTGCATCTCGCACAGCCGGCGCAGTTCGTCGGCTATCAGGGCGCGGCAGGCGCACCGTCCGCGATTCTGCTGAAGCACAACGGCCTGCACCTCGAGATCCAGATCGATGCGTCGACTCCCATCGGCCGCGCCGATCTCGCGAACGTGAAGGACGTCGTCCTCGAAGCCGCGGTCAGCACGATCATCGACTGCGAGGATTCGGTCGCGGCGGTCGACGCCGACGACAAGGTCCAGCTGTATCGCAACTGGCTCGGCCTGATGCAGGGCACGCTGGTCGAGGAAGTCGCGAAGGGCGGCAAGACCTTCACGCGCCGCCTGAACGCCGATCGCGAATACACGACGCCGGCCGGCGGCACGCTGACGCTGCACGGCCGCTCGCTGCTGTTCGTGCGCAACGTGGGCCACCTGATGACCAACGGCGCGGTGCTCGACCGCGACGGCAACGAGATCCCGGAAGGCATCCTCGACGGCGTCGTCACGGTGCTGTGCTCGCTGCATGACCTGAAGGCGAAGCGCAACTCGCGCACGGGCTCGATCTACATCGTGAAGCCGAAGATGCACGGCCCGGTCGAAGTCGCGTTCGCCGACACGCTGTTCGCGCGCATCGAGGACCTGTACGGCCTGCCGCGCAACACGCTGAAGATGGGCATCATGGACGAGGAGCGCCGCACCAGCGTGAACCTCGCCGCCTGTATCGCGGCCGCCGCCGCGCGCGTCGCGTTCATCAACACCGGCTTCCTCGATCGCACCGGCGACGAGATGCACACCGCGATGGAAGCAGGCCCGATGATCCGCAAGGGCGACATGAAGTCGTCGGCGTGGATCCAGTCGTACGAGCGCAACAACGTGCTCGCGGGCCTGTCGGCCGGCCTGCGCGGCCGCGCGCAGATCGGCAAGGGCATGTGGGCGATGCCGGACCTGATGCATGCGATGCTCGAGCAGAAGATCGCGCATCCGCGCGCCGGCGCGAACACCGCGTGGGTGCCGTCCCCGACCGCCGCGACGCTGCACGCGCTGCACTACCACCTCGTCGACGTGCAGGCCGTCCAGCAGGAGCTCGAGAAGACGCCGTATGCGAGCGAACGCGACGCGCTGCTCGAAGGCCTGCTCACCGTGCCGGTCGTCGAACGCGCCGAGTGGAGCGAGGCCGAGATCCTGAGCGAAGTCGAGAACAACGCGCAGGGCATCCTCGGCTACGTCGTGCGCTGGGTCGAACAGGGCGTCGGTTGCTCGAAGGTACCGGACATCCACGACGTCGGCCTGATGGAAGACCGCGCGACGCTGCGCATCTCGAGCCAGCACATCGCGAACTGGCTGCGCCACGGCGTGATCACCGAGGCGTTCGTGCTCGACGTGTTCAAGCGGATGGCGCGCGTCGTCGATCAGCAGAATGCCGGCGACCCGAACTATCGCCCGATGGCGCCCGGCTATGACCAGTCGACGGCATTCAAGGCCGCGTGCGCGCTGGCGCTGCAGGGCACGTCGCAGCCGAGCGGTTATACCGAGCCGCTGCTGCATCGGTTCCGGCTCGCGTACAAGGCGCAGCAGCACGGCGCGTAACCCCCTTGGCATGCGGGCTTTCCCGCATGCGGTTTCACGAAGCGGGCGGCCATCGAGGCCGCCCGTTTTCATCTGTGAATTCATGCGGACACCGAAATGGATAATCGGTCCGTATCGCATGACCTCAAGTTCCTGCTTCACCTGCCGTTAAAGCAGTCAAACCGGCGACCGTGGAATTCGCGTCGCTCCCGCCCCTGGCGCAAAGCCTTGCACCGCAACGCTCCGCGAGCGATTGGCAACGGTCGGCCACGGCGATAAATTGATCCGGATCAACGGTCCGCAACATTCTCGGCGCATACGAATACGCGCGTTATACTCGGATCAATCCGCGCCGCCCGATTCGTCGGATCATCGGATCGCGGCCAATCCTCCCGGGGAATGGAGTGATTATTGCGGTTTATCCGGCCGCAATCATCGATGATCGGCGCCCGTTCTCCGGTCGATCGGGCGGCATGCGCATCGGAGACCGCATACCGGATGGCCGCCGGCACATCATACGAACAATCGCATCGGCCCGCCGCCTGGCGGAGATGCCCATCGATCCACGGACCATGGCAGAAACCGACTACGCAATGCCCAGCGAATCCGGCCTGACGGGCCGCATCGCCGCGCAATTTCGCCGGTTCCTGCTGCCGCATCTGATCTTCTATTCAGGGCTGCTGATCGCGCTGCTCCTGTTGCTGCTGTGCGCCATCTTGCTGTACGAAGGCCGTATCGACGCACGCGATCGCGCGCGCACCACCCAGCAGAACATCGCGCTGATGGCGTCGTGGGACATCGAGCGCAACATCGAGATCTATTCGCTGTCGCTGCAGGCGGTCGTCGACGGCTCGAACGATCCCGAGGTCACCCGGCTGCCGATGTCGCTGCGCCGCCAGGTGCTGTTCGACCGCGCGACGACGGCCAAATACCTCGGCGGCATCTACGTGCTCGACGCGAACGGCGACATCGCGGTCGACGGTATGAGCGATGTGCCGCGCAAGGCCAACTTCGCCAACGAATCGTATTTCACGGTGCACCGCGACCACCCGGACGTCGGCCTGTACGTCAGCGATCCGTACCATTCTCGACTGCGCGGCGGCTCGCCGAGCATCGCGCTCAGCCGGCGTATCACGCGGCCCGACGGATCATTCGGCGGCGTCGCCGTGATGTCGATCCGGCTCGAATATTTCCAGAACCTGTTCTCGCGCCTGGCGCTCGGCGATCGCGGCTCCGTCGCGCTGATCAAAACCGACGGCCGGATGGTCGCGCGCAAGCCGTACGATCCGGCGATCGTCGGCCGCGACATCAGCAAGGCCACCACGTTCCGGCACTTCATGACCGCGAACGAGGGCAGCTTCGCCGATACCGCGTCGATCGACGGCGTGCGGCGCCTGTACGTGTTCCGGCATCTCGACAATCTGCCGCTGATCATCATGGTCGCGCGCTCGGAAGCCGACACCTACGCCGCGTGGTACGACCGTGCGATCCCGATCGGTTCGGCGATGGTCGTACTCGCGCTCGGCTTCGTCAGCTTGTCGCTGCTGCTCGACGTGCAGTTGCGCAAGCGGCACCGCGCGGAAACCGAACTGCAGGCGCTCGCGCGCACCGACGGCCTCACCGGCCTCGACAACCGCCGGATGCTCGACGTCACGCTCGCGCGCGAATGGCGCCGCGCGGCACGCTCGCAACACGCGCTGTCGCTGCTGTTCGTCGACGTCGATCACTTCAAGCGCTACAACGACACGCAAGGCCACCAGGCCGGCGACGACGCGCTCGCCGCGGTCGGCCGCTGCATCGCGGGCTGCCTGCGGCGCCCGGCCGACTATGCGGCCCGCTACGGCGGCGAGGAATTCGTCGTCGTACTGCCCGACGTCGACACGCCCGGCGCCGTGGCGATCGCCGAAGCGATCCGCACCGGCATCCTCGATCTCGGCATCCGGCACGCCACGGGCTCGTCCGACCGCCTGACCGCGAGCATCGGCGTGACGACCTGCTATCCGGAACGCGAAGACAGCATCCAGGCCGCGCTGAAGCTCGCCGACGACGCGCTGTACCGCGCGAAGGAACGCGGGCGCAACCGGGTCGTCGTGCAGACGGCCGAGAGCCTGGATATCACGCCGCGGCGCGCCTGAGCCACGGCCGGCCGACAGGCCGCCGCCCCGCCGCCTGCGGGCGAAATCGCCGACAATGTCGGCTCGCCGCCGAGCGACACATGCGCCGGCCGGCGCGCGCCCGCTTCACACCACCATGAGACTCAAGGCAAAGATTTTCCTCCTGGCCATCGTGCCATTCCTGCTCGCGATCGCCGGCATCGGCTTCGGCGTGCGCCAGCAGGCGACGTCGCTCGCACGCACGCAGCACGCGACGATCCAGGCCGCCTACCTGTCGAGCAAGGAAGTCGAGCTGAAGCATTACGTCGAGCTCGCGACGAGCGCGATCATGCCGCTGTACGACGCGAGCGGCCGCAATGCGCGCGACGACGCGTTGCTGCGCACCCAGGCGCTCGCGATGCTGCAGAAGATGGATTTCGGCCCCGACGGCTATTTCTTCGTATACGACCTGCACGGCAATGCGCTGATGCATCCGCGCGAGCCCGAGCGCGTCGGCCACAACTACTGGTCGATGCGCGACCCGCAGGGCGCGCTGACGATCCAGCAGCTGATCGGCGCCGCGTCGCACGGCGGCGGCTACGTGCGCTACACGTGGCAGCGGCCGTCGACGGGCAAGCTCGCGCCGAAGCTCGGCTACGTCGTCGCGCTCGAACGCTGGGGCTGGATGGTCGGCACCGGCATCTATCTCGACGACGTCGACACCGCGCTGCAACGCATCGACGCGCGCGCGTCCGCGAACATCGAGCGGACGATGAGCTGGCTCACCGCGATCGCGCTGACCGGCGCGGCGGCGATCGCCGTCTGCGCGCTGGTGCTGAACGTCAGCGAGTCGCGCAGCGCCGACGCGAAGCTCAAGCAACTCGCGCAGCGTGTCGTCGAATCGCAGGAGCAGGAGCGCGAGCGGCTGTCGCGAGAACTGCATGACGGGATCAGCCAGATGATGGTGTCCGCGAAGCTGATGCTCGAATCCGCGCTCGCGCGCTTCGAGCGCGGTGCGACGCGCATGCCCGAAGCCGAGCAGGCGCTCGCGTCGGGTGTCGGACGTCTCGGCGACACGCTGCGCGAAGTGCGGCGCATCTCGCATGCGCTGCGCCCGGCGATGCTCGACGATCTCGGCCTCGCGGCCGCGCTCGAGCAGCTCGTGCGCGAACTCGGCGCGGAAAGCGGCATCGACATCGGCTATACCCAGGTGGCGCACAGCGGCGCGCGGCCGTTGCCCGCGCCGGTCAATACGGCGCTGTTCCGGATCGCGCAGGAAGCGCTCAGCAACATCGTGCATCATGCGCAGGCGTCGCGCGCGGCCGTCACGCTCGACGTCGGCGCGCATTCCGCCACGCTGACCATCGCCGACAACGGCTGCGGCTTCGATGCCGAGCGGTCGCAGACCGATGCGCGTCGCGGCATCGGGCTGCGCAACATGCGCGAGCGCCTGGACGCGCTCGGCGGCACATTGACGATCACGTCGCAGGTCGGCCACACCGTCGTGGCCGCGCGCGTGCCGCTGCGCGCCGCCTGACCGCGCGCCCCATAACCGGAGACCTTTGCCCATGAGCGCCCCCGACACCGCCCGGCCCGCCGCCCGACTGCTGCTTGTCGACGATCACCCGCTGGTGCGCGACGGCCTGCGGATGCGGCTCGAGGCGGCCGACCTGTCCGTGGTCGGCGAAGCCGGCAACGCGGACGAGGCGCTCGCGCTCGCCGCGTCGCTCGAGCCCGATCTCGCGCTGATGGACGTCGGCATGAACGGGATGAACGGCATCACGCTCGCCGGCGTCTTTCACGAGCGCTTTCCGGGGATTCGCGTGCTGATGCTGTCGATGCACGACAACGTCGAATATGTGACGCAGGCCGTGCGCGCCGGCGCGAGCGGCTATCTGCTGAAGGATTCACCCGCGAGCGAGATCGTGCGCGCGATCGGCGCGGTGCTCACGGGGCAGACGTTCTTCAGCGAAGGGCTCGCCGCGCGGATGATCCAGGCGAGCGCGACCGCGTCGCCGCTCGACCGCCTGACGCCGCGCGAACGCGACATCCTCGATGCGCTGGCCGAGGGGCTGTCGAGCAAGCAGATCGCGCAGCAGACGGGGCTGTCGGTGCGCACGGTGGAAACGCACCGGCTCAATCTGAAGCGCAAGCTCGAGATCGAAGGGCAGGCGGAGCTGATCAAGTTCGCGGTCGAGCATCGGCGGCGGTAGCCGCCCGACACCGGCGTTGCGTCGTGCCGAACATGAGAACATGACGCCGCCATCCCGAACCCGCAACGAAAAGGGCGCCCGAGGGCGCCCTTGATGCATGCCGGCATGCTGAACGGCCGGCCGACTGGCGGCGATCAGTTCGTCCGCGAGTTGTGCTTCTGCAGATACGCGATCAGGCCGTCGATGCCGCCCGACGCGAGCTGGCTCTTGAACTGGCCCTGGTAGACCTGGATCAGCCACGCGCCCGACATGTCGATGTCGTAGATTTTCCAGTCGTTACCGACCTTGCCGAGGCGATAGCCGACCGACTGGCTGTCGCCCGGCGTCGTGACCGTCGACTGCACCAGCGCATCGGCGCCCGACACGCCGCCGGCCTTGAACGAGAACTTCGCGTCCTGGCCGCCGAGCTGCGCGAGCGACGCGGCATAGGTGCGCGTCATCAGCAGCTTGAACTGCTTGTACAGCTCCTGCTGCTGTTGCGGCGTCGCCTGCTTCCAGGCATCGCCGACCGCGATGCGGGTCGTGCGTTCGAAGTTCGTCGCGGGCAGGAAGCGCTGCTCGACGACTTGCGTGACTTTCGCCATGTCGCCGCCGCGCGCGCCCGGATCGGCCTTCATCGCGTTGACGGTGCCTTCGACCGCATTGCGGACGATGTCGACGGGCGCGCTCTGCGCGAAAGCGGAAACCGACACGGCGGCCGCCGCGACGAAAGCAAACAGATGACGTTTCATACGGATATCGCACTCGATGAGAAAAAACGGCCGGCGGATCGCATTGGTGGCATCGGCCGGTGGGTCGAAGTATAGCGGCCCGGCGGCCGGCCTGCCGCGCGGTGACCGACTGTTACCTTTCAACCCCTTTTGTCACAGGCCCCGCCGCGGCGCGACGCCGGACGATTATGTAAGCATCCCCATACAAATCGCCGGGCCCGGCGCGCCGATTCCTGCGCTGCGGAGCAAATATCCTTCCCGCCCCTTTACGCTGCAACGTCGCGACCGACGTCACGTTGCGCCGGTATACTCGTTGTTTTGTCCTTGCCAGCCCCTCCCCACCGCCACATGGTGACATCTCTCATCGTCCGACTCGTCGCATGGTCGGTACGCCGCCCCGTCTGGGTCGTCGTGCTGTCGCTCGTCGTCGCCGTCCTGAGCGGCGTCTACGTCGCGCAGCACTTCAAGATCAACACGGACATCAGCAAGCTCGTCGACGCGGAACCGCAGTGGGCCGCGCTCGGCCAGGCCGTCGACCAGGCCTTCCCGCAACGCAACGGCACGATCCTCGCGGTGGTCGAGGCCCCGGCACCCGAATTCGCAACCGCCGCCGCGCATACGCTCACCGAAGCCCTGCAGAAGCAGGCCGACGCCGGCCGCATCGGCCAGGTCGCCGAACCCGGTGGCGGCCCGTTCTTCGAGCACAACGGGCTGCTGTTCCTGTCGCCGCAGGAAGTGTCGAACACGACGACACAGCTCGCGAGCGCGCGGCCGCTCGTCAACGAACTCGCGAAGAACCCGAGCCTGACCGGGCTCGCGACCACGCTGTCCACCACGCTCGGCCAGCCGCTCCTGACCGGCCAGGTGAAGCTGCCCGAGATGGCGAAGCTGCTCGCGCGCAGCGCCGCGACGGTCGACGACGTGTTGGCCGGCAAGCCCGCCGCGTTCTCGTGGCGCGGGCTGGTCGACAGCGATGCCGCGCGCCAGCCGGCGCGCGCGTTCGTCACGGTGCAGCCGGTCGTCAACTACGGTGCGCTGAAGGCCGGTGCCGAGACGACCCAGGTGATCCGCGACACGGCGAGAACGCTCGGCCTCGAGCAACGCTACGGCGCGGTCGTGCGCCTGACCGGCGAACAACCGCTCGCCGACGACGAATTCGCGTCGGTCGAAGACGGCGCCGCGCTCAACGGCGCGCTCACGCTCCTCGCCGTGCTCGTGATCCTGTGGCTCGCGCTGCGCTCGAAGCGGATGATCGGCTCGGTGCTCGTCACGCTGTTCGTCGGCCTCGTCGTGACCGCCGCGCTCGGCCTCGCGATGGTCGGTTCGCTGAACATGATCTCGGTCGCGTTCATGGTGCTGTTCGTCGGCCTCGGCGTCGATTTCTCGATCCAGTACGGTGTGAAGTACCGCGAGGAACGCTTCCGCGATCCGCGCATCGATCACGCGCTGATCGGCGCCGCGCACTCGATGGGCATGCCGCTCGCGCTGGCCACCGCGGCCGTCGCGGCGAGCTTCTTCTCGTTCATCCCCACCGCCTATCGCGGCGTGTCCGAGCTCGGCCTGATCGCAGGCGTCGGGATGTTCGTCGCGCTGCTCACCACGCTCACGCTGCTGCCCGCGCTGCTGCGCCTGTTCGCGCCGCCGGGCGAATCGAAGACGCCGGGCTTCCCGTGGCTCGCGCCGGTCGACGATTACCTCGATCGCCATCGCAAGCCGATCCTGATCGGCACGCTCGTGGTCGTGATCGGCGCGCTGCCGCTGCTCGCGTTCCTGCACTTCGACTTCAATCCGCTGCACCTGAAGGATCCGAACAGCGAATCGATGGCGACGCTGCTGGCGCTGAAGGATTCGCCCGAAGCCGCTGTCAACGACGTCACGCTGCTCGCGCCGTCGCTCGCCGAGGCCGACGCGGCCGCGAAGCGCCTCGACGCGCTGCCGGAAGTCGGCCGCACGACGACGCTGTCGACCTTCGTGCCGGCTGACCAGCCGGCCAAGCGTGCGGCGATCGCCGCCGCCGCGAGCGACCTGCTGCCCGCGCTGACGCAGCCGGCCGCGCCGCCCGCGACCGACGCGCAGCGCGTCGCCGCGCTCAAGCGCGTGTCGGACCTGCTGAGCTACGCGGCGGAAGATCACCCGGGCCCGGGCGCGGCCGCCGCGCAGCATCTGTCGGCATCGCTCGCGAAGCTCGCCGCCGCGGATGCCGCGACGCGCGACCGCGCCGAACGCGCGTTCTCCGACACGCTGCGCATCGCGCTCAATCAGCTCGCGACGCTGCTGCAACCGCAGGACATCACGCGCGAATCGCTGCCGCCGCAACTCGTGCGCGACTGGATCGCGCCGGACGGCCACGCGCTCGTGCAGATTTCGCCGAAGGTGCCGACGGGCGTCGACCCGAACGACGACACGATGCTGCGCCGCTTCGCGAAGGCGGTGAAAGCCGCCGAGCCGGGCGCGATCGGCGGCCCGATCTCGATCCTGCATTCGGCAGACACGATCATCAACGCGTTCCTGCATGCGGCGCTGTGGTCGATCCTGTCGATCACGATCCTGCTGTGGATCACGCTGCGACGCTTCGGCGACGTGCTGCGCACGCTGGTGCCGCTGCTCGTGTCGGGGCTCGTCACGCTCGAGATGTGCGTCGTGCTCGGCATGTCGCTGAACTTCGCGAACATCATCGCGCTGCCGCTGATGCTCGGCGTCGGCGTCGCGTTCAAGGTGTACTTCGTGATGGCATGGCGCGCGGGCCAGACGGGCCTGCTGCATTCGAGCCTCACGCACGCGGTGCTGTTCAGCGCCGCGACGACGGCAACCGCCTTTGGCAGCCTGTGGCTGTCGCATCATCCGGGCACGTCGAGCATGGGCAAGCTGCTCGCGCTGGCGTTGACCTGCACGCTGATCGGCGCCGTGGTGTTCCAGCCCGTCCTGATGGGCAAACCGCGCGTCAAACGCGCCAAGAACCAATCGCAAGGAATCAATGAATAAGGTGCGAATCATTGCGGCGACCGTTGCCGCCACCGCAGTGCTGTCCGGCTGCGCGACGGGACCGAACCGCAACCCCAATGACCCGCTCGAGCCGATGAACCGGGCGATGTACAAGTTCAACGACACCGTCGACACGAACATCGCCCAGCCGATCGCGAAGGGGTACCAGAAGGTCACGCCGACGCCCGTGCGCACCGCGATCAGCAACTTCTTCTCGAACCTCGGCGATCTCGGCAACATCGCGAACAACCTGCTGCAGCTCCGCATCACCGATGCAACCGAGGATCTGATGCGCGTGGCGATGAACTCGGTGTTCGGCGTCGGCGGCCTGATCGACATCGCGACACCGGCCGGGCTGCCGAAGCATCATCAGGATTTCGGGCTGACGATGGCGCGCTGGGGCGTGCCGTCCGGCCCGTACCTCGTGCTGCCCGTGTTCGGGCCGAGCACGATCCGCGATGGCGTCGGCCGCGCGGTGGACGTCCGCTTCAACCTGCTCAACTACATCGAGCCGGCCGTGCGCAATCCGATGTACATCGCGCAGTTCATCAGCGCGCGTTCGGACCTGCTCGGCGCAACCGACCTGCTGAAGCAGGCCGCGCTCGATCCGTATTCGTTCGTGCGCGACGCGTACCTGCAGCAGCGCAAGTCGCTGACGTATCGCAGCCAGTCGTCGTCGGGCACGCTGCCGACCTACAACGAACCGGGTGAATCGGGCGCCGTGCCGGCCGCGACGCCGGCCGCGCCGGGGTTGCCGAACTACGAGGATCCGGGCGAGGGTGCCGCACCGAACAACGCGCCGGCTGCGCCGGGGTTGCCGCAGTATGACGATCCGGGTGCGGACGGCGCGACGCCGGCGAGTGCGCCTGCAGCGGTGCCGGCGGCGCCGGCGGCTGCGTCGACCGGGGCGACGACCGCGCCGGCCGCCAACGGCGCGCCGATCGCGCCGGCGATGCCGACGGTGCCCGCGAGCGGTCCGGCCGCGCAATAACGCGCACGGCATCCGCCCTCAAGCCGAAGAGCGCTGCATCATGCAGCGCTCTTTTTTTGCGTGTCCGGAAAACGAAAAAGGGGAGGGGGAGAGGAGAAGCCGAACGCGGCGAGCGCCGCTCAGACGATCCGCATCGCGCCCGCACGTTCGAACGCGTGCCGCGCCTGGATCAGCGTCGTGCGCGCCGCGCGCGCATCGCCCGCGACCTGCAGCAACGGGCCGAGCTGCGACGGCTGCTTCAGCAGCTCGCGCAGGATCGGCAGAATGGCCGTGCTGCCGTCGTCGCGCAGGCCGGCCGTCGCCGCGCGCGGCAGCGTGCGCCACGCAGGGTCGACGATCGCGCGGCACACCGCGAACGGCACGCCGCGCGACGCCGCGAAGGCTGCGGCGATATGCGATTCCATGTCGACGGCAAGCGCGCCCTTCGTGCGATGCAGCGACGCCTTTTCCTGCTCGCTGACCACCGGCGCACCGACTGCCGCCATCGTGCCGCGCGTGACGCGCGCCCACACCGGCGTGTCGTGCAGCGCGGCGACGAGCCGCGCGCTCCAGTCCGGATCGGTCTGCACGCGGCCGAACGGCCCGTCGATCGCGTCCGCGATCACGAGCGCGCCCGGCGCGAGATCGGGTGCGAGCCCGCCCGCCGTGCCGAAGCTCACGATGCCCGCGCAACCGCGCGCGGTCGCCTCGGCCAGCGCGCGCTCGAGCCGGTCGGCTCGCGCGGCGAACACGGCCTCGACGCCGTGACCGCGCGCGATGCGTGCCTCGAACGCCATCCCCGTGACGGCGATGACGGGCAACGTGCCGTTATGCTGCGCCGGTGCCACGCGTTACATCCCGACCGTCACGCGCGTCGCATTGGCGCGCTTCAGGTTGCGATAGCGCGCGAGCGCCCACAGCGGGAAGAACTTGCGATAGCCGTGATAGCGCAGGTAGAACACGCGCGGGAAGCCGGTCGCCGTGAAGCGCGTCTCGTCCCACAGGCCTTCTTCGTTCTGCTGCGCGATCAGGTAGTCGACGCCGCGTGCAACGGCCGGGTTGTTCACCTCGCCGGCCGCCATCAGGCCGAGCAGCGCCCAGGCCGTCTGCGACGCGGTGCTCGGCGCCTGCTCGAAGCCGCGGTAATTCAGCTTGTAGCTGTCGCCGTCCTCGCCCCAGCCGCCGTCCTTGTTCTGGATCGACAGCAGCCACTGCGCGCCGCGCTTCACGCGCGGATCGTCCGGCGTCAGGCCGGCCGCGTTCAGCGAGCACAGGGCCGTCCACGTGCCGTACACGTAGTTCATCCCCCAGCGGCCGTACCAGCTGCCGTCCGGTTCCTGTTCCTTCAGCATGTAGTCGAGCGCGCGACGGGCCGGCTCGCTGGTCAGCGCACTCTCGCCAAGTTGCGACAGCATCGACAGGCAGCGGCCCGATACGTCCGAGGTCGGCGGATCGAGCAGCGCGCCGTGATCCGAGAACGGGATATTGTTCAGGTAGTACTGCGTGTTTTCCGGTTCGAACGCGCCCCAGCCGCCGTCGCTGCTCTGCATGCCGACGACCCATTCGCGCGCGCGCGCCATCGATTCGCGATACGTATCCGTCTGCTTGAGCTTCTGCGCACGGTCCATCGCCATCACGACCACGGCCGTGTCGTCGACGTCCGGATAGTGCGCGTTCGCATACTGGAACGCCCAGCCGCCCGGCCGCACGTTCGGGCGGCGCGAGATCCAGTCGCCCCGCACGTCGAGGATCTGCAGCGGTCGCAGCCAGTCGAGGCCCCGCACCGCGGCTTCCTCGGCACGCGCTTCGCCGGTTTCGAGCAGCGCATGCGCGACGAGCGACGTGTCCCACACCGGCGACAGGCACGGCTGGCAATACGCTTCGTCCTCGTGCACGACGAGCAGCTTCTCGATCGACTTGCGCGCGATCGCGCGATTCGGATGATCTTCCGCATAGCCGAGCACGTCGTACATCATCACCGCGTTGGCCATCGCCGGATAGATCGCGCCAAGGCCGTCCTCGCCGTTCAGGCGCTCGTCGACGAACGACACGGCCTGGCGGATCGCGCGTTCGCGCGTGTAGCTCGGGAACAGGCCGTCGACCGCGCGCAGCGCGTGGTCGACCACGCGGAAGAACGCGAACCAGCCCGGGCTCTGGTGGCCCTGGCGCGGCAGCAGGCCGGCGTTGACGGGCGGGTCGATGAACAACTCGTCGATGCGCACGCCGCGCGGGTTCTTCGCGATCGGACGCTTCGCGTTCAGCACCAGCAGCGGCACGATCACGGTCCGCGCCCAGTACGACACCTTCGACAGGTGGAACGGGAACCACTGCGGCAGCAGCATGATCTCGACCGGCATCATCGGCACCGCGCGCCACGGAATCGCACCATACAGCGCGAGCTGGATCCGCGTGAACACGTTCGACATCTCGGCGCCGCCCATCGCATGGATCGCGCGGCGCGCACGCTGCATGTGCTCGGCGTTCTCGTCGTCGCCGATCACCTTAAGCGCGAAATACGCCTTCACGCTCGCGCTGATGTTCGGCGCGCCGTCGGTGAACAGCGGCCAGCCGCCGTCGGCCTGCTGGATGCGACGCAGATAGCGGCCGATCTTCTGTTCGAGCTCGAGGTTCGGCGTCTCGCCGAGATAGTGGACGAGCAGGATGTATTCGGCGGGAATCGTCGAATCGGCTTCGAGTTCGTAGACCCAGTGTCCGTCCGCGTTCTGCGCGGCCAGCAGCGCGTCGGTCGCGCGGGCGACAGCCGCGTCGAGTCCGGCCGGCACGGTGCCGGCGGACAGGTTAGCCATATCGGTGAGATCGTTCATCGGTCCCTCTCTTATTGTGTCTGGAGCACGTCCGCGGCCAGTTGGCCGGAGCGGATCGCGCCCTCGATCGTGGCGGGCAAGCCGGTGGCAATCCAGTCGCCCGCCAGCACAAGATTGGTCCAGCGCGTACGCACGGCCGGACGTTTCATTTCCTGCGACGGCACCGCCGCAAACCCCGCGCGCGGCTCGACGACGAGCTGCCACGCGGGAAGGGTTTCCGGGTTCGCGTCGCTCACGCGCGCGACGTCTTCCCAGATGCGCCGCGCGAGCACATCGCGCGGCATGTCGAGCCAGCGGCCCGCGTCGCGGATCGTCGCCGCGAGCGGACCATCGCCGGTGCGCACCGCGTCGACGATGCCGTTGACGACGGCCGTCTGCAGCGGGCTGCCCGCCGGTGTATCGACCGCGAAATACGCGGTCACGACCGCGCTGAACGTGTCGGGCGCGGTGAGGTCCGGGACGAGCGGCTGCGCGACCTCGGGCGGCACAGCCAGCACGACCGCGTCGCCCGGTGCGAGATCGACACGCTCGCCGCCGATCGCGACCGCATCGACCGCGTTGCCGTGCGCGCCGAATTCGAACGCATCGAGCCGCGAGTTCAGGCGGATCTGCGCGCCGCCGTGCTGCAGCATCCGCAGCGCCGGTTCGACGAATGCGCTGCCGAGGCCGTGGCGCGCGACGAGCGGGCGCCAACCGGGGCCGCCCGCGGCAAACATGCCGCACAGTGCCGCGCGCGCGAGCTCGGCGCTCGCGTGGCGCGGTTCGACGTTCAGCACCCCGAGGAAATACGGCCGCAGCCAACGATCCCACAGCACGCCGTCGCATCGCATCGTCTGTGCGAGCGAGCGGCCGGTGCGCGCGAACGCGAGCGACGCCAGCGCGAGGTAGTCGAGCGGCGTGGTGCCCGGCGCACGCGACGCGGCATCGAACAGCCACGACGGCCAGCGCCCGTTGCCGAAGCGCAGCGTCCAGCGCTGCTGCGACGCGACGTCGATCACCGGATATTCAGGCAGTGCGGGCCCCGCGAGCTGATCGGCCGCGCCGATCGCGCGCAGGTAGCGCTGCGTCGCGGACTGCCCCGCGAAGACCTGGTGCAGCCCGCTGTCGAGCGTCGTGTTCAGCGTCTCGTCGAACCACGAGCGGCAGCGGCCGCCAGCATGTGCATGCGCGTCGTGCAGCACGATGCGCCGCCCGCGGCGTTGCAGCTCGACGGCGGCCGACAGGCCCGCGAGTCCTGCACCGATCACGTGGACGGTTCTGGGCATTGGCTCAGAACAGCGCGTAGCGCGCGGCGATCATCAGCATGCGCGCCTTCGGCTTGCGCAGCGGCTCGCGCGGGGCGGCAAAACCACGCGCGATCGCGGCTTCCAGAATGCAGCGGTACGCGCCTGACATGATGCGCGGCGCCTTGACTTGCGCGCGCGTGCAGCGATCCATCACGGCGTCCGCCGCGCGGAAGTGCTCGAGCGCACGCTCGACGAGCGTTGCGCACACGCGCGGCAGCGCCGGGTCGCGCACGATCGTCGCCGGATCGGTGATCGCGATGCCTTCGCGCGCGAGCAGCTCGCGCGGCAGGTAGCAGCGGTTGATCGCCGCGTCGTCGTCGATGTCGCGCAGGATGTTCGTCAGCTGCAGCGCGCGGCCGAGGTGGTGCGACAGCTCGATGCCTTCCGCCTCCGGGACCCCGAAAATCCTCACCGACAGACGGCCGGCCGCACTCGCCACACGATCGCAGAACAGGTCGAGCGTCGGTTCGTCCGGCGCGCAGATGTCCTCGGCGGCGTCCATCGCCATCCCGTCGATCATCGCGTGGAAGTCCTCGCGCTTGAGGTCGAATGCGCGGATCTCGCGCTCGAGCGCGACCAGATGGCGCGGCGGCTGACCGGCGAAGCACGCGTCGATGTCCGCGCGCCAGCGATCGAGGCCCGCGTTGCGCTCGGCGCGCGGCAAGTCGCTGTCGGCGATGTCGTCGACCGCGCGGCAGAACGCGTAGACCTGGAACATCGCGTCGCGCTGCACCGCCGGCAGGATGCGCATCGCCAGATAGAAAGAACTGCCCGATGTGACGGCAGCGGCGTCGGTTTCTTGTTCGTCCACGACGAGATTGGAAACGGCCAAGACGAGCTCCACGGAGACACCCACGCGGGGCGATTGAAGAAGCCATGCCCGGCTGGGTTGGTCAGGGCGTCAAATGCGTGCGAGATATGCGAACGATCGACGCAGACAGGCACAAATTACCGGCCGGATGCCGGAATTGGGCGAAAGTATAGCAATCTTTGAAGTTCGAAGGGCGGAGACGCGCCGCGCCCGGCAGGCCGCCAGGGGGCTCGGGCCTGCGCGGCCGGACGCGCCCGGGAGCGGCGTCGCGCCGCCCGTCAGCCGTAGACGATGTCGCGCTGCAGATCGAGCGCAATGAGCCCCATTTCACGGGTCAGCTGCAACATCGAGCGGCGTTCGAGGCGCGAGCCCATGAAGCTCGTCACGCACCCGTCGGGGTCCGCCGTAAACTGGAACGACGGGCCGCCGGTGCCGAACCACGCGCCCGGCACGTCGGGCGACTCCTGCCAGTCGATCTGCTCGAACACGCGCGCGATCCCCGCGCGCACCACGTCGCTCGGGCCGATCGGCGGCGCGATCTCGCCCAGGTCGTCGAGCGAATAGGGGCCAGGCTTGTCCGGCCGCCGGTAGAAGAGATAGTCGACGTTCATGGGGCGCAATCGGAAGCAAAGCGTCAAATTAGCGCGCTTCGGCGCAAATTCAAATCAGATCAGGACGAATTGTGGCCTGAACGAGACAAAAGGGCCTCATCGCGACAGCCGATCCAAGCGCGCGCACGGTCGGGCCGCGCGTTCATGCTTGGACGCGCGCGGCTTCGTCTAAGATGAACACCTCTCTCGAAAAAGACACGGACACCATGGAGACGAATGTAACCGCCGCCGCGCAATCCGGCCATCCCGTTTTCGTGCTCGTGCACGGCGCGTGGCATGGTGCGTGGTGCTACGCGCACGTCGCGGCCGCGCTGGCCGCGCGCGGCTACCTGTCGATCGCGCGCGACCTGCCCGCGCACGGCATCAACGCCCGTTTTCCCGCATCGTATCTCGAACGGCCGCTCGACGAGGACGCATTCGGCGCCGAGCCGTCGCCGGTGGCGAATACCACGCTCGACGATTACGCGACACAGGTGATGCAGGCGGTCGACGACGCATACGCGCTCGGGCACGGCAAGGTCGTGCTCGTCGGCCACAGCATGGGCGGCCTCGCGATCACGGCCGCGGCGGAGCGCGCGCCGGAGAAAATCGCGAAGATCGTCTATCTCGCGGCGTTCATGCCCGCGTCGGGCGTGCCGGGCCTCGACTACGTGCGTGCGCCCGAAAACAAGGGCGAAATGCTGGGCCCGCTGATGCTCGCGAGCCCACGCGTCGCGGGCGCGCTGCGGATCGATCCGCGCAGCGGCGATGCCGCGTATCGCGAGCTCGCGAAGCGCGCGCTGTACGACGACGTGCCGCAGGCCGACTTCGAGGCCGTGGCGAACCTGATGACCTGCGACGTGCCGGCCGCGCCGTTCGCGACCGCGATCCCGACGACCGCCGCGCGCTGGGGCGCGATCGATCGTCACTACATCAAGTGCCTGGCGGATCGCGTGATCCTGCCCGCGCTGCAGCAGCGCTTCATCGACGAAGCCGACGCGTTCGTGCCCGGTAATCCGACGCACGTGCACCAGCTCGACAGCAGCCATTCGCCGTTCGTGTCGCAGCCGGCCGTGCTGGCCGGCGTGCTCGTGGATATCGCGAAAGGCTGAACGGCGCGGATCGCACGCGTGAAGCGGCGGCGCGGCGGTTACGCGTAGGCGACCGACCGATCGCGCCCGAGCCGCTTCGCGCGATAGAGCGCGGTGTCGGCCTCGATGACGAGCGCGTCGAACGCCAGCGCGCCCGCCGTCGCGCACGCGCAGCCGACGCTCGCCGTCACCGCCACGCTGACGCCTTCCGCGTCGACCGGCGTGCTGCCGATCGCGTCGCGTACCTTGTCGGCCACCCGCATCGCCTCGTCGAGATTCGTGCACGGCAGCAGCAGCGCGAATTCCTCGCCGCCGAAGCGGCCGAACGTATCCTGCGCGCGCACGATCGACGCGACGCGGCGCGCCGTCTCGCGCAATACCGCATCGCCGACCGCGTGCCCGAACCGGTCGTTGATCGTCTTGAAGTGGTCGAGGTCGAATAGGAGCACCGACAGGTCACCGCCGTAGCGCTGCCAGCGCGCGAACTCGTCGCCGAGCCGCGCCTCGAAGAAGCGCCGGTTCGCGATGCCGGTCAGGCCGTCGCGATTCGCATGCTCGCGCAGCTTCGCGACCGCCTCCTCGCGCTCGCGCTGCATCACGCTCACGTGCGTGACGTCCGAGATCGTCACGCACACGGCCTCGACTTCGCGGCCGCGCGTGAGCGGCATGAAGGTGCAATCCTGCTGCATGTAGTCGACGCCGCCGGTGATCGGCCGGTCGTGCTCGAAGCGAAACAGGTAGGGCCGCTGCTCCCACGAGCTGAATGCGAAACTGCCGAGCTGGAACACGCTCTCGAGCTTGCGTTCGAGCCATGCACGCGGCAGTTCCGGAAAGCAGTCGAACAGGTTGCGGCCGATCACGTCGGCAGCCGGGATACCGCTGTGGTCCTGCATGAAGCGATTCCACATCAGCACGTTCATCGTGCGGTCGAGCACGAACAGGCCGAAGCCGACCCGTTCGATCACGAGGTCGCTCAGCGACGCGGCGGTGGTGGTCGGGATAGCGGTCATAGCGCGGACAGCAACGCATCGAGCGCGTCGCCCATCAGCCGGATCGAATCCTCGGCCATCAGCATCACGAAATGTGCGCGGAATGCGTGATCCTCGAGGCCGAAGTTCACTTCGAGCAGCAGCGCGACGCTCCATGCGAGCGCGTTCGGCTGGAACACGTCGTCGAACGACACGTTCGCGCCGAGCAGCCCCGGCGGGAAGAACACGGGCTTGCGGCCGAGTTCGTCGAGAATCGACGCGACGCACGCGCTCATCAGCACGTTCGCGACATCGAACACGATTTCGTCCTGCGTGGCCATGCCGGCGTACACGCCGTCGCCGAACGTGCGGCCCATCAGCGACATGAGCCGCGCGACGCCCGCGCTGCGGCACAGCACGATCGCCTCGCCCTTGATGTCGGACCGGAATCCCTGACGCACGGCCGTCACGTTCTCGTGGATGCCCGTCATCTCGCGCAGCGCATCGCCCGCGTCGGCGGCCTTCACGACGCGCACACGCGGTACCGAGAGCTCGATGAAATGCCCGAGCAGGAGCGCGAGCCGTGCGGCGGCGCGGCCCATCGCGAGGTTGGCGATCTCCTGCAACGCGTCGCGTTGCTCCGCCGTGAACACCGATTCAGGCATACAACCCATACTCCTTGAGAATGGGCAGCAATGCCTCCGACGTCACGGGCTTGGCAACGAATGCGATCGCGCCCAGCTCGCGAACGCGTGCTTGCGCCTGCGGCTGAATATCGGCGGATACCACGATCACGAACGTGTTCAGATCTTCGTGGCGCAGTGTCTCGAGCACCTGATAGCCGTTCAGGTCGGGCATCGTCAGGTCCAGAAACATCACGGAAGCTTTGCCGTCACGATAGAGCGCCAGAGCCTCGCGACCATTCGCCGCATACGCGACGTCGACGTCCCAGTCTCCCGGCAGTGCCTTTGTCAGAAGTTTGCGAGCGAGCAAGGAGTCGTCGGCGATCACGATCGGCAAAGGCATGGCAGCGAAGCGGTATACGGAATGGTCTCTCTCGCGTTAACGACTGCGCGGCGCACTTCTTGAGGCGCCATGCAATCAAGCGTGGGCACCACCGTGCAGCTGCGCGCAGGCGTCGCGGCGCGAGGCACGCGACACACCGCGCCGCGAACGCCGGCGGGCGCAGATATCTGTCATAGGGAAAGCAAGGCGCGATTCTCTGAGTAAAACGAGGGTAGTGCAACTCGCCATTTTCAGCATTTCGAACAGAATTGCTTCGATCGTGTGGCATTCCGAAAACAGTCGCGGCCATTTTCAAGATAAGCACGCAAAATTTTTCTTTGTGTACGTTTGCGCTGCCGGATTCATAGCGTTTTCAAACTTTCATTTCGCACCTGTCGGAATCATCAGGTTGCACATCCTTGCGCCGGTACGGCGAGCAGGCGCAACTCGTTTATGATTGAACATCTCAGCCTGGCCCGCTTCCTCGATGACGTCCGAACGTCCCGCCGACTCCCGCACACCCGCCTCCCCACCCGCCGACGACTGGCAGGACGACGGCAGCTATGCGTCCGGCGCACCCGAGCACGATTTCGCTGTCCGGCGCGTGACGCTGATCGTGCTGCTGGTCGCGGCGATCGTGCTGCCGTGCATCTACGTGTCGGTCATGGCGTACAACGACCTGAAGGCTCGCGAGGCCGCGGCGAGCGACGTGACGATGCGCACCGTGCGCGTCGCCGAGGAGCATGCGCTCAAGGTGTTCGACCTGAGCGAGACGCTCGATGCGCGCATCGTCGACCTCGTGCAGGACATGGACGACGCCACCGTGCGCCGCCACGAATCCGACATCCACGAAGCGCTGAACACGATCGGCGGCGGCTATCCGCAGGTGGCCGCGGTGTCGATCTTCGGTGCGAGCGGGATGCTGCTCGCGAACAGCCTCTACTATCCGGCGCCCTATGCGTCGATCGCGTACCGCGACGACTTCGCCGGCATCCGCGACGGCAAGGTGATCGAGCACATCTCGAAGCTGATGATGGGGCCGCTCAAGCTCGAGAACATCCCCGTGTTCAACACGGGCGTCGCGCGACGCCACAGCGACGGTTCGTTCGCCGGGATGGTGTCGATCGCGCTGAAGTCGTCGTATTTCAATGCGTTCTACCGCGACCTGCTCGGCGGCGCGGCCACGCCGATGACGATGGCGCTCGCGCGCTCCGACGGCGCGGTGATCGCGTCGTATCCACCGCCGCCATCGCTCGCGCATACCGATCTCACGACCACGTTCGGCAACGCGCGCAACGATCCGCGCGCGGGCATCGTGCGCGTGCGCCACGACGGCGCCAGCAGCGAGATCGTCGCGTACCGCCAGGTCGGCAGCTACCCCGTGTACGTGACGTGTGCGTACCGCACCTCCGCGATCTGGCATGAATGGTACGAACACCTGAGCGTGCTGTTCATCTCGATGTTCGCGCCGTCGGTCGCGCTGTGGTCGGTGATCTGGCTGTCGCTGAAGCGGTTGAAGGCGGAAGAGGAAGCCTGGGACCGCTGGCAGGCCGAAGCGTCGATGCGGCGCTCGATCGAATCGGCATACCGGCAGTCGCGCAAGATGCAGGCGCTCGGCAACCTGGTCGGCAGTGTCGCGCATGACTTCAACAACCTGCTGATGATCATCTCGAGCAACGTGCAGATCGCGCGGCGACGCGGCGTCCAGCATCTCGACAAGGAACTCGGCGCGATCGAACGCGCGCTGAAGAACGGCCAGTCGCTCACGCGCCAGTTGCTCGGCGTCGCGCGCAAGCAGCCGCTGCACAACGAAACGATCGACGTCGGCCAGTGGCTCGGCACGTGCCGCGAACTGCTGAAGACGTCGCTCGGTTCGAAGTCCTCGCTGGTCATCGCGATCGAGCCCGGCATCTGGCCGATCCGCGTCGATGTCGCGGAGCTCGAGCTCGCGGTGATCAATCTCGCCGTCAACGCGCGCGATGCGATGACGGTCGGCGGCCGCTTCACGGTCGGCGCGCGCAACGTGACGCTGCGCCGCGAGGACGGCTTTCCGCTGATCGGCGACTTCGTTCAGATCTCGCTCGACGATACGGGCTCGGGCATGGCGCCCGACGTGCTCGCGCGCGCGTTCGAGCCGCTGTTCACGACGAAGGCGCAGGGAATGGGAACGGGGCTCGGGCTGCCGCAAGTGTTCGCGTTCTGCGAGCGCTCGGGCGGCCTCGCGACGATCGACAGCGCGGTCGGCGCCGGGACGTCGGTGCGCCTTTACCTGCCGCGCGCACGCGTCGAGGACATCGTCCCGCGGTCACAGCCCGTCTCGCACGACGCCGGCGCGCTGGCGGGCCTGCATGTGCTGCTGGTGGAAGACAACAGTGAAGTCGCAGCGGGCACCGAAGCGCTGCTGACGCTACTCGGGCACCGCGTCACCTACGCACCCACCGCCGACGACGCGTTGCGCCTGATCGAGGGCGCGGCCGCGAACGACGCATTCGATCTGGTGATCTCGGATATCCACATGCCGGGCCGCCTGAACGGCATCGATCTCGCCGAGGCGATCGACAAGCGGCCGGGGAAACTGCCCGTGATCCTGGTCACGGGATACGCGGAGGAACTCGACCGCACGCGTACCGTCAACGTGCGCGTGCTGTCGAAGCCGTTCGACATCGCGCTGCTCGACGAGATCCTGCTCGGCATTCGCGAAGCGCGCGATGCGCGGCACGCCGGCGCCTGACCCGCGGCATGCGGGCCGGTGCCGGCGGCGGGAAGGGGACGGCGATCAGGCCGCCTTCAGCACGCGCACCCAGTCGACGTAGCGATCGACGAAACCCTGCAGGAACTTGCGGGTGTCCTCGTTGACGATCTGCCCTTCGTCGTCGATGCGCGCCGGGTCATGCTTGATGAACATTTCGGGCTGCCCGAGCAGCTTCACGTCGAGATACGCGAGCACGTTGCGGAGGTGCTGCTGCGCGAGCGCGGTACCGACCGCGCCCGGCGACGTGCCCAGCACGGCGCCCGGCTTGCCGGACCACGAGTTGTGCCCCCACGGGCGCGAGCCCCAGTCGAGCGCGTTCTTCAGCACGCCCGGGATCGAGCGGTTGTATTCGGGCGTGACGAACAGCAGCGCGTCGGCCGCTTCGATCGACTGCTTGAAGCGCTTCGCGACTTCCGGAAAATCCGCGTCGTAGTCCTGGCTATACAGCGGCAGTTCGCCGATCTCGACGAATTCGAAAGAGAAATCGGCAGGGGCGAGCGAGATTGCTGCATGCGCGAGCGCGCGGTTCCACGAACCGCGACGCAGGCTGCCGACGACGACTGCAACACGATAGGACATGGGTTTCTCCTTCCGGTGAGTGAGGAATCGGATCGATTGACGCTGAACAGGCGACAAAGGTCTGTTTATAGGCAAGCCAGCCCGCGAGCCGTCCCACGGGGCAAACCAGCCGACTTTCCACAAGGTTTTCCACAGAAATTGTGGATAACTTCGCAGTTATGGTCTGATGTTACAGAACGCCCGCGTCGCGATTTCACAACGCGCGCCGCGAGGTTCCGGAAAGCATAGCGCAGCGCGCCGACCGGCTTCATGAATTCGTGACGGAACATCCGTTGCAGCGCGGCGTCGCGCCCAGTAAGCTGCTCGCACCGCGATGCGCCCGCCCGGTGGCGCGCACACGATCGCCTCCGCTTCATAAGGCTCCCGATCCGCCATGCCGTCTGCATACGACGACCCTGCCTATCTCGCGCAACTGCGCCGCGACCTGTTTCGCTTCGCACGACTCCAGCTACGCGATGCCGATGCGGCCGAGGATGCCGTGCAGGAAGCGCTGACCGCTGCGTGGACGCATGCGGGCGAGTTCGCGGGACGGTCGGCCCACAAGACCTGGGTATTCGGCATCCTGCGCAACAAGCTGATCGACATTCTGCGTGCACGGCAGCGGACGGTCAGTCTGTCCGCACTCGATGCGGAGCTCGACGGCGAATCCGTGCTCGATCGCGAGTTGTTCAAGGAAAACGGGCACTGGGCCGCGCACACGAAGCCGCGACCGTGGGCGGGCCCCGAAACGCTGTTGCGGCAACGGCAGTTCTGGACGCTGTTCCAGGCCTGCCTCGACCATCTGCCGGAACACATCGGACGCGTGTTCATGATGCGCGAATTCCTCGACGTCGAGATTGCCGACATCTGCAGCGAACTGACGTTGACGACGAATCATTGCAGCGTGCTGCTGTATCGGGCGCGCACACGCCTGCGCACCTGCCTGAGCGAAAAAGGACTGACGACCGAAGATGCTGCTGGGGAAATGTAAAGACGTGACGCGACTGCTCTCGGATGCACTCGACCGAGCGTTGACGCTCCATGAGCGCATGCAGGTGCACGTGCATCTGCCGGCTTGCAGTGGATGCCGCGCATATCGCGGGCAGATCGCGCTGCTGCGAACGGCGGCGCATGAGGCGGCGGGGCGGGGGATAGCGGATGAAGCGGGGGGTGATCGGGATGAATCGTCGGGCGACGGGCGGGAGGGCTAAGTTGCCGATGTCAGTCCGTGGTTGCGCGTTGCAGTTGGCGATGTCGTTGTTGACGTCGTAGGGTCGACGCTCGAGGCAGCTCGCGGGGCGCGCGTCGAATACGGGCTGTCCGCTGCGCGGCGTTGGAGGTGGTTGGCGGTTGCGAATGCTGTCGGTCGATCCCGGCGCGCTCGCGCCGGGATGATTCGATAAGAAAAATACGTCGAACTAAAATTATTCGAACAGCGCCCGCACCAACTCGGGCGGGCGGCCGATGGCTGCCTTGCCTCGATACACGACGATCGGACGCTGCAGCAAAATCGGATGCGCCGCAATCGCTTCGTAGGCCTCCGCGTCCGTCAGATTCGCACGGGCCAGATCCAGCGTCTTGTACGGCTCCTCGCCTTCGCGAAGCATGTCGCGCACCGGGCGGCCAAGCTGACGATGCAGCGCTTCCAGTTCCTCGACCGTCGGCGGCGTCTTCAGGTACTCGACGACGTTCACCGGTGTGCCGGTGGTGTTCAGCGTCTCGATCAGTGCAAGTGTCTCGCGGGACTTCGAGCAGCGGGGGTTGTGGTAGATCGTGATCATCGTTCGGGCCTGCATGAGAAAGGCCCGTATTGTAGCCAGTCTGGTTGCGGGTGTTTCGGCGGGGTTCGGCACACGGGTGGAAGGGGGATTGGCGTGTCGGTGTGGCGTGCAGAGGGTAGGGCGCCGACGAGCGCGCAGCCCGCTTGATGCGTTTATGCGCATAAAGTGCGTTGCATAGGAAAGGTCCGACGCCTTCTTCGTTGGCGAATAGCTCGGGGGATAAGCTGATCGTCGTGCCATGTTGCGGGCGCCGACATAGAGCCACCGCATGTATCCATCGCCGAGTTTATGCGCAGAAAGCTATCGCGTCCCTGGGCGGAGACGACCGCTGATATCGCGGTCGGCCCGGACACTTCGATGCCCCCGAACGATCATCAGCGCAGGCGTCCGGAGCATCGCCGTACGGTCGTCTTCATACATGCCTGCCGACCGTGCGACCGTTGATATCGGCCGAGCCGCTCGATCGTTTATGCGCATAAAGACAGCGGGGGACGTCCGGCGCGCTTCGTCACTGAACATGGCACGTATGCGTCGCATCGGCCTGAGCCGCGCGGCGTTCGTCATCGGGGGGAGCACGTGCGAGCGAGGACTCAGACTCGTCGATGCTCTCCAATACCGCAAAGTTTATGCGCACAAACTCCCCGACACCAAGGCAGCAGCCCCCCTTCAATGATCGAAAGGGCAGCACCGATACATTGCGCTGATCAGCGTGCCGAACGTGAGACCGAAGCCGCCCGTCGTCACGACTATCTCCGTTCATCCTTCAACGTAGCGACCTCGCGTCCACCGGTGCCAGCCATCCGGCACCCCCCCTTGTTTATGCGCATAAACCAATAGCCCGAATGGCTAACGCGTAGTTGGCGAACGACAATTTCATTGAAATATAAATATCGTCCTGTAGAATTCCAACGACCAAAAACAGGAGTGAAAATTGGCCGCGGAAATCATTGCAGTCACTCAACAAAAAGGTGGCGTCGGCAAAAGCACGATTGCCATGCACCTCGGCGCGGCATTCCATGAGAAAGGGAAGCGCGTCCTCGTCATCGACGCAGACGGTCAAAACACATTGGTTCACTGGTCGAGCGCATCCGGTGACAGCGACACCGGCATCCCGTTCCCGGTCGTCAACCTCGCCGAAGCCGGCGGCCAGATCCATCGCGAAATCAAGAAGTTCATCAACGACTACGACATCATCGTCGTCGATTGCCCGCCGTCGATCACCGAGAAGGTCTCCGGCGTCGTACTGCTGGCCGCATCGATCGCCGTGATCCCGACTTCGTCGTCGCCGGCCGATTACTGGTCGAGCGTTGGGCTGGTCAAGCTGATCCAGCAGGCGCAGGTGATGAACGAGGACCTCCGCGCCGTCTTCCTGCTGAACAAGACGGAAGAGAAGCGCATGCTGACCCGCGAGCTCAAGCGCGCGCTCGAGGAACTCGGCTTCCCGTTGCTGAAGACGCAAATCCCGACCCGGGAAGCGTACAAGCAGGCGATGGCGCTCGGTCAGACCGTGCTGCAGATGAACGATCGCGGCGCCAAGCTGGCCGCTGCGGAAATCCGCGCATGTGCCGACGAAATCGTCGCCATGCTGCCCTGACTTTATGCGCATAAAGGAGTCACATGAAACCCTCCCAATTTGCAAAAGGATTCCAAGCGCGCCCGGATATCACGACGAGCGAGAAGCGCACGGCGCTTGATCGGCTGAATGCCATCGATGGCATCGTCAAATCCGAGACGGCCACGCCGGCCCCGACGAAGTCCGCCAAGAAGGACATCGCACCGCCGCCGGCGCCGGACGTCCTGCTCGATCCGCCGACCGACGAGTCGCCGCAATATCGCGCGTGGCGCCTCGAGAACCGCTATGCGCCCGGCCAGGTGATCGAGCTGTCGCTGAAGGCGATCAAGCATAGCCCGTTCAATCCGCGGCACTTCTATCTGAAGTCGTCGATTGCCGAACTCGCGGTCAACATCGCGAAGCAAGGGCAGCAGCAGGCGATCCACGTGATTCCGGACTACGACAATCCGGGTTCGTATTTCGTCAGCGACGGCGGCCGTCGTGTGCGTGCGTTGAAGGAAGCGAACAAGGAGTCGGTAAAGGCGATCGTGATCGACGTGCCGATCGGAATCCAGAGCTACAAGCTCGGCTACGACCTGAACGTGCAACGCGATTCGCAGACGGTGTTCGACAACGCCGTCGTATGGCGCCGCTTCCTCGACGACAAACATTTCCAGAGCCAGAAGGAACTGTCGGAGCATCTCGGCCTCGACGAGTCGACGGTCGCGGTTGCGCTGTCGATCGGCAAGCTGCCGGAAAGCGTGATGCAGGAGATGGTCGCACGCCCCGATCGCTTCGGTTCGAACATGGCGTATCAGGTCGGCCGGTACCACAACGCGCGCGGCACCGAGGCGACGCTGCGGCTGATCAACAAGATCGTGTCCGACGATCTCAGCACGCGCCAAGTGTCGGACATCGTCAAGGGCCGTGTCGCGGCGCAGGAAACGCCGAAGCCGGCGGGCCGCCAGCGCTATGCGCAGCGTCTCGAGATCAAGCTCGGCGGCAAGTCGGTCGGCGACCTGAAGTCGTATGGCGAAGACCGCATCGAACTGCGCCTGCGCGGCCTCCCGAAGGACAAGCGCGACGCGATCCTCGAGCAGCTCGAGCGGATGCTGTTGTCGGATTGATGGAAACGGCCGACAGGGCCTGGCGAGGCGCCGGGCCCGCCGGATGGGCGGGCGGCCGGCGACGGCCCGTCAGAGGGGCCTGAACGGGCCTCAGGCGGCCCGAGATTGATTCAGGGTGAACGACAGCAGGTCGCCGTCGGTCGGCTCGCCCCAGGTTTTCTGGGCAAGCCAGTCGAAAAAGGCCGTCTCGGCCAGCTTCGAATCGAGACCGCGCTTGCGCCAGTCGTCGCGCAGGTGCGAGCCCATCGTCGGCAATACCTCCGACTCGAACGACTCGCGTGCCACTTCGCGCTCCGCGTCGCCCTGCTCCTCGTACAACACCTTCGCTTCCTTGCGGCGGAACGCCGCGAATTCGCTCAACAGACGTGCCTTCAGATCGTCCGGCTGCGCCGAGACGGCCTTCGCGGCCGGCGTGCCGGAAGGCAGCGCGTCGACGGACTCGACCGGCGGCGCATAACCCTTCTTCAGCGCGTCCTTGAACAACGCGGGCGCACTGCGCACCGGCGGCAGCGTCGTGCTGCGCATCCGCTGCTCGGTCATCTGCAGCGCGGCGCGAATCCGGTTTTCCTCGCTGTCCGCGTAGAGCGTCTGCGCTTCCTTGAGCGGAATCCCGAGCTTCACCATCCGGTCGACCAGCGTGCTGTCGAACACGTTCGGATGCTCGTCGAGCGCGAGCATCGGCTGCTTGCGCTCGGTCACGCGGAACTGGATCTCCGCGACCCGCCGCCCTTCCCGATGCTCGATCAGCTCGACGAAGATGTTGGTGACCGCATTGACCTCGGCAATCGCCGGACGCAGGTAGTCCCGCTTGAAGTACTTGTACTCGCGCTTCGCCTCGTCGCCGGCTTCCGTATCGGGCGTGCCCGACAGGATCGGACGCCACCATTCCCACGGCTCGCGCATCGTGAGGTGGCTCGGGTTCGTCAGGTAGCGCACGCAGATTTCGTAGAGCGCAAGACCAGCGCTGCTGCGCAGCTGGCTCTGGAACTGCAGGCTCAGACGCGCGTACTGGACCGGGTCGAGCAGCTTCTTCTTGATCTTCGGTGCAAATGAAAATTCGACCCACACGCGGCGGGTGGCCGGATCCTCAAGAATTTCGGCATCGGCGATCAGCGTCGAGATCCCCCACTTGCGGCCCGGCTTCTGGCTCGACGTTCCCGAGCTCCATTCGACCTGGACCGACACCATGCGACGCAGGTGTTCCTTCACCAGCGCGGTGTCGTTCGAATCGAAGGCGGAGTTGGCGACGATGTCCGACAGCAGCGCGCGATAGGTATCGCCCGAGTCGTCGGCCTGCTGCGCGACGGCGAGCAGGACGTTGAACAGCTTGCGGGTCAGGAGCGTGATCTTGCCGCTCTTCGGCTGAATTGCGATCGCCTCGACGGCCTTACGCAATTCGGCTGAACTGGCACTCACCACATCCACATCGGTTTTCTTGGCGCGCTTCGTGGCCATGCGTCGGGTCGGAGGAGAAGTTTCACGGAAGGATAGCGCCTGTGGTGATATGCGTCCAGAACGACATGCTCACCATAGCCGGTGAAGTGCGCGTGCAAAACGGCACTCACCCCAACCCTCTCCCGAAAACCCTCACCGGTCCGGATTTAAAGCGTTTCGGACTCGTCCAGACGTGTCGCGGGATGCGCCGATTCACAGATTTTTGCCTGTGCTCGATACGTGCGAAATTTGCTCCCGTATCGGCTCACCTTTCGATTTGTCGTAATTTTACGACTGCATTTCCGGGTCCGCGTCACAGCGGTCGCCACTGGCTGTCGCGGCATCGAGCGGACGGGCCCGCAACGCCCTGTATGCATGTACAGGCTCTGCTGACGGGGGATCGCGACCGCGACTGGTATCCGGAAACCTGCGCCGAAAAGGGGCTCCGCGACGTCGATCGCAACCGTTTCAACGGCCTGGGCGCGCATTGTACAGCGCACAGAAACCATTCAGTCCCGAAAATTCTCACCTTATCGGTTCGAAATTCTGTGACCCTGATATCAACGAATCCCCGACACACGCGGGATCAGCAGCCAGAGCCTCCCGAAAAACCTCACCTTGACGACAAAAACGGCATTCCAACGGACGCGGAAACGGCTCCCGAAAATTCTCACCGTAACCGCCGCGGTATCAAAAATGTCAATGACATCCGATACTTATGTGCATCAGGCGTTCCGCTGTGTCCGGCGGCCATCTCCCGAAAAGCCTCACCTTTACGGCGTTCGGGCGGATGCGGCAGCCGTGTGCCGACTCCTGAAAAATCTCACCTGTGCCAAAAAGTGGCACAGGGAAAATCAGATTTCCGCCAGTCCCGGTGGGCTTTTCAGCGAATTCACCCCGCTCCGGATCCCGGAAAGGCTCACCTTTGACCAATTCTTGAGCAAATAGCGCTCCTGAAAAACCTCACCTGTAAGAGGCCCGACAGCCTGTGATCCATGCCCCGAAAAAGCTCACCTTATCGGCATCCGGGCAGGAAAACCCGGGTTTCGCTCCCGAAAAGCCTCACCTTTCGGGCATCACAGGCACCACTGGGCACTTTTGCTGTGCAAAATGGCGGTCGATTCCCGGAAATCCTCACAGCAAATCCCTGTGGAGTCCCGTGAAACCTCACCTTTCCCGAAAACTGCCCAAAAGATGGGCAGAATGGGGGCGCGAAGAAGGTCCCGCAAATGCTCACCTATGTCTGCACAGGCAGAAAACTGTGCCTGCAGGCACCGCATGGGTTCTGTGGCTGTGCGGCCCCGAAAAACCTCACCTTTGGGAAATCTCGTGTTTCACTGTGATCCCGAATCCGCTCACGACCTTTCCTGCATCGGCTCACGCAGATCCCCGAATCCCATCACTTCAGCTCCCGCAGAAGATCACCTTGGTTCCCGTAAAGCTTCACCTTGTCGGCCGGAAAGCCTTGCTACATAAGGCTGTGCCGTGGCGTTAACGTTTTTAACTAAGGGTTCAAGGGTGTTTACTTCTAATACTCTCAAGACATCGGTCATCGAGTTTTCCACAGAGACCCCAACCCCAGAACACCGGCCGGCTACGATGACGTCTGTCATGTGAAACAAATGCACTTTTTCGGGGCCTACCCGAAAACGCTTCCGAAACAAAGACTTGCCTTGTTTTCTTCGCTTTGTTTCACGGAATTGAAGCGCTGGTTCGTCCGGATTGGCTCACAGCCCCGATTTCTTTGCACAGCGATGTAAATTCACCACGCTGCACGAAAACAAGTATCAAAAAATACGTATTTCGTTATGATCGCAACATGTCAATGTCTGTGAGTCCCCCCATGACGCTGGATGAAATGCGTGGAGTCATACGAGAAGAACTGGAATCGCTCCGTGCGAGCGGCGCGCGCCGCCAGGAGTTGTCGCTGCATGCGTGCAAGCGGTTGTTCTTCGATCTCGGTATCCGACCATCGGCTGCCAACGTTCGCGACCTGACCCAGACCGGCAGCGCCAGCGACATTCCGAAGGACATCGATCATTTCTGGGAACGAATCCGTTCCGCCTCGAAAATCCGGCTCGACGGTGCGGCGATCCCGAAAGCGGTCGAGGAAAAGGCGGGCTCATTGCTCGGCGCGCTATATGAAGAGGCGTTGAAAGCGGCCAGGGAAAGCCTCGATGTCGATCGCGAACAGGTTCGCGCTTGCATGGCCGATGCGGAACAGCGGCTGCGCGACGCAACGGTTCGCCACGAAACCCTCGAGGGCGCACTGGCGCGCAGTGAAACCCGCAACGAGCAGCTGCAGGCGCGTGTGACCGAGCTCGAGGTGCAGCTGGCCGCGCAATCGACGCACGGTTCGGCAAACGAGGCGACGCTCCTCACCACAGTCGCGCGACTTGAAAAGGAACTGGCTGCCATGGCTGCCCGCGTCGACGCGGAGCAGACGCAGAACGCGACGCTGCGCGACCGCATCGACACGCTCCAAGCCGAATTGCAGCAGCGCACCGAACACTATGCGCAGCAGATCAAGGACGCGGTGGCCGAAGCCGAGCGCCGCGTCAAACCGATGCTGGTCGAGCTGGACTCGCTGCGCAGCATGGCGTCGAGCTACCAGAGCGGCCTGCGCGACGTGCAGCGCAAGGAATTCGATTTTCTTCAGCAACTGAGTTCGGCCAAGGCCCGCGCGGACCGGCTCGAGGAACAGCTGCGCACCCAGAGCGACGAATTGGACCGTGCGACACGCGACGTGAATACGCTGCGCGCGAGCCGCGGAATGAATCCGGAGATTTCCGCGCTGATCCGGCGCTTGGCCGATGCAGGTCAGCTCGATGCGGATGCGTTTTCCGTGATCGGGACGTCACTGGACCACGAGATTCCGGTGCCGACCCAGTGCCCGCATTGCGACGGCGAACCGGAGCTGTCGCAGGGCGACGACGGGTTCGAAGTGTCTTGCCCCGAATGCGAACATGCGTCAGGGCCCTGGCCTTCCCGATTCGAAGCGGTCACGCGTTTTACGCGCAACTGACGTGTCGCCCGGCACAGGGATCGCACAGGTGAGGAGATTCGGGACGCGTGAGGTGAGATTTTCCGGGAGCTGTGAAACGGTGAGGCTACGCCGCACAAGGCTGCTCACGGATCATGCCGAGTGAGCAGCCGGCTCGGCATCAGTGAGTTTCGTCCTGCTCGGACGCGTCACCATTCGCGAGATCATCGCGCCAGTTTTTCCATGCGCGGTGAAGACGGTTCGACGAAATCGGCCGCATGAAGCCGAGCCATTTGCCGACCCGCTCGGGTGGCACGTCGTGCTCGAACAGTTCGGCCGCGTAAGTGTTGCGCAGCGTTTGCGGGCTCGCGCGCGCGGTGCGTGACGACGTGAGCCCCGCAGATTCAACGATTGCATCGATCGCGCGCAGCATCGTTGCCTTGTGCATCGGCCGCCCGGCGTGCGACGCCGGAAACACGAGCTCGCCCGGAATCTCCTGGCGCTTGCGTTCCACGAGCCATGCTTCGAGCAACGCGATCGCGAACGAGGCCAGATGGGTTTCGCGCGCGAAATCCGGATGTGTCGACGGGATCTGCAGTGACGTTCCGCCCGCATTGATGCAACTAATCGTAAGCACGCGTGCTTCGCCGGTCTTCACGCCGGCCCCGAGAAATGCGGCGACGAGCGCGCGGTCGCGTCGCTCCTTCCAGTATGCGGACCCAGATACGCCAATCGGCGAAAACAGGTAGGCCAGCAACTTCGCGCGTTCGGCCGGTGTCAGGAAACCGGTTGGCTCGTTGTCGCGTGCCTGGCGCCAATCCGCTTCGCCATCCTGAGCAATGAAGCGGGCCGGGTTGGTGGACGCGAGCTCGGTGCGCCGGATGTGATCGAGCACGCGTTCGATCAGCCTCAAATAGCGCATTCGCTGTGTTTTCCGGATGGGAAGCTCGCTGACGAAATTCGCGATCGTTGCGGTATCGACCGTGGCCAGGTTTTTCTGATGTGCACGTAGCCACGTGAGAAAGGCGCCCCATTGTGCGCGGTAGACGTCGGCCGACGAACGGCGGTAATCCTGCATGGCAAGCCATGCGTCGAACGCCGCTTCGGGCGAGATGATCCAGTCGGACGCGCCACGGTCGAACAGATCCTTTTCTTCCGGGCGTGCTGGCGTGTCGGAGGGGGTGGGAAGGGACATGTTGTTTATTCCGTTAGTTGCGTATATGGTAGCCCTATCCGCAACGTGGCGGGCAGCAGGATGCGGGGGCCGGCCGCCGTGCCGAACGGCCGGGGCCTGGTGTCAGTCGCCCCAAGCCTTGGATGGGCGGTGAATGCGCTCGTGGGGTGCCGCTTCCTGCGATCTGGCCGCGGCTTCATACGCGAGGACCGCGAACGAGAAGACAGCGGGTAGCGCATTCGATCGTCCGAAATCGATCGGATCATCCGTTTCGGGAAAGGTCATGTCCGACGGCCGTTCGAACAGCTGGCGCAGGCCGGCTTCGTGCCGACTGGCAAACCCGAGATCAGCGAGTGCCTCGGCTTCGATGGCGTGCAGCAGGCGCCACGACAGCGGGACGCGCTGATGGATGTAGCGCCCGGCTATATGACGCACAATCAACTCGAGGTCGTGCGCGGCAGCCTTGAAGCTGAGCGCGGCCAAATCTTGTTCTTCTGTCATCGCAGGCTCCTGTCGACCGGAGCGGGCGCCTCGGTGCGGCGGCCCCGGCCAATGCATGGCGGAATGTCCGTATACTGTACAAACATACAGTGTTTTCCGCAACTGGCCTTTCGGCCAGCTATTCGCATCGTCAGCGATGAATCACGATCAGTAGTGCGCGCGCTTCGGCCTTGCCGGGGTTGCGGATGGCGTGAGGTGTGTCGGCCGGGTAGCGCGCGGTGTCGCCCGCTTTCAGGCGTCGGCTCGCCGCTGCGGCTTCGATTTCCATCGCGCCCTGGAGCACGGTGAGGTGTTCGCGCGTGCCGGGTTCGTGCGCGTTCGACACCAGCGCGCCTCCGCCCGGCAGCGTCAGTTCATACCACTCGAACTTGCCGGCCAGGTCGATCGGGCCCCATACGCGCAATTGATAGCGGCCGTCGTGGCCGGCGAGCGTCGGGATGTCGTGCGGGCCATCCACGCGGATCGTCTCCGGCGCTTTCGGTTGCGAGAACAGCTCGTCGAGCGTGATGCCGAGCGCATTCGTGAGCCGCCACGCGACCGCGATCGTCGGATTGGCCTTGTCGCGCTCGATTTCGGAGAGCATCGACTTCGATACGCCGGCTGCGCGCGACAGGTCGTCGAGGGTCAGCTTGCGCTCGTTGCGCAGTCGCTGGATCTGCTCGCCGACGCGCGGCGGCGTCACGCCCGGCGGCTGCGGTGCGGCGCTGGCAGGCGTGCGCCGCGACGCGGAGGAACTTGCCATTTGGTTTCCGTTCGCTTAGAGTTGTTCGGTATTTCGAATACTAGTTCGGAATATCGGATAAATGCGGTCAACCGAACGACCGACTATAACAGTAGCAGGCCGTTGCGCAGCCGCCACGAGCGGCGCGCGGCGGATTGCGAATCCCTGTCAGGAGCTTTGCGATGCGTGATGCCTTTCTCGCCCAGGTGCGCGGGACGCTCGACCAGATCCGCGCGGACGGTTTTTACAAGACCGAGCGCGAGATCGCGAGTCCCCAAGCTGCGGCCGTGCGGCTCGCCAGCGGTGCCGGCGTGCTGAATTTCTGCGCGAACAACTATCTCGGTCTGGCGAACGATCCGCGCCTGATCGCCGCGGCGCAGGCCGGTCTCGACCAGGACGGCTTCGGCATGGCGTCGGTGCGCTTCATCTGCGGCACGCAAACCGTGCACAAGCAACTCGAAAGCGCGTTGGCGTCGTTTCTCGGCACGGAAGACAGCATCCTTTATTCGAACTGCTTCGATGCGAACGGCGGCCTGTTCGAGACGCTGCTCGACGAGAACGACGCAGTGATCAGCGACGAGCTGAACCACGCGAGCATCATCGACGGCATCCGCCTCTGCAAGGCGAAGCGTTTCCGTTACAAGAACAACGACCTCTCCGATCTCGAGGCGAAGCTGAAGGAAGCCGACGCAGCGGGCGCGCGCCACAAGCTGATCGCGACCGATGGCGTGTTCTCGATGGACGGCATCATCGCCGACCTGAAAGGCATCTGTGACCTCGCCGATCGTTACGGCGCGCTCGTGATGGTCGACGATTCGCACGCGGTCGGCTTCATCGGCGCGCATGGCCGCGGCACGCCCGAGCACTGCGGCGTCGATGGCCGCATCGACATCATCACCGGCACGCTCGGCAAGGCGTTGGGCGGCGCCTCGGGCGGCTATGTCGCGGCCCGCCGCGAAGTCGTCGAATTGCTGCGCCAGCGTTCGCGTCCGTACCTGTTCTCGAACACGTTGACGCCGAGCATCGCCGCGGCGTCGCTGAAGGTGCTGGAACTGCTCGGCAGCGACGAAGGGGCGAAGCTGCGCGAACGCGTGCGCGAGAACGGCGCGCGTTTTCGCGAGCAGATGACCGCCGCGGGTTTCACGCTCGTGCCCGGTGCGCATCCGATCATCCCGGTGATGCTCGGCGACGCGCAGCTTGCGACCAAGATGGCCGACAAGTTGCTCGAAGAAGGCGTCTACGTGATCGGCTTCTCGTTCCCGGTCGTGCCGCGCGGTCGCGCACGCATCCGCACGCAGATGAGCGCCGCGCATACGCCTGAACAGATCGATCAGACGGTCGCCGCGTTCGTGCGCGTCGGCAAGTCGCTCGGCATCGTCTAACGGAGGCGCGACCATGAAAGCACTGGCAAAGCTCGAGCGCGGCCCGGGTCTCACGCTCACGCGCGTGAAGCGCCCCGAAGTCGGACACAACGACGTGCTGATCAAGATTCGCCGCACGGCGATCTGCGGCACCGACATCCATATCTGGAAGTGGGACGACTGGGCGCAGAAGACGATTCCCGTACCGATGCACGTCGGCCACGAATACGTCGGGGAGATCGTCGAGATGGGGCAGGAAGTGCGCGGCTTCGCGATCGGCGACCGCGTGTCCGGCGAAGGCCACATCACGTGCGGCTTCTGTCGCAACTGTCGTGCCGGCCGCCGGCATCTGTGCCGCAACACCGTCGGCGTCGGCGTGAATCGAGAGGGCGCGTTCGCCGAGTATCTGGCGATTCCCGCGTTCAACGCGTTCAAGATTCCGCCCGAGATCTCCGACGATCTCGCGTCGATCTTCGATCCGTTCGGCAACGCGACGCACACGGCGCTGTCGTTCAATCTCGTCGGCGAGGACGTGCTGATCACGGGCGCAGGCCCGATCGGCATCATGGCCGTCGCGATCGCGAAGCACGTCGGCGCGCGCAACGTCGTGATCACCGATATCAACGACTACCGGCTCGAACTCGCGCGCAAGATGGGCGCGACGCGCGCGGTAAACGTCGCACGCGAGTCGCTGCGCGACGTGATGGCCGACCTGCACATGACGGAAGGCTTCGACGTCGGCCTCGAGATGTCGGGCGTGCCGAGCGCGTTCACCAGCATGCTCGAGGCGATGAATCACGGCGGCAAGGTTGCGCTGCTCGGCATCCCGCCCGCGCAGACGGCGATCGACTGGAACCAGGTGATCTTCAAGGGGCTCGAGATCAAGGGCATCTACGGGCGCGAGATGTTCGAGACCTGGTACAAGATGGTCGCGATGCTGCAAAGCGGC
Organism: Burkholderia sp. FL-7-2-10-S1-D7; assembly: GCF_001524185.1. NCBI lineage: Bacteria > Pseudomonadati > Pseudomonadota > Betaproteobacteria > Burkholderiales > Burkholderiaceae > Burkholderia > Burkholderia sp. FL-7-2-10-S1-D7. The sequence goes on along the minus strand of NZ_LOWY01000017.1, from coordinate 9,743 downwards.
CTCGATCTGTCGCCGATCATCACGCATCGTTTTGCAGCCGACGATTACGAACAAGGCTTCGCCGCGATGCTGTCCGGTGAAAGCGGCAAGGTGATCCTCGACTGGACGGTCTGAGTGCCGGCGGGGCGGCTCGGCACGTTTGCCGAGTGCCCCGTTCGTGTCGGCATGAGCGTTTGTCGAGGCAGGGCGGCTTCGACTAACGCGTGAGGTGAGATTATTCGGGAGCTGTTTGCGTCGTGCCGAATGGTGGCTCGATCGTGCTTTCGTGTGACGCGCAGGCGAGGAATTCAACGACGGCACGGCGTTTCTTCTCGACGCTATGACGGCGGTCGCGCTTCTATTCCGCAGCACGTATCAATGTCATGCACTCGCGCATGCATCGCACCCGTCGGCGTCCCGCTCCCGCCCGCACTATCGCGTCGCTCGGCGCGTCGGTTTCTTCCTGCCCTTCCGTTTCGTTTGCCGCGCCTGAATAGCGACGCCCTGTCGCATCGCCCGCCTGGGCCCACGGTCTTGCCGTGCTTTCGTGACAGCACGTCACCATGCAACGCCGTCACGGCGCCTTCTTGATGCGTGAGCCGATCAACGACGTGCAAACTCACCTGTCAGCCTGCCAGGCCGCATTGATTGGTGCGCTGCCCGCTATCTGATCCGCTCACCGTTCAACCATCGCGGTTCGAGTTGCAGATTCAACACGACGAGCCAGCGTTTCGGGCATTGCGGCGCGATCTCGATCAGTTCGCCATGCTCACCGGACATCGTCACGAGCCCGCGCTTCGCCGCATGCCGATACGCGCGGGATGCGTCCGCCTGAAGCCAGAAGCTGACGAGAGCACACGTGACGAAGCGGAACAGCAGCAATGTCGCGGCTTCCGGCGCGTAGCCGACCGCGACGGTCAGGGCGTCGAACAGGAGCGTCAGAAGTTGCGTGACCGCAATCGTGACGACCGTCAGCTTCATCAGCCCGCGCATGCGCAGCGCTGCCCGTGTGCGGGCATGCCTCAGTGCGAGCCGCGCACGATCGTCGTCGGCTTCGTGTTTCATGACGCCGCTCCGGCACGCCGCGTGACATCGATCGACGTCATGTCGGATGCAGGTATCCGCCCGTCCGACACGCCAACGGCCTTGCACAGGATCGCGCTGTCGTAGCTGTGTCCTGCAAACCGCATTACGTCGATCAACTGAAACCCTTCGCGTCGATAGAAGTCGACGAGCCGGACAGCCGCATGCGGCGCATCGAGCGCGAGGTGCGTCGCGCCGCGCGCGGCCGCCCGCCGTTGCGCGAACGCGAGCAGCGCACGGCCGATGCCGCGATCCTGCCAGACCGGATCGACGGCCAACTGGCCGAGCGTCGCGACGCGTCGGCTGCGGTACGGATCGCACCGCGAATCGGGATCGTGCGGCTGCATCGTGATCGTCGCGACCAGATGCCCGTTACCGAGCGCGACGAAACACTCTCTGGTGAGCATGCGCTCGCGCGTCTCCGACGCCGGCTGGTCGACACCGGGACAGTTGAAGCCTGCGACGCCGAGCGGCGCGTACGCGCGATGCAGCAACGCGGTCAGCGACTCGTACGAATCGCTGCACGGATCGAAACGCCGTACGATGACGCGGCCATCGAGCCGCTTCGCATAAGCCGCATAGGCACGCTTGGCGCGTGCGGATTCCGGTCGCTGCATGATGTCCTTTCGGCCAGACAGGGTGACCGAAGTGTAGTGAGCACCCTGCGCCAGCTTCAAGAAAAAATGTCGTAAACGCCGCCAGCAATGCGCTGCCCGCCATCGAAACCACGCGGCGTTCGGCCCTTCCGACGACAGGGCCTTTTCACGTGGGTGTTGACGATGGAGAACGATCGTTCTACCGTAAACCCATGAACACACATGATGACTTCTCCGGCGAACCCGCCGTTCGCGACCGACTGCTCGACGCGGCCGAAGCGCTGATCTACTCGGGCGGCATCCACGCCACGGGTGTCGATGCGATCGTGAAGCGATCCGGTGCCGCGCGAAAGAGCTTTTATTCGCAGTTCGAATCGAAGGAGGCGCTGGTCGTCGCCGCACTCGAGCGCCGCGACGAGCGCTGGATGCGCTGGTTCGTCGACGCCACGCTGGCGCGCGGCAAGTCGCCGCGTGCGCACTTGCTCGGCATGTTCGATGTGCTGCGCGACTGGTTCTCGCAACCCGATTTTCACGGCTGCGCGTTCCTGAACGCGTCCGGCGAGATTGCCGACGCCGACGATCCGATACGCGTCGTCGCGCGTATGCACAAGGCGCGCTTGCTCGCGTTCGTGCGCGAGCGGTTCGACGCGTATGCCGACGACGCCGGCATCGAGCGTCGCGGCCTGGCCCGCATCGCGCGCCAATGGCTGGTGCTGATCGACGGCGCGATCGGCGTCGCGCTCGTCAGCGGCGAAGCGACCGCGGCGCGCGATGCGCGCGCAACCGCCGAACTTTTGCTCGATACGGTGTCTCGAGCGTCGAAGTAACGCGTCCCAACCGGCTGCGTTCGTGCGCAGCCCCAACCTTGAACAGGAGCATCCCATGTCCGCTTCCCCGGAAGTTCGTCCGCCCGTTCCGCCCTTCACGCTCGATACGGCGCGCCAGAAAGTGCGTGCCGCGGAGGATGCGTGGAACACGCGCGACCCGCAGCGCGTCTCGCTTGCCTATACGCCGCAGAGCCGGTGGCGCAATCGTGCGGAGTTCGTGACGGGCCGCGACGAGATCGTCGGGCTGCTGCAGCGGAAATGGACGCGCGAGCTCGACTACCGGCTGATCAAGGAGCTGTGGGCGTTCGGCGGCAATCGCATCGCGGTGCGATTCGCATACGAATGGCATGACGACGCCGGCAACTGGTTCCGCTCATACGGGAACGAAAACTGGGAGTTCGACGAAAACGGCTTGATGGCACATCGCCACGCGAGCATCAACGACCTGCCGATTCGCGAAGCGGATCGCCTTTACCACTGGCCTCTCGGTCGCCGTCCGGACGATCATCCCGGTCTGTCCGATCTTGGGCTGTGACGTAGCACGATGGCGTCGCGCGGACGCGCTCGATTGTGCATCGAGCGTGACGCCTGTGCTCAACGGTGAGGGAATACGGGAGCCGCGGGTTGAGGTGAGCGTTTTCGGGAGAGGAGGTATTTCGTGCGGGACGGTGTGATTCTTCACGCGCTGCATCTCACCGATCGATCTTCGCAGGAAACGGTGCGGTTGCACTGACCGAAGCGTTGCTCGCATGCGGATCGAATGCGACATCGGCGGCGCACTTGCTGCATGCACGCATGGTGGTGAGATTCAATCGGTGTGAATCGATGCGCGATCCAGCTCACCGTTCGACATCGACATGCACGCATCCCGGCGTGCGCGTGGGAATCGGCGAAGGTGCGCGGCAGTCAGTCGTGCTGCTCACTCTTGAGCATGACATCGATCGAACATTTCACAGCCGCGCGCCTTCGGACGTTCCGTCAGCCGGCGATCCGCGCCGCGATCGCCTCACCCACTTCCTGCGTCCCCGCCTGACCGCCGAGATCGCGCGTGCGCGGCCCGGTGCGAAGCACGTCCTCGATCGCAGCGACGATCGCATCGTGCGCCTCGTGTTCGCGACCCGCGCCGTTGCCGAGGAAATCGAGCATCATCGCCGCCGACCAGATCATCGCGATCGGGTTCGCGACGTACTGGCCCGCGATATCCGGCGCGGAGCCGTGCACCGGTTCGAACAGCGACGGAAACGTGCGATCCGGGTTCAGGTTCGCCGACGGCGCGATGCCGATCGTGCCCGTGCAGGCCGGCCCGAGGTCGGACAGGATGTCGCCGAACAGGTTCGACGCGACGACGACGTCGAAGCGGTCGGGCTGCAGCACGAAGCGCGCGCACAGGATGTCGATGTGCTGCTTGTCGACGGCGATCTCGGGATAGCGTTCGCCCATCTCGGCCGCGCGTGCGTCCCACCACGGCATGCTGATCGCGATGCCGTTGCTCTTCGTCGCGACGGTCAGGCGCTTCGCGCGGCGCTGCGCGAGCTCGAACGCGAACTTCAGCACGCGCTCCGTGCCGTGGCGCGTGAAGATCGACTGCTGCATCACCACTTCGCGCTCGGTGCCTTCGAACATCGTGCCGCCGACCGACGAATATTCGCCTTCGGTGTTCTCGCGCACGATCATGAAGTCGATGTCGCCTGGTTTGCGGCCGGCGAGCGGCGACGGCACGCCGTCGAACAGGCGCGCGGGCCGCAGGTTGATGTACTGGTCGAATTCGCGGCGGAATTTCAGCAGCGAACCCCACAGCGAAATGTGATCGGGCACCGTCGCGGGCCAGCCGACCGCGCCGAACAGGATCGCGTCCATGCCCGAGAGCCGGGCCTTCCAGTCGTCCGGCATCATCTTGCCGTGCTGGGCGTAGTAGTCGCAGCTCGCCCAGTCGATCTGCTCGAACTGGAAACGGATGCCGAAGCGCGCCGTCACGGCGTCGAGCGCGCGCAGGCCTTCGGGCATCACTTCACGGCCGATGCCGTCACCGGGGATGACGGCAATCTTGTACGTCTTGTCGCTCATGCAAGCCTCCTTGGCTGGTCGGGCCGCCGGCAGCGTGCGCAGCGGAACACGGCACCATTTTATTTATTTCCATTCAGATTAAAATCGTGCGAAAGGTTAATCGACTTTCCACGAATCGTGAACAAATCGCCGAATCTCGACGACCTGCGCGTCTTCAGCCTGGTCGTCCGCCTGACGAGCTTCAGCGCGGCGGCCGAGCAGCTCGCGGTATCGCCCGCATATGTGAGCAAGCGCATCGCGCTGCTCGAGGCGCAGCTCGGCACGCGGCTGCTGCATCGCTCGACGCGCCGCGTGACGGTCACGGAGGCCGGCGAACGCGTGTTCGCGCGTGCCGAGAAGATTCTCGATGACGTCGACCATCTCGTCGAGGACGTGTCGACCACGCGCACGGTGCCGCGCGGCACGCTGCGCATCTCGAGCAGCTTCGGCTTCGGCCGTCATGTCGTCGCGCCGGCGTTGCTCGACTTCTCCGCGCGCTATCCGCAACTGAACGTGCGGCTCGATCTGTTCGACCGGCTCGTCGACGTCGCGGGCGAAGGATACGACCTCGACGTGCGCATCGGCGACGAGATCGCCGATCACCTGATCGCACGCCGCCTTGCCGCGAACTATCGCGTGCTGTGCGCGTCGCCCGACTATCTCGCACGGCGCGGCACGCCGCGCACGCTCGCGGATCTCGCATCGCACGACTGCCTCGCGATCAAGGAGCGCGACCATCCGCTCGGCGTCTGGCGGCTGAACCTGCGCGGAGAAACGGCAACGGTGAAGGTCGGCGGCGCGCTGTCGACGAACCACGGCGAGGTGGCCGTGCAATGGGCGCTGGCCGGGCGCGGGATCGTGCTGCGCTCGATCTGGGAAGCGGGGCCGCTGATCGAACGCGGCGCGCTGCGCCGCGTGCTGGCGGATGTAATTCAGCCGGCGAACATCTGGGCGGTGTATCCCGAACGCGTCGCGGCTTCGGCGAAAGTGCGCGTGTGCGTCGATTTTCTCGCGGAGGCACTTGCCGGGTTGAATGCCGCGGCGGGTGACGATGCGGCCTGAAATCGGCCAAAGGTGAGCTTTTACGGGGGCATGCAAGAAGCGTCGGCAAACGCCCGTTGACGGCTCGCGAACGCGTCGCGAGCCGGTAGCGTGCCGCAGGCACCGACGCACCGGCGGCCGCGATGCGCCGGGCCGGCCGATGATGATGGCCGCCTGAGGCTTACGCCGCTTTCGCCGCACCGAGCATGAGATCGAGGTTCTGCACGGCCGCGCCGGATGCCCCTTTGCCGAGATTGTCGAACACGGCGGAGAGCAGCACCTGGCCGTGCTCGGCATTCACGAACACGCCAAGCCGCAGGTCGTTCGTACCGTTCAGCGCTTGCGGATCGAGATGCGTGATCGTGCGCGTTTCCGCGAGCGGCGTGACCTCGACGTGGCGCGCGCCAGCGTAATGGTGCGCGAGACACGCATGCAGCAACTCACCGGTCACGCCGGCCGGGAGAAGGCGCAGCTCGATCGGCACGGTCAGCACGATGCCTTGCGGATAGGCGCCGTAAGCCGGCACGAACAGCGGACGATGCGCGAGCCCGGCGTGCAGCTGGATCTCGGGCACGTGCTTGTGCGCGAGCGCGAGGCCGTAGACCTGCAGCGGTTTCGTGCGTGCGGCCCCGTTCGATTCGAATTCGTCGACGGCGGTGCGGCCGCCGCCCGAGTAACCGGACACGGCATGGATGCTCGCCGGATAGTCGCGTGGCAGCAGGCCAGCTTGTTGCAGCGGCCGGAGCAGGCCGATTGCGCCCGTCGGATAGCAGCCCGGATTGGTGACGCGCCGCGCGTGCGCGATCGTCTGCGCATGTCCGCGGGCCATCTCGGGAAAACCGTAGACCCATTCCGGATCGGTGCGATGGGCCGAGCTCGCGTCGATCACGCGTACCGCCGGATTCCGGATGAAGCCGACTGCTTCGCGCGCGGCGGCGTCGGGCAGACACAGAATCGCGATATCGGATGCGTTGATCGCTTCGGCGCGCCGCGCGGGGTTCTTGCGCTCGGCATCCGGCAGCGTGACGAGCCGCAGGTCGGTGCGATCCCGCAGGCGCGCGTGGATCTGCAGGCCGGTCGTACCTTGGTCGCCGTCGATGTAGACAGTGGAGAGGCTCATGATGGTCGCGTTTCTCGCTTCGGATGTCGGGAAAGCCGTATCGTCCATCGAACGCCTAGAATAGGAAAAGTTGAATTTCCTGATTGTGAAATTCAGATTTTCTGAACGAGAGGTGGGAATGCGCGAGATCAGTCTGGATCGACTGCGTACGCTGGTCGCGATCGCCGACCAGGGATCCTTCGTGGCCGCCGCGCAACTGCTTCATCTTGCGCCGCCGACGGTCAGCCTTCATGTCGCCGAACTCGAAAGCCGCATCGGTGCGCCGTTGCTGTCGCGCACGCGCGGCAACGTGCAGCCGTCGACCATCGGTGCGGTGCTGGTGGAGCGGGCGCGCCGTCTGCTGGCCGAGGTCGAGTCGACTCTCGACGACGTGGAGCGACAAGTGCAGGGGCTGACCGGGCGGGTGCGTCTCGGCGCATCGACCGGGGCGATCGCCCATCTGTTGCCGCAGGCGGTGGCCCGGCTGCGCGAGCGGCATCCGGACATCGATGTTCAGATCGCCGTGCTCACGTCGCACGACACACTGGCGCGCATTGCGCAGGGCACGCTCGACGTCGGACTGGTGGCGCTGCCGCAGCCGGCGGTCGCGGGGCTCTCGATCCGCGCGTGGCGGCGCGATCCGGTGCTGGCCTTTCTGCCTGCGGACTGGCGGCTTCCGGCGCGTGTGACGCCGGCCTATCTGGCCGCGCGTCCGCTGATTCTCAACGATGCGACCACCCGCCTGTCGCGGCTCACGACGGAGTGGTTCGCGCTCGGTGGTCACCGCCCCGAGCCGCGCATCGAACTCAACTACAACGATGCGATCAAGAGTCTGGTCGCTGCAGGCTACGGCGCGACGCTGCTGCCGCACGAGGCGGGCGCTCCGTTGCCGGATGCACGCATCGTCATGCGGCCGCTGCGTCCGGCGTTGTGGCGCGAACTGGGCATCGCGCATCGGGCTGGCCCGGTCGAGCGGTCGACCCAGCACGTGCTCGACGCGTTATGGGCGCTCGGCGCGCGCTAGAAAGCAGCGGGCGTCTGGCGTCGCGCGCGGTCGTGCCGGCGTCGGCACGCGTCAGCGGCTCGTTATAGCCGGCTGTCCTTCGCGAGCGTCAGCACGCGCGCCCAGCGCCGCGCATCGCGCTTGCCCATCATCGGCAGCTTCCATTCGCCGCGTACGGCGTCGCGCACACGCACGACCAGATGCCAGCGGCCGTCGATCGGCTCGGCTTCGCAGCCGTCGAGCTGCGACAACGTATAGCGGCCGTCGGCACCGTCATGCGACAGCCACAGCAGCCCCTGCGTCGCGGACACGCGCACGTCGCCCCACTCGCGATGCACGACGTGGGTCCAGCCTTGTTCCTTCGCGTTCGGTGCGATGTCGCGACGGCGCTTGATCCACCACGCGATCAGCGCGATCAGGATCGCGGCGGCGAGCAAGGCGGCCGCGATCGCGACCGGCTGGCCGAACTGCGCGGCGATGACGTGAAACAGATGAACCGCGCCCCATCCCACGGCGATGAGCGCGAACAGTGCAATGAAAATCGGCATGTCGAATCGGAAAGGAGGACGGACCGGCGCAGGCAGCGCGCCGGTCCGTCGCACGCGTCATTACCGGCTGCGGTGAATGTCGTGCGTGACGAAGCCTGCGTCGTTGGTGGGCAGCGCGAGGCCGTCCTTGACCGCGAGCGTCTTGCGGATGTCGTCGAGACCCGCGCTCCAGTGGTCGCGCATCGTCGACAGACCGAACTGATAGTCCTTGTAGTGGTGCTCGTAAGCCTTCTGCTGATAGATCAGGTGCTGGATGTTGTACTTCTTCCCGCTCGACATCGCTTCAGCCTCTACGCACCACGGGTCGTTCTTGCGCTGCTCCTCCGGCACCTGCTCGAGCACGTGGCGCAGCACGTTGCGGTAGCGCTGTTCGCGCTGCAGCGTGTCGGTGACGAAACGCGTGCGGCTCGAATACTGCACGTCTTTCGTGCGTTCCGCGACGTCGGCCATCGTGCGCGGCAGCGGCCCGCGTGCGCTCCACAGGTCGACCTGGAACGCGAGCGTGTCGCGTCGCGGACGCGCGCGCAGCACTTCCATCAGCGGCGTGTTCGATACGACGCCGCCGTCCCAGTAGTACTCGCCGTCGATCTCGACCGGCGGGAACGCGGGCGGCAGCGCGCCGGACGCCATGAAGTGCTCGGGCGCGAGGCGGATGCGCGAGTTGTCGAAGTACACGAAGTTGCCGGTGCCGACGTTGACCGCGCCGACCGACACACGCGTCTCGCCCGAGTTGATCCGGTCGAAATCGCACAGCCTGAGCAGCGTCGCGCGTAGCTGCGACGTGTCGTACCAGCTGATCTTTTCCGGATGATCGGACACGCCCGGCAGCGGCGGCGGCAAGCGCGGCACGAAGAAGCCCTGCTGGCCCTGCATCATCGCGCTCGCGGCCTGCGACGCGGTGAAGAACGTGCGGATCTGGTCGACGCTGTTGAACAGTGCGAACTCGAACGCGGCCGGAATGGCGGGAAAGAATGCCGGCCGGCAGATCGTTTCCCAGAATTCGCGCAGCCGCTCGACGCGATGTTCGGGCGCATTGCCGGCGATCAGCGCGGTGTTGAGTGCGCCGATCGAGATGCCGGCGATCCAGTCGAGCGGAACGCCGGCTTCGTGCAGCCCTTCGAACACGCCGGCCTGATACGCGCCGAGCGCGCCGCCGCCCTGCAGGACGAGCGCGATCGTTTCGTATGGCAGCGACCGCGCAGCGGCCGGCGCGCCGGCTTCGTGTTGCAGGTCCGCCGCATCGACGGCCTGCTTTTCTGTACGCGCGTGCGGTTTCATCAGTTGCTCCGAGAAATCCCGCCGTACACGGCGGAGAAGGATGGCATACCGTCGAGCGACGGTACGCCATCACGAGTCGTGAGAATGGACGTGGTGCGGGAATCGCCTCCCGTCAGGGAGGCGAGGACGTTATTGCATGAACCAGCCGTGGCTGACGATGAACGACTGACCCGTGAGCGCGGCGCTCGGGAACGCCGACAGGAACAGCACCGTCTGCGCGACGTCCTGCACCGTCGTGAACACGCC